>UQFG01000035.1 GCA_900540175.1 uncultured Mollicutes bacterium | reverse complement strand
GCGACCATTGGGTTGGAGAACACCCAATGAGGTACTCCTAAATTATTTACATTCTTTGTAACATTTGTTTGACAAACCTGCATAGTAAATCAAGGGGGTTACGCTTTTTCGACAAAATTTTGAAAAGTGTGATTTTATGTGCGCAATTCTATTTGAAAAGTGTGAATTTTTGTACGTATAAATGATTGAAAAGTGTTAAAAGGTCTGTTATACTATTATCGTAACGAACTGAACGGAGGTAACGGTATGCTTTTTCGCAAAATTCAATCGGTCATAGAAGAACACTTACAATCCGAATCAAAAAAGATTTTGTTGGTTGACGGGGCGCGTCAGGTCGGCAAAACGTATATTATTCGCCATGTAGGGAAAAAACTTTTCTCTAATTTTATTGAAATCAACATGATTGAAGATTTTAAGGGAGGCAAGTTCTTTTCTTCCATCAATACGGTCGAAGATTTTTATTTGCAAGTCAGCATGATTGCCGGGAATAAAATGGGCAGCAAAAGCGACACCCTTATTTTTCTCGACGAAATTCAACAGTATCCGGAATTGCTTACCCTTTTGAAATTTTTGCAGCAAGACGGAAAATTTACCTATATCGCAAGCGGTTCTTTGCTTGGCGTTACACTAGCAAAAACGACGTCTATCCCTATGGGCAGCATTCGCAAAATACGAATGTTTCCTCTTGATTTCGAAGAATTTGCGCTTGCAAACGGCGTAAACGGATACGCTGTAAACGCAATACGCACCAAGTTTGAACGTCTTGAATCACTCGATGAAAGCACTCACGGCAAAATGTTGGATTTATTCCGCAAATATTTGCTTGTCGGCGGGCTTCCCGATTCCGTCAATACCTATCTCGAAACGCATAATATACAGCGCATCCGCGAACTTCAATCGGAAACACACGAATACTACGTTGCGGACGCTTCCAAATACGATGCGGAACATAAATTGAAAATCGCCCGCATTTACGATTTGATTCCGTCCAATCTCGCAAACAAGAAAAAACGCGTTGTCGTGCAAGATATCGAAAAGAAGAAAGGTTCAAGATTTTCCGATTATGCGGATGAATTCGATTATCTCATCAATGCCGGTATCGCTTTGGAAGTAAAAGCCATTTCCAATCCCGTTTACCCGCTCAAAGAGTCGGAATCCAAGAATCTTTTGAAATTATATTTGAATGACGTAGGTTTGTTGACAAACATTTTATACGGCGCCAATATCCGTGCAATTCTGGATGACGATAAAAGCATCAATTTGGGTTCTGTGTATGAAAGCGTCGTTGCAAGCGAATTGATTGCACACGGTTTTGAACTTTACTACTACGATAATCGCAACAAAGGCGAAGTCGATTATCTCATTGACGATTATGAAAATCTTTGCGTTTTTCCGATTGAAGTAAAATCGGGCAAAGATTATACCGTTCATAGCGCGTTGAATCATTTCGTTTCCAATGAAGATTACCGCATTCAACGCGGATATGTTTTATCAAACGAACGCATTGTTTCTCAAAAGGATAAAATAATTTATCTGCCAATCTATTATATAATGTTCATTCAAAACGTTCCCCAAAAAGATAATTTGATTTTTTAAGTGATAAAAAGTAAGGCGGCTGTCGTGTGGGCAGCCGCCTCGATGCTCTTTGGAAAAGTTAACATTAAAAATAATTTAAGAGATTTGTTTTTAAACATATCCTTAATACTCATCCTTTCTTTTTAAAATTGTCGATAGTCAAAATAATCAATAAAAAATTATCTTGACTAATATTAACGTAAGAGTATCACCTTTAATACAAGATCTATTTTTCTATACATTGAAATCGTCCTTCCTATCCTAATTTATATTTAACAACAAACAAAAAATTCCCTTAAATACATTCATTAAGGGAGTTTAATTAATCTGCATAACTGTAATGTCTAAGAGAACTTGACAAGACCAGTCAATCTTGATAAATAAACTGATTTACTCCCTACAACATATTTCTATCTTTATTATGTCAAAGATTTATAGATTTTACAAATTTTATGCAATAATTTTTTATCAAAGTGTTAATTGAAAAAGTAACAAAAAATAAGAAATTTGCTTCCTATTCTTAATGCCTTTTTTATAAGATATCCTATTTTAGATTTACTTCACTGAATAGCCTCTATTTTAACATTCGTTCCATTGCTGAAGATGAAGGATATGCTTTTACCTTTATGGACTATAGCTTTATCCACAAATAATGCCCAACTAGAACTATCCCATTCATCCAGCACTAGCTGTTTTTCTTCAAGTACTTTAATGATAAGTTTTATCGCTTTTGCTTGTGAAATTCTATGCTCTTTAAGTTTCAATAATTCTTGATATTTATCAAACCTAATTATTGATGATCTTTTATTAAGTAGTGACAAAGCCCATCCTAGAAAGTCCAGAGCTAAATATTTTGGTGAATTAATTCAAATGGATGCCTCAGGTCTCTTTTGGTTTAACAAGATCTATTCCACATTACATTTGGCTGTAGATG
>UQFG01000034.1 GCA_900540175.1 uncultured Mollicutes bacterium | reverse complement strand
AACGCCGATGGTAGTACATTGTGCGAGAGTAGGTAGTTGCCGGGCTTCTCTTTGTTTTTTATATGCCTGCATAGCTCAGTTGGTTAGAGCACATGACTGTTAATCATGGTGTCGTAGGTTCGAGTCCTACTGCGGGCGCCAGTCTTTTTAAGTCCTAATTTTTTAGGTCTTTTTTATCTTTATAAGGAGTTTTTTTATGAACTTAGAATTTTGCTCATCTGTAGAAGAATCGAACTTGTCGTTTATCATGGTGGCCGTTCGCTATTTCAATCAATGGGTTTTTTGTTTGGATCAAACAAAAAACGCCTACAGCATTCCAGCTGCGCTCCTTGAAAAGGGAGCCGATCCTTTAAAGTCGGCGGAACAATTATTGCAGCAAAAGCATCTTCAAAACGGAATCATCCATCCCTTTTCTTATCTTAAAGTGGAAACGGATCACACCAGCAGTTGGTATGGTCAGATCTTTATTGCCGAAGTTTGCAGCGAATCTTTTTTGGAAAGTGATTTTTTATTGCTGGATCATTTGCCCCAAGATTTGCTTTTCCCGGTCCTTCAAACGGCGATATGGAAAAAAATCAATCAAGAATATGCTTATTCTTTACAGACAGAAAGAAAACGGATGTTATCCGGTAAACTTTATGTTGCCAAAGATGAAGAATTGGCCCAAATGCATGCCAAAGCGTTGAAATTGACGTATTTATACAACCATTCCGATCCACTCGATTTTGAAGGAAGACGAAGCATCATTCGCGATCTTTTCGGCGGAACCAAATCTTCTTTTCATATTGAACCGACAATCCACTGTGATTACGGCAGTCATATTTTTATCGGTGAGAATTTTTATGCAAATTACGATTGCGTCTTTTTGGATGTTAATCCGATCGTTTTTGGAGATAATGTTTTTATTGCTCCGAGGTGTTGTTTTTATACAGCTGGCCATCCGATTGATAAGGATATCCGTAAGGAGCAATTGGAATTCGGGTCTCCGATTCGGGTAGGAAACGATGTTTGGATCGGCGGATCGGTTGTGGTAAATCCCGGTGTTACCATCGGTGATAATGTTGTCATCGGATCGGGATCGGTCGTTACGAAAGATATTCCGTCCGGTGTTATCGTCGCCGGCAACCCTTGTCGCATCCTTCGTCCGATTACAGATGAAGATCGACAATACTGGGAGATGAAAAAACAGGAATATCTAGCCGATTTTTTAAAAAAATAACGAAAAGTCATAAATATTTCTTGGAAAAAGAAGAATTTGTGATATAATGTTAATGATGCGGAAATGGCGAAACTGGTAGACGCGCTATCTTCAGGCGGTAGTGCTTTATGCGTGTGGGTTCGAGTCCCATTTTCCGCACCAATTAATAAAATGATAGCCGAAAAACCTTGTCATCGCTGGATTTTTCGGTTTTTTTATTTTCCTAAAAGGCTTAATGGGATAAAGTATATCTATCAGTTTTGACAATATTTCCCGTTTTATAGGTTGATTTTGTGCTGTTTCGGCGGTTTTTAGAAGAAAACACACAATCCATTCTATCCCAAAACCATTGAAGACATCTTTTAACTTGTCTTTTCTTTTGGTTATAGGCATCTATAGTAGCGACGGAAGAAGGACCGACGTTAGTTGCTACGACTTTTGAATCTACACCGTTGTCTAATAAAAGTGTGATATTGGAATGTCTAAAATCGTGATTGCGAATATATTTGTACTAGTCAAAAAAAAGTAGACACGTATTAATATTTAGGGTGTCTAAATATATCGAAATACATCGTTCTTGCCAGAAGGAAACATAGGGTATTGATACACAGAAATGCAATCAATGTATTTTTTGTATTTTTACGTATTTTGTGCTAAAATATTTACTAGATCAGGATTATCACCAGATAGATAAATCATAATTTAGTGAGGTAATTTATGGACATAAGAAAGGCAGCGAATAAAGATATAACTGCTATTTTGAATTTATTACAACAAGTCAATTTAATACATCATAACGGCAGACCGGATCTTTTTAATGTAGGGACAAAGTACACGAAAGAACAACTTGAAAATATTATCTGTGATAACGATCGTCCTATTTTAGTTGCAGACGATAACGGAGTAATTAAAGGTTATGCCTTTTGTATATATCAAACACACGAAAATGAAACCATATTAACGGATATAAAAACTCTATATTTGGATGATTTATGTGTGGACGAGAAGTACAGAGGGGAGCATATAGGTAAAAAATTATATGATGCCGTACTGAAACTCGCAAAAGAAAACGGGTGCTATAACATGACACTAAATGCTTGGTGCTTCAACCAAAGGGCAGTTGGATTTTATGAAAAGTGCGGTATGCAACCATTAAAGATATATATGGAAAAAGTCATAGAATAAATTGCAATTGATAGAGTCTATATTTTCTTTTCAGGGTGCCATTTGTATCAAAATGGATTGCCCCTGCCAATGACGACGACCAAAGTCGAAAGATTCAATAATGACAAGGTTTTTCAAGTTTTTAATTTTTCAAAAACGGTC
>UQFG01000033.1 GCA_900540175.1 uncultured Mollicutes bacterium | reverse complement strand
GACTTATCGTTATCAAGAACGGCGTCTTCGGATTAGAAGTTATGAAAAAGAGTAATATAGGAAGGCGCGTGGTAAAAGGAATCGGAAATGGGATCTTCGCGCTCGTATTGCTCTTTTGTTTGGCGCTTTCCGTTTCCTTTTTACTGCTAGACGGAAATACTTTTTTGGGAAAACGATTCGGAGTCATCCAATCGGAAAGCATGACGGCAAGCGGCTATTTAAAAAACGATATTGTCTACATTCAGGATGCTTCATTGATTGAAGTCGGGGATGTTATTGTCTTTTACTGGGCACCCGATCAATACGAAGCGGTTGACTTCGATGAAAAAAAAGCATCGCTTTGGGTTCATGAAGTGATCGCTGTTAAAAACGAAAACGGATCTTTTTCTTACCTTACGAAAGGAAGCAGCAATGAAACGGATGACGGTCTGTATATTTCGTCGCGCTTTGTTTTGGGCAAAGCGGTATTACTGCCTGCTTTTTTTCAGCGGATTTTTCAATTTGCTTTAACGCCGCTCGGGCTTTCGGTTTTGCTCGTGATGCCTTGTTGTTTGTTGTTGGGATTGTTAAGTTGGGAACTGATTGTTCTTTTAAAAGAAAAAGAAGCCGTGCATCTTGAGATAAAGTCGGAGGTTCGGTATAAAAAATCTTTTTTTGCTCGGTTGATGTTGGCCGAAGAGGATATCAAAGAGCGGTATTTAAAATTGAAAAAAAACCTGTTAACGTACCGAAATTGTCATGATCGAATCAGTTGGAAATTCGAAACGTATCGAATCGGAAGAAAACCGTTTGTAAGAATTGATGTAAGAGGGAAAACCATTCGGTTATATTTTGCGCTTAATCGGGAACAAATGGAAGGAAAATACGCGGTAATCGATCAGTCGAATCGGCGGACATTTGCCTCTTTTCCCAGTCTTTTAAAAGTCAAGAGCGATCGGGCGCTTCGTTATGCGTTGGAATTGATCGATCAAACCGCCGAAGCAAATGGGTTTGTCAAACGAAAAATAAAGCGGGAGTTTTCTGTTTCTTTGGATTGGACGTTTGAGGAATTATTGACGCAAGGCTACATCAAGGAAGAAAGGAAAGACGACTCGTTTTTTATAAGAAAAGGAGGAAAGCCCATTGAAAACAGGAATTAAAATAGGCCTTTTGCCTCTTTTGATCGGATTGTTGTGTTTGGTATTCTGTTTTCCGCTTTTAGCGGCACAGCGCTTGGCTTTTTCCGGAACAACTTCCATTGAATTCAACCGGGATACGACTTCAGGTGAAAAACCAGACGAGGAAATTTTAAAAGAACAACAAGCCGAACTGAAAGATTGTGGGTTGAATCTTCAAATCGATTCAAACGGAAATGTTTCACTGGGGCAAGTGTTTCCCGGAAATCAAAACGAAGCAGTCGAGTATCACAACAATTTGATCGAAAAAGGAATTCTGTCTTTTATGTGCTATGATGAGGCGGTCTGCAGTTCGTTGAATCAGTTGGTTGTTGTATTTGATTTTTCGAATTATTACATTCCGACATTCGGTGAATACTGTTTTCAGTCTATTCATGAAAGCATTTGGGGCGACCAGTGGTGGGATAATGTTTCTTTTACAGAGGATGTGGCTGTCTATAGTGCCGCAAGCGGAGCGTATTTAGAAACGATTGAAGATGTTGTTTTTGAAAAAGGATGCTACACCATCAACCAAACAACATATGATGAATACTCTTTGCGTTTGATTTTGCCTTCTGTAACCGATCAGACGATTACATTTGAGGATCGCAGTTTGAATTTTGCTTACGTTGTCGTACCGGAGGTACTGATTATCGATGTCAGCAATTTGTCTTTATCCCTTGAGGCGGGTAATTTAATTTTCGAAGAGGATGTTTTCTCCTCGTACGGTGATTTGAGGGACGGTCCCGATCATCTTCATTTCATTGGATTGGAAGAACGGCAAATGGAGTATATTCTTTCCTTTGGGATGGATATGTTGCTGACGGATATTTCCGTTAAAAATCAGTTTATCATTGGTATTTACAGTCGGACTCAAAATTCTTATTCGTCTAGGTTGTTTTATACGTTACGAAAAGAATCAAACGGAATGTCGGTTGATCTATTCGATGAAAACAACGAAGAAAGCATTCAAAGTCGGCTCAATATGCTTTATTTATGCTATTTTATAAAGTATGTTTATCGACAACCGATGACGTCATCGGGGTTTGAAAACGTCGTTCTTTATCATATGAGAAATCAAACGGAAACGGAAAAAGGTATTTTAAGTTGTAATTGGAACGGAGCGATCATCGACGAAAAGACGGTTTATCAAGTGACGTGTAGTCATGATTCGTTGACGAATATAGGCTATTTTGCCGATGATCGATCGTTTTATGTAGATGGCAAATGGTATGTTTCTTGAAATAAAAAAGACGCAAGGATAATGGATTATTCTTGTGCCTTTTTTTTGGTAAGAATTGAAAAAAAGGCCTTAATTTGATAAAATGAAAGTAGTGAAAAGAATTTTCAGGTTTTGCTTCAAAGGGGGTAACAAAATGAAGATAGTATTAAAGGAATTAACGAAAGTCTTTACGAACAA
>UQFG01000032.1 GCA_900540175.1 uncultured Mollicutes bacterium | reverse complement strand
TACACGACGCTCTTCCGATCTAATGTTTCGGCAATATGCCTTTGTACCTGTTCCGGTGTTTCATCAAAACCATATTTTATCCACTCGTAGATTACGCCAAAATAGCCGTAAATGAAAAAGGCTCTCAGATAGGAAGTTCCTTTTTCTTTCTGCCAATCATTTCCCTCATCAAAAATCCGCATGATAACCGTTACCAATCCATTTTTATGAAGGGTGGAAAACAGTCGTTTATTTTCATAAATGAATTGAAGTAACACATACCCGCTGTCTTTTTTTACGGCATCGGCATGGCGTTCGTTATACACTTTTTGATCATACAGCACTTTAAAAACAATTAAGTCTTCTTTTCCGGTTCTTTTATCCAAATGGCGATAATAAGTGGTTCTTCCGATTCCCGCTTTATCGCAAATCGCATGGACGCTAATTGTTTCATACGGTTGCAAATCCATTAGTTGGATCAAAGCATCGGCAAGACACAATTTCAAAAAAGTTGTTTGGTTTTTCTTCATAGGGTACAGAATCTCCTTTTTTGTTCCGCATGGAATGAATAACTGATTTTTTTTAGTTCCATAGATTGACAAGAGTGATTAAGATCACTACAATAGAAACGCAATCGGAACAATTGTTCCAAAATAAAACATTTGTTTCAATCGCTCTTTCATTATAAATCAAGAAAGAAATTTTTGTCAATAGAAAGGAAAGAAGAAAAAATGGAAGTGGTATTAAAAACAGAAAATTTAACAAAAAAATTTAAAGAAAAAATAGCCGTCAATCACATCAACATGACCATAAAACGTGGTGATATTTACGGATTTATTGGAAAAAACGGCGCCGGTAAAACAAGTACTATGAAACTTATTTTGGGTATGAACTTTCCCGATTCCGGTCATATTGAACTTTTTGAAAGTAAAAATCTCGACCAGGCAAGAAAAAAAATCGGTTCTCTGATCGAGGCCCCCGGTTTATATAAAAACTGTACAGCGTATGAAAATATGAGGCGCTTTGCCATTTTGTCGGGCGGTACCGAACAAGAAATCAAAGAATACCTAAATTTGGTAGGACTAGCAAATACAGGCAAAAAAAAAGCCAAGGATTTTTCACTCGGCATGCGGCAAAGACTCGGAATCGCCATCGCTTTATTGGGGCATCCCGAACTTTTGATTCTGGATGAACCGATCAACGGGCTTGATCCGGAAGGAATAAAAGAAATTCACGATGTCATTTTGACACTCAACCGAAAAAAAGGAGTAACTTTTTTAATCTCCAGTCATTTACTGGATGAACTGGCCAAAATCGTTACTCGCTACGGTATTATCAACAACGGTGTTTTACTTGAAGAAATAACCGCTCAACAATTAGAGCAACGCTGTCAAAGCGGGTTGAAAATCGTCTGCAATCATTCCGATACGGCAGCCGATTTATTGAGGAAAAAACTTTCTGCTTCCGATATTTCAGTCAACGGCGATACGATTCTGTTGCAGTCGAAAACAGAATTTGCGGGAAAAATCAATACGTTACTGGTTCAAAACGGAATCGAAGTACGTGAAATCGCTTTGCAACAAGGTGGTTTTGAAGAATATTTTATTGAAAGGATCGGTCGATAACCATGCGAAAACTATTACAATTTGAATTCCGAAAATTAAGACAACAAA
This sequence comes from uncultured Mollicutes bacterium, assembly GCA_900540175.1. Classification (GTDB taxonomy): domain Bacteria; phylum Bacillota_I; class Bacilli_A; order Acholeplasmatales; family Anaeroplasmataceae; genus Pelethenecus; species Pelethenecus faecipullorum. The sequence continues at coordinate 1,624 of UQFG01000032.1, read as the reverse complement.
AAAGTTTTTACATTTCGTCGCGCTCGTTTTCCAACTCGATGGGCGTCACGTTATCCTTTTTCTCATTTGATATTTTCTGTAAGTTACAAACTAAATACGATATGGCTGTTTCCTCCGAAATATTTTTCTTTTTCTGTTAAAAGCCCCCTGCAAGGGCGAACGGAACTTATGGAGCGAAGCGCAATAAGTATAGTGAGCTATACTTATCGCAGATAAGGAGAGATTCTCTCAAATTTTGCTCCCCGTTTGCTTGCAAGAGAGGGGCTTGCATTTTTACTGTTGATTGCTGTATGCTTGGTAGCTTGCTTGCCTGATTACGGCGGTCTGATTGTCGTTTGATTGCTCATTTGTTCCTCCGAGTTTTTATTTTTCTATCTTTAATCCACACCGAAAGGGGCGGACATTGATACCCGAAAAAGGGTGCAAAAAAGCCGCTGACAGCTCTTCGCGTATCACCGACCTTAACCGTATTTAGCAACTTTGCATTGCTCTATGGTGGTTAGCCATTCTATTGTGATGCCGGCTGTTGAATACGCTTTCGCGCCCCGACACCAAAAATTGTACGCTTAAAAAACCCCGTCACGGCACGTCTTAAAACACACGATAGCAACGGCTTTCCTCTTAAAAATGGTACTTTTATAAAAGCCTGTCATCGCGCGTCTTTTTCGGGCAATGGAATATAACGGCTTTTCCGGAAAAATCGTATCACAAAAAAGCCCCTCATCGCCCGACGAAAAACGAAAACCAAACAAAGGCTTTCTGCATTCAAAAATTTGTACGCTTAAAAAGCCCTGTCTTGGCTCGTTTTTCAGACGGCTCGGGTGCAGCGCAGTTTGCGCTGAAACATAGCGGAGAACTTCTCTCTCCGCGGCGCAATCCTATTATGCGCCCACTCTCCCATAAGGGGAGTGCGCCGTACTAATTTCAAAGCACGGCAAAAGAGTACAGGCTATATCTCCACCTGTACTCTTCCATTATACCATATCCATTTCGTTTTGTCAATAAAATACAAACAAATGTTTGTATTTTATAATTTTTGAAGTACCTCTTTATTTTTCAAAGCGTTTTTTTAACACTCTATAATGGTTTTCGTTTGACTTATCTCCGTTATTATCGGGGAATAAACAATACGGCAAACTGTCCGTGTTTCTATGTTTAATAACACATTTACAACATTGCCCGTGGTTCGGGCAGGTAATTTTCGGACAAATACACTCTTTTACATTGGGGCAACTCATTTTATAATCTGTCCTTAATCAATTTTTCGATTTGTTCCACGGAAAGCATACGCCCTATTGAAACAACTTTGCCGTCAATAACAAGTGCAGGGGTAGCCATTACACCGTATTTCATTATTTCCGCCATATCTCCGATGTTGACAACGGGTTCAGCTATTCCGCAATTTTTTGCGGCTATAACTGCGTTTTCATGGTTCTTCTGCGATTTTTTACAGCAATTTCCTAATGTGATAATATTCATTTTCTATTCTCCTAAATAAATAAAAAGTTCAAAGCGTTAAAGATATACCCGATAGCGATAATCCCGACAACAACTATGAAAATAAACCAAAAGAGCAATTTCGGTTTTACGGCTTTTGCCAACATAATCATTGACGGCAAAGACA
>UQFG01000031.1 GCA_900540175.1 uncultured Mollicutes bacterium | reverse complement strand
AAGAGCAATTTCGGTTTTACGGCTTTTGCCAACATAATCATTGACGGCAAAGACAGAGCGGTAACGCTCATCATAAAAGAAAGTATCGTGCCAACGCCAACGCCCTTGAAAAATAACGCTTCGGCAACAGGTATTGTTCCAAAAATGTCCGCATACATAGGCGCGCCGACAATACTTGCAACAAGCACACTATACCATTTATCCTCGCCAAGTACCATTTGTATCCATTCCGTAGGAATGTAGTTATGAATAGCCGCACCGGTACCCACGCCGATCAGTATATAAATCCATACTTTTTTTAGTGTGGAAAACATTTGGTCTTTTGCATAAATCAAGCGGTCTTTCCTTGTCAGTTCAATACCGTCAACTTCGGCAATCTCTCCTTCAAGTATAAAATCCCGAACATTTTTACCAACGCCTGTTTTTTCTATGATAGTTCCGCCGACAATGGCAAGCAATAGACCGACAACTACATACGATATTGCGATCGGGAAACCGAATACACTTACCAACAGTATAAATGCGCCCAAATCGACGAGCGGGCTTGAAATAAGAAAACTGAAAGTTACGCCGCTTGATATGCCCGCCCTTGTAAAGCCCATAAAAATAGGAATAGAGGAACAGGAACAGAACGGTGTAACAGTTCCAAGCAATGCGCCAACGGCGTTTGCGCCTATGCCGTGAAATTTTCCGAGTATCTTTTTCGTGCGTTCAGGCGGGAAATAGCTCTGTATATAAGAGATAAGGAAAATAAGCAAGCATAACAATACGATAATTTTGATTGTATCGTAAATAAAGAATTGTATAGCCCCGCCCCAGCGCGTTGCCATAAATTCCGCGCCGAACATTCCGGTAAACGCCATGCCGAGCAAAGTGTTCAGCCATTGCATACCCAAAATCTGGTCTGTTATAAAGCTACCTAATACTTCTATGCCGTGTACCCCGTCAATAATTGCGGCAATTCCGATCGCAAGTCCTATGCCGATAAGTACACCAAAGAAAATCAGTAATTTTTTATGACGCTTAAACCATGATTGCTTGCTTGCGTTTTCTATTTCGTTGTGTTTTGATAAAATCTTTTCGTTTTCTTCCATAAATCCTCCTATAATATTGACAATTATCTATATGAAAGACAAAAATTTTTTCGGACTATCTTTTTTCTCGCATACATTTTGTATCGCCTAAAAAGGAAAGCAAGCCCTGCAACTTTTCGCAGTCAATCGTGTAATATGTCCATTTCCAGTCTTTTTCTGCTTTTACAAGACCGCAGTCGCATAACACTTTCATATGGTGCGAAAGAGTAGGTTGCGTAATATTGAGTTGTTCAAGAATTTTACACCCGCAAAGTGTACCATTGCGCAACATTTCAAAAATATGCAAGCGCGTACTCTCGCCCAACGCTTTCAGTATTTCAATATAATCGGCAAACTCCATAGTGCGCCCTCACATTGATTATTGTCTATGTTATTATATGCGATTTTATATAAAATTGTCAAGCAAATTTTGCAACTTATTAAAATAACGAGTTGCATTTAGAATTTTTGAAAATCTCTCACAAAAAAAGCGATCTATCGTTTCCGAAAGATCGCTCTTTTTCTCGCTTGAAAGTGCAATTCCTTTATGAATTTTATTTTGATTTTATTCCCTATGGGAATTGCGCTTTTGTTGCTTCCTTTTGATTGTGTTTGTCCTTCTTTCGGCACTCTTGAACAAAATCATTCTCGAACATTCAGCAGATCCAATCCAAGCCCCCACCGGTACAGATGGGATCACAAGTGCGCTTGCCAGCGGAAATATCACACTGATTATCGGAATTTTTACGGCATTATTCGTTTGCGAAGACTTTACAGACGGAATCATTAAAAATATTTATGCGAAAGGATATTCGCGAAACAAGGTCTATTTTTCCAAATTGATCGTTGTTCTGTTTTTTTCCGTCATTGCTTGTGTCGTTTGTTGGCTGACCGGCGCACTTGCGGGAAGTTTCCTATTTGAATCGAAAATCCTCATCAACGGTCATTTAATGATCACGCTATTGACACAACTGCTGACAATACTAGCTTATACGTGCTTGTTTTTTGCGATTTCAACGACTTTTAAAAAGACAGGCGGAGCGATTGCCGGATGTATCGTCGGCCCCATGCTCTTTTCATTGGTATTCAATACAGTAGATTCTGTTTTGAATTTCGAATCCCTGATGCTCGGAAAATATTGGCTGGACGTTTTTTTCGGTAATTTATCCAAAACTAACATTTCAAATGAAACGCTTTTGATTGCCTTAATCATGTCGAGTGTTTATGGCATTGTTTTTACAAGCATCGGCGCGATCATCCATAAAAGACAAACCATTTAAAAAGGAGTGGCTCAATGAAAAAACTAATAGAAGGTATTTTAATTGCCACCGGCGTAATCATAGGAATTATTATCATCGGATTTCTTATTCTTTGGCACTAGGTGCCTACCGAAACAACCATTGTTGGAAATTCGTTCAAACAAATGATGGAAGGTATTTCCCTAAAAAAGATTTTACTAAACTATCAAATAAGAACTTTCAAACTGTTATTGCTTTATATTTCAATATTCTTTGCTAAGCCAAGTGCTATTTGCATCTGTCCAAAATCTGAAGGATGAAGTAAATCTGCTGTCAGACTTGAAAATTCAGGAAGTAGATCTCTTTCATTTATATAAACTACATTATTAAGTAGCCTTGCATATTGTCTAAACTCGTTTAAATGAGTAAGTTCTGTTGAGTTTGAATTTAGGATGCTTCCATTATCCAATACTGAAGTTAAATATTTTTTAACCTTTATTTTAGATAATAAATAATCTAAATGCTCTTTATACATTTCTTTATTATATAACTGAAGTACATTTACACCAAATTCAATAAATGCGGCATCACATTTTATCTGAGATAAATAATCAGTCATGCCTATTTCTGCCTGACATGAACCGGGTATCGATTTATTTAGCACATCTATACCTAGCATTCTAGATAAGATAAACGCATAAGAATTAATATATTCAAGAGCCTCACTGCCATGTGAAATACTAGAACCATATATCAATAATTTCTTTTTAGGCATATCATATTCATTTGGTAACTCTATTTTGTGAGAGAATGCATTTAGTCCTAAATACGAAACATAGCCAGGATACCCTATTATTATTCTAATTACTCTTGGATTGAAGTTTTTTTTAGGTAACACATCATAATTTAAATATATTTTTTCCGGTATTTCAATATGAAGAGTAGAAATTACTCCCTCCTTAAGGGTATAAGCCTTATCCATATAATCACCATAAAACACATATACTCTAGATGATTCTTTATAACTTAATAATGTTATATCAAAAAATCCGGCATCCGTTTTAAATCTTAGTTCTGAACCGATCGCTCTATAGCCATAAAACCTTCCTCTTTGATGTGTATCACATCCTAAGTTATTAATCAATTTCTCATTAAATCTTAATAACTTACCATCTTTAGTTATTTCTTCTACGTTATGAAAATATATATTATCCTTAATCATAAAATCATCCTGTTTTAAAGATAGTATAAAATATCTTGATTTGTTTCAGCCAAAGCAGTGATTTGATCTTCTTCCAACCGATGAACAACCCACTGTTTTAACGGTTTTGCCCCAATTTTCCGATAAAAATCCAAACTGGGTTGATTCCAATCCAAACAAACCCAATCGATTCGTTTGCAGCCATTTTC
>UQFG01000030.1 GCA_900540175.1 uncultured Mollicutes bacterium | reverse complement strand
TCAAAACAGCGTTAATGTTTAATTATTTTTAGGAACTTTTCATAAGTTATTGACATGATTTTACTTTTTTATCCAAAAAGTTTAACTTAAAGCGGTGTTGATTGGCTTCAATGGCAGCCGTTAACTCTTTTTTCTGCAATTTTTTAGCCAAAAAAAGCGGTGTCTGCCCATACCAATCTTCCGAATACATATACTGAGGCGTTAGATACAAGGATAAATCGGTCGCCTCCAACAAGATAGCCGCATGAAACGGAAACAACCGACGGTATTGATGTTGGTTAGAGCGATAGAAAAGTTCTTCCAAATCTTCTTTAAAATCGGTCGGACAACAATCGAAAATCGTTTCGTCTTGATTGTTCTTGCATAAACTGTAAGCCCCGTTTTCCAACAACAACTGAACCAATTGCCGATTTTGATTGCGAACGGCCCAGAATAACGGCGTTTCTTTATGAGAATCTTTCGCATTGACAAACGCTTTTTGTTCTAATAAAAACCGAACCATCGGAAAATCGTTATGCCGCACTGCATAAAATAACGGTGTCCTTCCAAAGAAATCTTCTTCATCAATCCAGTCTTGATATTGCCCGAGTGTTTCAATCAAATCTAAATTTTTAGAACAGACAAGCGCCATAAAAGCCGTTTTCCCATCGCTGTCTTTGATTCCCAAAGAAAAAGTCGTCTGTTCCAAAAACAACAAAACCATTTCTTTTCGGCCGTATAAACAAGCCAGATAAAGCGGCGACTGACGCTTGTGATTTTCCATCTGCCAAACCGGATTGGTTCTCAACAATGCTTTTAAAAATCCCAATTGATTGTAAAGGACGGCATAATGATAGCACGTATTTCCGTAACAGTCTTTGGCATCTAAACGGATATAGGATTTCAGCAACAACTTAAAAAACTCGTTATGATTGGTAAAAATGGCGTAATCCAACAAATTTCGACCCTTTTCATCGACAATATTGACATTTCCGCCTTCTAAATATTGCAGTAATGCCGGCTTGTTGTTCGTCAAGATACTTTTAAAAGGATTCATCTTATTCGTTTACATGGTCTTTAAGTTGCTTGCTGGCTTTGAAAACCGGTGTCTGTGATCCACTGATGAGGATGGTTTCTCCGGTTTGCGGATTCCGCCCACTGCGACTTTGACGTTCTTTTATTTCAAACGTGCCAAACCCGGATAAAACGACTTTTTCTTTGGCAGCCAATGTTTCCGCAATTAAATCAAAAACCGTATTCACTGCTTCTTCGGCATCTTTTTTGGTCATATTCATCCGATTGGCAACTTCCGTAATTAATTCTGCTTTATTCATAATTTCCTCCTACACTTAATTTATTTTATTATAGGCAAAAATAAAAGATCATGCAAGTGATTTTAAAAAGTACTATCCACATTTTTTATTTTTTGCTATAATAGATTTATTATTTAAGGAGATGATATCATGACGATTGAACTGAATCGCCAAATTATAAAAGCCCAAACCTCTAAAATACGACAATTCAACGATTACGCCAAATCCGTAGGCGCAGATGTTATTATGACGTTGGGAGAACCGGATTTTCCGACGCCGGAAAAAATTCAAGAAGCCGCGATTACTGCCCTACACCAAAACAAAACCAAATACGGTCCGACCCCCGGCTTTTTGGATCTTCGGGAAAAAATTTGCGAATACGAAAAAGCATACAATGATTTTGACTGTACGCCCGATGAAGTTTTAGTCACGCACGGATCGACCGAAGCCTTGTGTGCCGCTCTTTTTACGATGATTAATCCTTCCGATGAAATCATCATTCCCATTCCCGCCTATCCTATGTACCGGCAAATGGTCGAAATCTTAAATGGCAAGGTGGTTTTAATCGATACTTCCGAAACCCATTTTCAAATCACCGCCGAACAACTAGAAAAAGCCATTACGCCTAAAACCAAAGCCATTATTTTGACCTCACCGAACAATCCGACCGGAACCATCTACCATGACGACACGCTAAAACATGTTTACCAAGCTGTTAAAGATCACCCGATCTATATCTTGTGCGATGATGTCTACAATCAAATCGTCTATGAAAACAGAAAACCGGGTTTCACACGTTTCAAAGACTTAAAAGATCGGATCATCGTCTGTCAATCCTTTTCCAAATCGTATGCCATGCCCGGTTGGAGATGCGGCTATTTGATTGCCAATCAAAAGTTTTGTGAACAGGCCGTCAAAATCCATCAGTATATGATTGTAGCGCTCAATACGTTTATTCAGCCGGCCATGATTGCCGCACTGGATTACGATTCCAAAGAAATGGTTGATTCTTATCGGAAAAGAAGAGATTATATCTGTTCCCGTCTCAAACAAATGGGATTGGAAGTGGAGATACCGGAAGGGGCTTTTTATGTTTTTCCGTCGATCAAACAGTTCGGTCTTTCTTCGGATGATTTCTGCAAAAAATTCGCCAAAGAATTCAAAGTAGCCATCATTCCCGGCAGTTGTTTTGAAACGGAAGGATACATCCGTCTTAGTTATTGTGTTGATTTTGATACCATTCGCATTGGCTTAGACCGTTTGGAACAATTCATCAAACAACTGTCAACCCAAAACGAAAAGGGGTAATTCGACCTTCCCTCTTAAACGATCGTTCTGTTGCAACAACTTTCCCAATTTAATTTCATGAAAAAAGAAAGTAAATCTACCATAAAAAAACCTCCTTGCCCAGCCATGTACAAGGAGGTTTTTTTAATATCCAAGCATTACTGTTTTTTCGATACTGTACCAAACTGTTCAATTTTTCAAACAATTCCTTATATAAATTCGTATCGATTTTAAGAGCCTTATTAATATAACTTTGTGCCAAAGCGACTTCCGGGAAATACTTTATTTGATCTGCTTGATTTTTCTTTTCCAATTCCGGCAACCGCGCTTTGGCTGCCTGATAGTATCGTTCAAAGCCTTCGATGATTTTCTTTATTTGGATCTGTTTGGATTCGTCCTCCTTTTTCTTTTTTTCTTTGGCCGATTGTTTTGAATTTTGAATTTGATTTTCTATGGAGTGCCACCAATCCAGAAATTTACTTAGTGCTTCCATGCGACGATTTAATATACTTTCCATTTTCGATTGGGGATACTTGGCTGGGCCGGATACCATCACTGAATAATATTGTGAGTCATATCGTAAGAGCGTTTCATATAATTTATACAACTTATCCAGCAACTTCTTTTTTTGAGTGATACTCAAGCCGGAAAACTCAATTTCTTTCCTGTAGGCTTCATACGACTTGGCATCGAGTGTTCCTCTATTTCCGTCGAAACTATTGTGATTGGCCCATTCAATTTGTTTCTTATCCAAATTCCTTGTATGATGAACAATGGTTCCTTTGCCGTTGATCGGTCTGCGAGATAATTTTATAGTGCCGCTTCTGGATCCTGTATTTGGATTTTTCTTTTCCTGAGGCAAAGGAGCGACTTCATAAGTTTTCTTTTGTGGTTGTTTTAATGATAATTTTTTTGAAGAAGACGGCGCGGCGGGTTCTTCCTTAGGTTCATCGTAAACAAAATCTGTTGTTCTTCTGTTTTCCGAACTGTCTAACAAACGTCGGATGATGGCCTCATCTTCGGTCTTAACGCTGACGGTTGTTTTTAAACCGGATTCATTTTTTCTCGTTTCTCGTACTTGATATAATTTCATATTTTTTCCTTTCTATTTAAAAAATTAAGTTAATAATCGCTGATATAAAATTGATAAGAAGCCGAATAATAGCCGGAATCAGCAGTACACCAATAAAACAAACGACTCCACCGACGATTGTTTGGACAAAAGACGGTGCGGATAAATTAAATAATTCTAAGACCC
>UQFG01000029.1 GCA_900540175.1 uncultured Mollicutes bacterium | reverse complement strand
GCTCTTCCGATCTACTGGGTTGATTCCAATCCAAACAAACCCAATCGATTCGTTTGCAGCCATTTTCCAATGCGATTTGAGCTAAAAGTTCAAACATTTTTCGACCGATTCCCTGATGACGATAAGCTTGTTTGATATATAAATCCTCCAAATACAAATTCGCACTGCCCGTAAACGTCGAATAGTTGTAAAAATATAGCATGTAGCCGATTACTTGTCCTTCTTGAGCAATCAACAAGACAGAAGCCCTTCGATCGACAAGAAGCGATTGTTTCAACGTTTCTTTGGTCGCCGTTACTTCTTTTTCCATTTTTTCATAAACGGCGATTTCGTAAATCAAGGCCAACAGATCGTCTAAATCCTGTTCTCTTGCCTCGTAAGCTACGACATTTTTTCCAATTGTATAAACCATAATTTCTCCCTTACAATATGATAATGACTTCTCCCGGATTTTTCGCTCGTTTGACCTCCTCCGGAATCCATTCTTTTCCTTTTAATTGCTGGTATCGCGGCGAAAAAAGATCCATATCGGATCCGATTATATAATCTTTCACCTGTTTTTTCTCTTTCAATACCGCCAGTTCTTGCAGCACGGCCGTTTGAATTTTATGTGTTCCGCCCCTACTGCCGTAACCGACGATCGCACAAAGGACTTTCTCATGTTGTTTCCTGCTTAATGCGATTGCCTGTTTTAAATGATACAAAGCACTTTCAGTCGTTTCGCCCTTTAAATGCAAATCCACCCGGTACATTAAAAATCACCGTAATGTAAAAACGCATCGGTATTTTCTTTGGCAGAACGGATTTTAAGATAAATCAACGAATCTTCTTCGATTTCTTTTAAGTGCAGAATATCCATTACTTCACAAACCATTTGTCTGGCCGCACCGGCAATCAAAATCGCCCCATTGTCTTCTAACGGCATATTTTTGAATTTATCCACTTCATCGGAGTGATGATCGCCGAAATGGAGGGCTATTTCTTTTTGATTTTCGTTTAAAACGGAAACACCGACGGTATCCCCGATTCGAATGCTTGATCCCGTTACGCTTTGCGATCCCAAAAGACAAACAATTTTATCGTAATCCACTTGCATCATCCACGCACAAGTCATGCCGAAAAGACGGTTGTTTTGTCTGTTTGTAATCACAGATACACTGTAATCCGCTGCTTTAAATCCCATATGATTCTCCTTTTTCCTTTTTAATTCTGAATCTTAAAAAAAATCCGTCATAAGACGGATATTTTATTCTAAATTGAAACGTCTTTTGGTATAAGCACAAATCGCTTCAACAGCCGTATCAATTCCGTTTTTCGAATTGATACACAAATCATAGGAATCGGGACGTCCCCATTCCTTATCGGTATAAAAATTATAATAGGAACGACGTTTTTTATTCTTCTTCGATATGATTGAAGCGGCTTTATTGGGGTTGATATTATAATACGTTACTGCCCGGTTGATTTTATCTTCTAGCGGTGCACAGATGAACACTTTTACGACATTCGGATCATCTCTTAAAACATAGTCCGCACATCTGCCGACAATGACACAAGATTCGGATGCCGCAATTTTTTTAATGGCTTCAAACTGAGCCAAAAAAACTTTTTGTCCTAAGGACATATCCATTCCGTATAGGCCTTGTGCATATGAAAACGGGCTTTCTTTCGTTTCATCGTAATTTTCCAAACAACTTTTGGAAATGCCCGATATATCGGCGGCTTTGGTCAATAATTCACTATCGTAAAATCCGATACCGAGTTTTTGTGCGATTAACTTTCCAATAAACCGCCCGCCACTGCCGTATTCACGACTGATTGTAATGACATAATTCATAAATTAGTCCTCCTTATTATAATAAAGTATTTTTCTTTCGTTTTTATTATACCATGATAAAGAAAAAAATGTAAGAGTTTTCATATAAATTACACGGAAATGCTTTCTATTTTTTTTAAAATTAAGGGTTGACAATCATTTGTTTTATGCTATAATAAAAAAGCAGCAATTAAATGGCCCGTTGGTGAAACGGTTAACACACATGCCTTTCACGCATGCATTTATGGGTTCGAACCCCGTACGGGTCACCATTTTAAACATTCATCGAGTATCCCTCGATTGCAAAACACTCTTTTAATGGAGTGTTTTTTTGTTTTTCACGCATATCTTCCTTTTTCGGTTTCATAAGATGGTTTTAGGTGAAAGAATGAACAAAAAAACAATCGGCTTCAACATCGCTCTTTTTTCGATTTTATCCATCGGCATGATTATGATCTACTCCGCTTCCTCGATTTGGGCTGAATTTAAAACCGGCAATCCGTATTATTATCTTCTGCGACAATTTTTGTTTTTCGGAATCGGTTTGGTCGGATACATCATTGCCAGCCAAATCCATTATTCGTTTTGGTGCAAAAAAGCCAATGCCATTTTCATCTTATGTTTTGTTCTTTTGATTTTGGTTTTAATTCCCGGAATCGGGATTGTCCGAGGCGGCGCCCGTTCATGGATCGGAATCGGTGATTTTTCGATTCAACCGGCGGAATTTATGAAAATCGGTTTAATCATCTTTACCGCCAAATTTTTGAGTAAAAACGAAGGAATACTCAAAAAAAACGTAAATTTTTATCTTTATATGGTTTTCGTAGGAATCATCTTCGGTTTGATTCTTTTACAGCCCGATTTCGGCAGCGGGGTCATTTTGGTTTTGGCGATTGTTCTGTTGCTGTTTGTCGGTGAATTTCAAATAAAAAATATTTTCATCGGGCTGTTGTTTTCCATTGCCGCCATCACGCTGATGATCTTAAGCGCACCGTATCGGTTGGACCGAATCACTTCTTTTTTAGACCCTTGGAAAGATCCGTTGGGCAGCGGATTTCAAATTATTCAATCGCTTTACGCCATCAGTCCGTCTTCGCTATTCGGATATGGCCTTTTCCATTCAAAACAAAAATTCTTTTATTTGCCCGAACCGCAAAACGATTTTATTTTTGCGATTATCTGTGAAGAATTGGGAATTTGCGGTGGACTTTTGGTCGTGTTTTTATTCGCTTATTTGATCCATTGCGGGTTTAAACTTGCCAAATATGCCAAAGATGCTTTTGCCTCTTATCTGGTATTCGGATTTACCGCTTTATTGATGGTGCAGGTATTTATCAATATTGCCGTCGTCATCGGCCTAATTCCGGTTACCGGTGTAACCCTTCCGTTTGTTTCTTACGGCGGATCCAGTTTGGTCATCTCGATGTTCATGATGGGGATCATTCACAATGTCTTGCGAACCGCCCCGAAAGATATTCGCTTTGAATACAATAAAAAAGCCTCGAATCATACGAGGCCGCATTTAATCGATTAACATTTTTTCGTCAATCACATCTTTTTCCGATAAGTCCAAAAAGCAGTGTTTGATCGGATCATCGGTCTTTTCGATCGCCCGAACGAAAAGTTCACAGACCATCAAACCACCTTCGTAACGCAAATGCGAATGATCGTCTTTGGCTTCCGGATGACAATCGTACATCCCTTTTGGAAAAATCATATGAAATTTTTTAGTTTGTTCTTCTCCCAACTTCGTATACAAATCCATCGTCAAACGAGTCAAATCAATGCAGGTATAACCATGCTGTTTGGCAAAATCCAACATGGCTTTCGGATAATCACCATGCGTATTGACACACCGACCGTTTTCAAATTTATGGCGTGTAATCGGTGTTGCAAAAACGATATGACCGCCTCTTTTTTCCACTTCTTGAGCATAATACAAAAGGTTATCCTGATAAGAGCCGTACGGTTCGGTGTATCGCGTCGGATCTTGAATTTTTTCATCATTGTGTCCAAACGAACAAATAACAAAATCACCCAAAGACATGCGGTTCAAAATCACATCAAACCGCCCTTCTTCTTTAAAACTTTTGGTACTGCGGCCGTTTTCGGCATGATCTTCGATCAAAACATCGTTTCTGGCAAACAGATGCAATACCTGCCCCCAACCGACTTGCGGGTAGCGAAAGATATTGTTGTATTTCATCGTCGAGTCGCCCATCATAAAAATTTTCATTGTCTTTCCTCCTAAAAGATAAAAGAGGGTACAATACCCTCCCTATTTTACTTATATTTTTTTCGAGCCTCTTGACGTTTTTGCTTACGAACATCACTAGGCTTCAAGTAATATTGACGTTTCTTCGCCTCTTGAAGGTTACCAGATCTGGAAACATCGCGTTTGAATCTGCGTAAAGCGTCTTCGATGCTTTCTTTTTCACGTACAACAATTTTCGGCATGACTTAAGCCTCCTTCCAAGGACGAATTCCTTTGTTATTATACCTTAAAAAAAATTAGATGTAAAGAGTTTTTTTATAAAATAAACGAATTTATAAGTTGTAAAATAAAAATTGACACATAAAGAAAAAAAGAGGACCTCTTTAAGGATGCCCCTCAATAAACAATAGAAAAGACATACCGTTAGTTGTATCATGTAATTGACTA
>UQFG01000028.1 GCA_900540175.1 uncultured Mollicutes bacterium | reverse complement strand
TTGGTTTGGGGATTTAAATATAACACATAATGAGGCTATCTCCGCTTTTTTTATATTCACTTGTAACACATCTATTGTAATCCTACAGACAGAGAGTTCCTTTGTCATTTTTTACCTTTACGCCTTTGTCGAAATATGATACAATATTAAAAGATGTTTTGAGGTGAAGAAGACGTGAGGATAAAAATCTTGGCAAGCGGTTCGACCGGCAACTGTACGTATGTGGAAACGGCCGATCATAAACTGTTGATTGATGTGGGCATCAGTAAAAAGGCAATTGAATCGGGATTAGAATCCATCGGGATTTCCTTAGACCGAATCGACACGTTGCTGATTACGCACGAACACGACGATCATATCCGGTCGTTGGGGGCCTTACTCAAAAAAAACAATCTGACGACCTATATGACTCAAGGAACCTATCAGGCGATCATGAAGGGAAAAAATCCGATCCTTGCGACGCTTTTGGCATCGAAATTGGAATCTTCGGCAGTTATATTATTAAATAGGTTGGAAAATTCTATGCATTATCCGGATATTTCCCTAGATTCGACGGATATCCAGGTGCTGCCTACGTTCCACGATGCCCAGGAATCCGTTGGGTATAAAATCCGTTCGCAAGGACGGGATTTGGTTTATCTAACCGATACCGGTTATATTCATCACGCGCTTTATCCGATGATTGCCAATGCCGATTGTTATGTGATCGAATGCAATCACGATCCCAATATTTTAATGTGTTCCAGCCGTCCTTATGCGCTTAAAATGCGAATTCTTTCGGATCACGGTCATTTATCCAATGAGGATGCAATGGTAACCCTGGCTCATATTATGGGAATTCATACCAAATTGATCTTTTACGCTCACATTTCTCAAGAGTGTAATTTGGTGGAAATCATCGAGATGACTCGAAAAAAAGTCATGGCCGATTTCGGTTTGGATACGAGCCATATTCGCTTCATTGCCGCCCAAGCCTGTGGTACAGAGGTCCATGAGTTATGAAAATCACGGTTTTAGCCGTTGGAGCGATTAAGGAAAATTATTTGAAAGAAGCGATTGCCGAATACAGCAAACGTTTATCCAAATATGCCAAGTTGACGTTGATTCAAGTGGAAGATGAACCGTTAAACGATCGTTTGACGGAAAAAGAAAAGACGCAGATCAAAGAAAAAGAAGCGGCTCGTCTTTTGAAAGTTATGCCGCCGAACAGTTTTAAAATCGCGCTGAATTTGAAAGGACAAATGTTATCAAGCGAAGAACTGGCTCTTAAAATGGCAACCGTTTGTTCCTATCAAAACTCCCATTTGGTTTTTGTGATCGGCGGGTCGCTTGGGCTTGGCGATTCTTTGTTACGGCAAATGGATTATCACCTTTGTTTTTCTAAAATGACGTTTCCTCATCCGTTGATGAAAGTGATTTTATTGGAACAAATTTATCGTTGTTTTAAAATCAATCACCATGAAACTTATCATAAGTAAAAAAGACAAAATCGATGCTGAAACCTCCTGAAAACGGAGGTTTTCTTTTCTTTTTTGGCGAGGATAGAACGTTGACTAATTGGGATAGGCATGGTAAAATGTTACTAAGTAAGGATGCGCTTACATCAAAAGCGTAAATGGAGGAAAGAATTGTGGAAAATTTAAGTAGTAAAATTGTAAAAAAAGAAAAACACCCCGTCAAAATCATGCAATTCGGTGAGGGAAATTTTCTTCGGGCATTTGTCGATTGGATCATCGATGCGATGAACAAAAAGGCCAATTTCAATGCCGGCGTGGTGGTTGTTCAGCCGATGCCATTCGGTCGTGTGAAAGAATTGGCGGAAAACGACGGTCTTTACACGCTTTATTTACAAGGAATTCAAGACGGAAAGACCGTTAAAACACACCAAGTCATCGATTGTTTGGAAGATTTTATCAATCCGTTCGAACAATACGACAAGTATTTGGATTATGCGAAAAGCACGGATTTGGAATACATCGTTTCCAATACGACGGAAGCCGGAATCGCTTTTGATCCGACCGATACGGATTTTTCCGTAACACCGAAAAGTTTTCCGGGAAAATTGTTGGCGTTTTTAAAGGCTCGTTACGATTATTTTCACGGTGATTTGAGCAAGGGGCTGGAAATTATTCCTTGTGAACTGATCGATCATAACGGTGATACTTTAAAAGAAACCTTGGTCAAACTGGCTTGTCATCTTCAAATGGATCCGGCGTTTATTTCCTGGGTGGAGGAAGCCAACCGTTACTACAATACGTTGGTAGACCGAATCGTTCCGGGCTATCCGAGAAACGAAGATAAGGAATTATGGCAACAGTTGGGGTACCAAGATCAAAACTTGGTTGTCGGCGAAGTGTTCCATTTATGGGTTATCGACGGAAAGACAGTACGTTCTTTGGAACAAAAACTTCCGACCAAACAAGCCGGTTTGAATGTGTTGTTTGTTGATTCGATCAAACCGTATAAAGAAAGAAAGGTAAAAATTCTGAACGGTTCTCATACTTGTTTGGTACCGGTTTCTTATTTGTGCGGTATCGATACGGTAAGAGAAACGATCGAAGATCAGCAACTCAATAAATTCGTTTTGGATTTTATTTTTCATGAAGTTGTTCCGACGATCGATATTCCAAAAGAACAGATGGATTCGTATGCATACAGCGTTTTGGAACGTTACGGCAATCCGTTTGTCCGTCATGAACTGATGTCCATTGCGCTTAACTCGGTTACAAAATACAAAACAAGAATTCTTCCGACGGTTTTACAGAATTTAGAACAATTGAATCATTTCCCGGACCATGCATTGTTCAGTTTGGCGGCGCTCATTTTATTCTATCGCGGCAAACGGCAACAAGAAGATATCAAATTGGCCGATGATCCTTGGGCATTGGAAATGTTTGGACAATTATGGGGCGATTTTGACGGCACGAAAGATTCTTGTCGGCGAATCGTACATCATGTTTTGTCGTTAAAATCGCACTGGGAAACGGATTTGACGCTTTTTGCCGGTGTGGAAGATTATGTCAGTGATTGTTTATATGAAATGACAACGACTTCAATGCGCGAAGCACTGGCCAAAATGGTGAAATAAACAAAACATTAAGGAGAAACATATGAAGGATTATATCATTATTAATCCACTAGATAATGTGGCAGTTGTGTTAAGACCGTTTCAAAAAGGAGAACAGATCGAAGGCATTACGCTGCTTGAGGACATCCCTCAGGCACATAAAGTAGCCTTAAAAGCAATCAAAAAAGGAGAAGACATCATCAAATACGGTTCACCGATCGGTCATGCCACCGAATCGATTGCCGCCGGTGCCCATGTTCATACGCACAATGTGGCGACCAATTTAGATGATGTGATTACTTATACCTACGAACCGAATT
Source organism: uncultured Mollicutes bacterium (assembly GCA_900540175.1). Taxonomy (GTDB): domain Bacteria; phylum Bacillota_I; class Bacilli_A; order Acholeplasmatales; family Anaeroplasmataceae; genus Pelethenecus; species Pelethenecus faecipullorum. The sequence goes on along the minus strand of UQFG01000028.1, from coordinate 2,739 downwards.
TCCCGACCGTTTTGGGGGATATCAGCAATAAGACGGTAGAGGTGTATGAACGGTCGACCAAAGAATACGGAATTCGCAACGAACTTTGGATCATTCAAACGGTCGGCTGTGTTTCCGGAATGGCCAACGATATGATCGAAACGTTTAAAAGCCGTTACGATACGACCGAAATAGATGGAATTTATACGTTCCAGCATCCGTTTGGTTGCAGCCAGATGGGGTCGGATTTGGAACTGACCAGACTGCTTTTACAGGATATGGTCAAACACCCCAATGCCGGCGGTGTACTGGTTTTGGGCTTGGGTTGTGAAGAAAATCTGGTATCTACTTTTAAAGAAACTTTGGGCGATTACGATCAAAATCGCACGCGCTTTTTGATTGCTCAGGAAGTCGAAGACGAAGTGGAAGAAGGCGTTCGCCTTTTAAAAGAACTCTACGATCAGATGAGGCACGATCAAAGAGTTACAAAGCCGCTTTCGGTTCTTCGGATCGGTTTGAAATGCGGCGGTTCCGACGGATTATCGGGTATCACGGCCAATCCGCTACTGGGACGTTTTTCGGACTTTTTATCGGTCAACGGCGCAACCACGGTTTTAGGGGAAGTACCGGAGATGTTCGGTGCGGAAAAACTGTTGATGGCTCGTGCTAAAGACGAAGCGACTTTCGAAAAAATCGTTACGCTCATCAATGATTTCAAGCGATATTTTAAAAATCACAACCAGGTTATTTACGACAATCCTTCTCCGGGAAATAAAAAAGGCGGAATCACGACGTTAGAGGATAAATCACTCGGTTGTACGCAAAAAGCGGGAGCAGCCGTTGTTCAGGATGTATTAAAGATGGGGGAACGAATTAAAACCAACGGACTGAATCTGCTTTGTACGCCCGGTAATGATTTGGTGGCGACGACGACACTTGGTTGTTCCGGCTGTCAGATGGTACTTTTTACAACTGGTCGCGGAACACCGTTCGGCGGATTCGTGCCGACGGTAAAAATTGCCACCAACACGGCTTTGGCAACCCATAAAAGCAATTGGATCGATTTTAATGCCGGTGATTTGGTTGATAAAATGGATATGGATGAATTGCTGAATCATTTTATCGATTTGATTTGCGATATTGCCTCCGGTAAGAAAAAAACCAAAAACGAGATAAACAATTTCCGGGAAATTTCGATTTTCAAAGACGGAGTTGTGCTTTAATAGATAACAAAGGAGTTTAAATAAAATGGAAAAATTTATGGATAAAGATTTTTTGCTGGATACCGAAACGGCGAAAAAATTGTATCACGAACATGCAGAAGGCATGCCGATTATCGATTACCACTGTCATCTTCAACCGAAAGAAATTTACGAAAATAAAAAATTCAAAAATTTGACGGAAGTATGGTTGGGTGCGGGCGACCGTTATGGCGATCATTACAAATGGAGAAGTTTAAGAGCCAGAGGATATGAAGAAGATTCGATTTCCGGCCCTTATGATGATTATCAAAAATATTATCAGTTCGTAGAGTCGATGCCGTATTTTGTCGGCAATCCGCTTTATCATTGGTCGCATTTGGAAATGCAGCGTTATTTTGATATTTACGATATTATCACCCCGAAAAATGCCGAAAAAATTTGGAAGGAAGCCAATCGTAAATTGGAAACGCTGACCGCCAGAGAAATGATGTACAAGTTCAATGTAAAGACGGTTTGTACAACCGATGACCCGGTTGACTCGCTAAAGTGGCATCAAAAGATGAATGAAGATAAGACGTTGAAAACCAAGGTGCGCCCGGCATTCCGTCCCGATAAAGCGATCAATGTCGAATTATCTTGGTTTGAAGATTGGGTTCATCAACTAGAAAGCGTTGTTGGTTTTCCGATTCAATCGTTAAATGATTTGTGTGAGGCGTTAAAACAGCGGATCGCTTTCTTCGATTCGATGGGATCCAAACTGTCCGATCATGCTTTAGACGTCGTTTGTTATCGAAAAGCAACTTACGAACAAGCCAATGAAGTCTTCTTAAAAGGAATGAAACATGAACCGATCTCCCGTGAAGAAGAAGATATGTACAAAGGATACATGCTTGTTTTCTTGGGAAGGGAATATCATAAATACGGATGGGTTCAACAATACCATATCGGTGCTTTGCGGAACAATTCGAAATCGATGCTCAAACAAATCGGTCCGGATACCGGATTCGATGCGATCGAAGATGCCGTTTATATGGAAAAATTATCGGCTTTACTCGGTGCACTGGATGAAACCGACCAATTGCCGAAAACGATTTTGTACTGTTTGAATCCGCGTGATAATTATGCTTTGACCGTTTTGGCGGGTTGTTTCCAAAAAGCCGGTATCAAAGGAAGAGTACAAGTCGGAACGGCTTGGTGGTTCTTGGATCAGTTGGATGGTATGAAACAGAATATGGAAACGATGATGCAAGTCGGTTTGATTGCTCAGTCGGTGGGTATGTTGACCGATTCTAGAAGTTTCCTAGCTTATCCGCGTCACGAATATTACCGCCGGTTGCTGTGTCAATTGCTCGGTCGATTGGTTGAAAGCGGTCAATATCCGGTTTCGGAATTGGATACGTTGGGACAAATCGTCGAAGATATTTGTTACAATAACGCAAAAGAATTTTTCGGATTTTAAGACGCATTGAAAAGTATCTGTCTTTCTAGGCAGATATTTTTTTTGTGAAAAACAAAATTGAATTCATTTTAAACTATGTTATAATAAAGATAAAATAAA
>UQFG01000027.1 GCA_900540175.1 uncultured Mollicutes bacterium | reverse complement strand
GCCGAACAAAGTATTCTTATTCAACCGTGAAACGGAAAGTAGGTTGAGATAATGGAATCGAAAAATCATCTGAAATCTTGGGTTTATTTGGCACCTGCCTTGATTATTTTGGGCGTATTTACTTTTTATCCTTTGGTCAATACGATTTTCTTATCTTTCCAAGAAGGATACAACGCCCTACAAGCCCAAAACGGTGTTACGTTTAATTGGGGCTTTGCCAATTTTCAAACGGTGCTCGATTGGTCGACACCGCAGGGTCTTCTTTTTTATAAAGCCTTGATCAATACCAGCATTATTGTTTTTATCACCGTACCGGTTTCCACGTTGCTGGCGTTATTGATTTCGGTGGCTTTAAACAGCATTAAACCGCTGCAAAAAATACTTCAAACGATTTACTTTTTACCGTATATTACCAATACGCTGGCGATTGCGGCTGTATTTGCCGTTATTTTCCAATCGTCCGGAAAAGGAATGGTATCCACAGCCGGTGTGCTCAACAACATTTTGGCTTGGTTGCATTTACCGGAAGTAGACTGGTTGAACGGTACGAACTTCAGGGAATTGATTCCGGGAACGGGAATCGGTATCGATCCGGCCGGATTAACGGTTATTTGCGTGTATGATATTTGGGCGGGTCTTCCGTTTAAAATTTTGATTTTACTGGGTGCGCTTCAATCCGTTAACAAACAATGTTACGAAGCGGCCAAGATCGACAGCACCCCCAAACGGCGTGTTTTATGGAAAATCACCGTGCCGCTTATTTCGCCGATGATTTCCTATTTGATGATTACCGGCTTTATCGGCGCATTTAAAGAATATACGACGGTTGTCGGTTTGTTCGGCGACGGAATGGGTAATAACCGAAATATGATTACGATTGTCGGTTTTATCTATCAGTTTATCGACGGTGATAAATATGCCGGATCCTACGGTGTTGCTTCGGCGGCCTCGTTGGTTTTACTGGTGATTATTATGATTTTTACCGCATTGAATTTCTATCTCGGTAAAAAGAGAGTTCATTTTTAGGAGGGCATGGCAATGGAAAATACACAAACGTTTAATGCCCAAAAGGTTTTGAAAAAACAAAAAGTATTCGGTGTGATTTCCAAAACGTTGATTTATGCGTTTTTGATTATCATGGCGATTTCGACGTTGTTTCCTTTTTACTGGATGATCAATACTTCTTTAAAGAGTTTTTACGATTATACCAATCAAAATCCACAGACGTTTTTCCCGACGGAAATCCACTGGGAAAACTACTATAATGCGATCAACACATCCAATTTCGGTGCGTATTTGCTCAATACGGTTATCGTCGGCATTACCTCGACCGTTCTTGGAATCTTTATAACGATTTTCGCGGCGTTCGCTTTCGCAAGACTGAATTTCCGCGGAAAAGAGTTGTTGTTCAGTTTGTTGATGGCAACGATGATGGTACCGGGTGAATTGTTCCAAATCACCAACTTGATTACGATTATGAATTTACAATGGCAAAATTCGTATATTGTCTTGATTTTGCCGTTTGTTGTCAGTGTCTTTTATGTTTACTTGCTCAGAAACAGTTTCAGGCAGATTCCAAACGAACTGTACTATGCGGCAAAAGTAGACGGAACGACGGATATGAAGTATCTTTGGAAAGTTATGGTCCCGCTTTCCATGCCAACCATTACATCAATTACGATTTTGAAATTGATGGGTTCATGGAATTCATATATTTGGCCTCGTTTGGTAAATACCCCGGGAGGAAACGGTGTTCGACCGATGCAGATGATTACAAACTGGTTGACCCTTTCTTTTACGGATCCGGAAACGAACATGGTCCATCAGCCGATGAGGATGGCCGGTGTGGTTATTGTTTCGTTACCGTTATTCGTGGTGTTCATTTTCTTTAGAAAATACATTATGCGCGGTGTTTCCAGATCGGGTACAAAGGGATAAAAAAAGAAAACAAAAAGGAGAAAACATGAAAAAGAAATTATTTGGTGCTTTAATAGCAGCCGTAGCTGGATTATCTTTAAGTTCTTGTACTTCTAAAGATTACAGCCACATCATTGTATTCTGGCATACCATGGGTGATTCTTTACAGCAAGTGTTACAACCGGCTGTCGATCAATTCGAAGAAGATAACCCGGGCTGGGAAATCGAGCATTTACAGGTAGGCGGTTACGACGATGTTCGGAATCAAACCATTGCCTATATTGCTGCCGGAAATAACCCGAGTTTGGTTTACTGTTATCCGGATCACATTGCCACGTACAATCAGGCTGGTGTTGTTGTTGATTTGAACAAATACATCAATGACCCCGAAGTAGGCTTTACTCAGGCTCAAAAAGACGATTTTATTGAAGGTTTCTACAATGAAGGTGCGTCTTTCGGAGATGATAAGATGTATTCGTTACCGTTCTCTAAATCTACAGAAGTACTCTATTATAATAAGACATTCTTTGACGATGAAGGACTGGAAGTTCCGACTACTTGGGAAAAAATGGAAGAAGTTTGTCGGATCATCAAGTTGCGTTATAAAGATTCTTTTCCGCTTGGAATCGACTCCGAAGCCAACTTCTTTATCACGACAGCCGAACAAAAAGGTGCCGCTTATACTTCCGCGACCGGTGAACATTATCTGTTCGACAACGCTCAAAACAGAGAAACCGTAGCGATGCTTGAAGAATGGTTTGACAAAGGTTATTGTACAACCCGAACAATCTTGGAAACCTATACATCTTCGTTGTTTGTAAGTACAAGCGGTCAAAAGAGTTATATGTCGATCGGTTCGACCGGTGGTGCAAACCATCAAAAACCTTCCGGAAAAGCATTTGAAGTAGGCATCGCGCCGATTCCTACCTTCGTAAAATCCGGATCGACGGCAACAGAAAGTTTGAAATGTATTTCTCAAGGACCTTCTCTTGCAATGCTCAACCAACCGGGTAACGAAGAAAAAATGAAAATGACTTGGCTTTTCATGAAAGATTACTTATTGACAACGGAATTCCAAGCGAAATTCTCTATGGCTTCCGGTTATAACCCGGTATTGGAATCGGTTTACGACAATGCCGTTTATAAAACATTCTTAGCCGGTGCCGATGAATCGTTTGCTACAGTTGAAAGCCAAAACGTTACGGCTTTATCGGCAAGCGTATCCAGAACATTGGTAGACAACTATTTCGTATCGCCTGCATTTATGGGTTCTTCTACGGCTCGTGATGAAGTTGGTAATTTGATTGTCAATGTTTTAAGAGGAACGGATATTGACAGAGCATTTAAAGACGCAATCAATAACTGTAAGGCTTAAATGTGTATCAGACTATGAAGTACGTTCAAAAAGGATTAGGCGTTTTATTGTTGTTCGCCATGGGATTGATTTTATTTTCCTGTGGCGATAAAACAGTGGATTATACGTCTAAATTGAAGTTAACGAACGATTTTGCGGGAAAAGAGTTTGTAAAAGACGGAATCGGCGAAGTGACGTTATACGAAAAGGTCGACGGAGATACGGCTTGGTTTTTAAGCGGTAATACCGAAGTAAAGATTCGTTTTACGTCCGTCGATACACCGGAATCGACCGGTCAAATCGAGGCGTGGGGAAAAGCCGCTTCTAACTTTACCGGAAATATTTTGGATAATGCGGAAACCATCGTATTGGAAGCAAGCGATGGAAAAAAAGCCGAAGTGGATACGACCGGATCGCGGTATATGGCGTTTGTTTGGTACCGAATGGACGAACAGTCCGAATTCAGAAATCTTAATTTGGAACTGGTTCAAAACGGTTTTTCCAAATCGAAAGTAACGGAAGGTTCCAAATATCAAGACGATTTCAATGCGGCGGCAACACAGGCCATGAAACAAAAACTGCATGTTTGGTCCAGTGAAAAAGATCCCGACTACGATGATTCTGACGGTGTGGAACTGACCATCAAAGATGTTTATGAAAATGCCGAAAATTATTTGGGAAGACGGGTCAATTTCGAGGCAGTCGTTGCCCGTGTGGACAACAACTATGCGTATGTTCAAAACGAAGTAGACGGAACCACTTACGGAATGCTGGTTTATTTGGGATATGATGCCATGCTGCCTTATGCGTTCAGACGCGGATATAAATTACGTGTTCACGGTTTTGTTCAAGTATATAACGGAATGTATCAGATTTCTGGTTGTATGTACGACTTGTTTGAAGAGGGAAGCACTTCTTCAAAGTATGCGAAATACGTTCGTGTTTTGGCGAAAGATCAAGAAGTAACACCGATTGAAGTAACAGCTGAAACGTTAAAGGATCAAAAAATCAGAACATTGGTTACGATTTCCGATTTGGAAGTTTCAAGTATTTATACAAGTGATGATTTTGTTGTGGATACCATTGCTCAGCAAATGACGATTACTTGCCTATCGCCGAAAGGGGACGTCCAATTGAGGACATCGGCTTTATATGATCAGGGAAATCCTGTTACGGAAGAGTTTTTTAGGAATAAGTCTATGGAAAGCGTTACGGGCATTGTTACAACGTATAATGGAAAAGTCCAGATTTTGGTTGTGGCAGTCGGTGATGTGGTATTTCAATAAAATAAGGACAAGGGGAAAAGTATGAAACTATTTAGAAAGAGTATTACAGCACTTACAGCCTTGTTTGTCGGCGGCGTTACGGTTTTTTCGGTAACGTCCTGCAGCAACAATGTAGGTGAACAGGCGCTTCAAAAGTTATCTTTATTACTGGATGAAAAAACAGAAGAATCATTGACCGGTGATTTGGATGTTCCATACAGCATCAAAGTCGATAATAAAGAATATGTTGTTTCTTATAGTACGGATTCGGAAAATGCCAAAGTAGTATCTTCCGAAGAATCCAAAACAACGGTTGTCGAAATCGAACAAACCGGCAAAGAACAATCGTTTGCTTTAACGGCGGAAGTCGAAAAGAAAAGCAAAAAATGGGATTTCAAGATTGCGGCAAAAGATGTTTCCATGTTAAAGACGCAAGCCGAAGTCAATGCTATGGCGGATTTAAAGACTTATGAACAATATGCTCAGTTATCCGGCGGCGTTAAAGTTGTCGTTCAAGGTTGGGTAACATGGGCTCATGATTTCTCGTCTTCTTACGGAAATGCTTCGGTATGGTTACAAGATGAAAACGGTGGCTATTATGCTTACCGTGTAAAGGTAAATAACCAAGAAGATTTCGATACTTACTTTAAGACCGGTAAGAAGATCGCTATTGAAGGAACGACATCCCCGTATAACGGTTGGATGGAAATCGGATCGGGATGTACGTATTATTCGATCACCGATGCCGAAGAAAAAACGTTCGATTACAAAGATATTACCGCATCTGTTTCCGGTAAGAAAGCAAAGGATCCTGAAGTAATCAAGTTCCAAAACCAAAAGGTTAAAGTAACCGGTGCGAAAGTAACCAGTCTTCCGACTTACAGTTCCAGTCAAATGACAATGGGAATTTCCATCGGCGGTGAAGAATATTCCGTATTCTTTAAATCCAATTACATGGGAAGCATTCCTTCTTCGATTTTGGATGATTTGGAAATCGGTTATACGATCAATGTATCCGGATTTACTTCTATTTCAAACAATGCTTTACAGATCTGTCCGGTTGATGCAAAAAGCATTGAAGTAACCAGCAGAACGGTAACGGATCAAGACCGTGTCAACGGTGCCGTAGCTGATGTTCAAAATCAAAACATCAACAGTGTTTACTATGACAGTCTTTCTCAACCGGTAACCCTGCTTACCGAAACGGAAAACGGCTGTACGGTAGAATATGCTTTATCTGATGTTAAAGGCTCTGGAATTTCACTTACAAACAATCAGTTCAATGTGACAGTAGACTACGCAACGGCCTCCAGCGCAACTTTAACGGCAACGATTACCAAAGGTGAAGCAGAAGCAAAAACCGTAGAGTGGAAGATTTCGACAAAGACCGATAAAGATGTATTCGACAGTTTGAAAAAAGATGTTCAAAATCAAGAGATTACCTTGCTTTATGATGAAAGTGGCGTAGGAAGCAGAACACGTTTTGAAACCATTACTTCTCCTTCCAAGACAGCAGCAACCATCAGTTATGCGTTAAAAGACGAAGCCGATCAAACCTATATCACAGTAGGTCAAACGTTAAATACGAAACAATGGTATTTCGATGTGAAATCCGTTCCGCAAACCGGTTCAAAAGAAGTTGTAATCAACGCGACTTTGTCGTATAAAGATACAACCGAAACCATCGCTATCAAAGTGGCTCTTCAAAAAGAATTGACCCCGTTTGATTCCTATTTCTTTGCGGAAGACGGTGCAGATCTCGGTTCCGTAACCGGTGTGGTTACTTGGGTTGGTAATTATTCTTACAAATATTCGGATCGTACAAAACAAAATTATGCCGGTCTGGCAATTGAGGGGGGGACTATTTATGTCTTCACCAGCAAGATTGAAATGGCAGATTGGAATAAGATTTTTGCGGTCGGAAACAAAGTAACCATCAAAAAAGGAACAAAAGATATTTTCAAAAGTTTACATGAATATGTTGTTTCTTCCATTTCCGATTGCAGTTTGGTAGAAGCGGCAGCAGAGGATTACCAAGTTTCTTATCAGGATATTTCTTCTTTGGTAGCCAGCGAAGAAAACTTAACAACAAATGCGTTTGTAAGACTTCAAGCAACAACGGTATCGGTAACCGGTACAGTTGTAAAATCCGGCAACAATTACTATGTACAAGTTGCAGACGGTAAGAAGATTCAGATTTATTCCGATAAACCGTTTGTACAGAATGCCGACGGAATTGATTTATCCACATTGATGACCGCAGGCGAAACGGTAACCGTTAACGGCTACTTGGGTTGGTATAATGGCGCTCAAGTTTACATTACCGGTGCGGCTTCCGTTGTAAAAGGAACCAATTAAAAAGATACTTTTTAGGAGATAAGATGAAAATCTTATCTCTTTTTTTATTGGTATCCCTTCGTTTCTTTTACGGACTTTTCATTTTTATTTCATTTTACTTGTCGAAGTTTGTGAAAACAAATTTAATTTTAGAATATTTTTTAAGTAACATAATTTAACACAAATGATATACTGAAAAATAGGAAAGTGTGTTTTAGAAAAAACTTGTTTTAAAGTTATAAAGCAATCCGATTAGCATAGATTGGTAGAGAGTTCATTCTAAAACATAAATGAAATCAGGAGGATAAAAATGAAAAGAAAATTTAAAATTATTTCCACATTGACTGCCATGGTAGCGGTTATGTTGACGATGTGTGTCGGTATTTTGGCCGCTAAAAAGGTATCGTTTGCGGGCAATTCGACGCTATCGTTTTCGGCTACGGATGTTTTTGCGACGGTTACGATTCAAGAACAAATCGGCGATACCGCTTCCAATACGGTATTCAGTCAAAAAACATATAACGGTTCGACATCTTCAGGAGAAGAGAATTTAAGTGAAACCGTGTCGTTCAGCGCGTTTACATTCGCAAAAGCCACCGACCAAATCGTTATAACGGTTACGGTGAAAAACGATTTTACGGAAAGTACATCGATCGACGTTCATCTAGCGGCGACGGTAGAATCCGATGAAAATCAGTTGATCGTGATTGAAACCAGCGAAAATTTGGAAAGCGGATCCGATACGATTCAAAGTGGGGCGAGTGAAACGTATACGGTTACTTTATCACTTAGTGAAAAAGCCCAACAGCAAGGTGTTTCGCAACTGACGTTTT
>UQFG01000026.1 GCA_900540175.1 uncultured Mollicutes bacterium | reverse complement strand
TAAGATGAGGATAAATTTCTCATTTTAACTTGCGCTAAATCTTGACATAGGACCACAGCTCTTTGTCAATGCCTTTTGGTCCATCTTCTTTTTCTCTTTAAAATGGCGACTGTTTTCTTTTATTTGGATTCTCCTACTGGATTTTTTAGTCGGTTGGATGATTGTTTTGTTTAACAGAAAAAACAAAACAGCAAGTCTGCTCCAACTTCCTTATTTGTTCTGGATTTTATTTGCCTCATACTTAAACTTGGCAATCTATTTACTGAATTAAATGCTTTTGAAGATTAAAGCGCCTTCTTTTTAAAGTTATTTGATTAACGGATTTTCTTTCCTGATATATTCGATTATTCAGCCAATCGTGTGGATGAAAAAACCCGGCACTGACATGCCGGATTTTAATAATTCAACTGGTCGGAATGATGAGATTTGAACTCACGACCCCTACCACCCCAAGGTAGTGCACTACCAAGCTGTGCTACATCCCGATCAAAATAAGTATATCACATTTTTATCCTTTTAGCAAAGTTATTCTTTAATGAAAAGAAAAGTTTCCGGTTCTTTATTTTTAATAGGATCCGATCATACAAAAAGTAAATGATTTTTTAATAAAAAAAGCCCGACAGATCGGACTATATTTCATCATTTTGAATGATGTGATGTCAAAATGGTTTCATTCATTGGAGCGAGCGATGGGAATCGAACCCACGTCATTAGCTTGGAAGGCTAAGGTTCTACCATTAAACTACGCTCGCATCTTTTCCTCTGGTCGGGAAGACAGGATTTGAACCTGCGACCTCCTGGTCCCAAACCAGGCGCTCTACCAAGCTAAGCTACTTCCCGCTGTATGTAAAGTGAAAAGCGAGGTTTTCACGCTCGTTTATTATAGCATAGTTTTTTTTAGGACGCAAGCCTTTTTTAAACAAAAAAACAAAAAAAGACGGTGAATGATTCATCGTCTTTTTTGTTCATTAAAACAAACCGAACATACCTCTGCGGTTGCAGCAAGTACCGTTATCATTATTATTTCCTGTGTCAATTGTGGAAATATTATCAAAGTACGTGGCAATGGAGCGAGCGATAATATTACACAAATCACAATCCTGAATGATTTGAACCGGATCGGTATTGATAAAGGCTTGGAAATACTCCATGTTATTGCAGCAATTCTGACGAGCCGTTATGCGACCGATGCAATATACAGATGTCGGAATATTACAAGGTGTTGCCACTAAATCCCATGAATTTTCAGAAACTTGATTGAGTTGATATTTAAATAATGTATTCCCCACTAAAATTTCTTGTTTGCAATGATTGTTTTGTCCGCATTTTTCAGACATGAAAAAATCTCCTTTCTGATAGCTTATTTGATAAGCTACACTTTAATATATGAAAGGAGATTTTTTTGATATAGGTAAATTATAGGATGTGTAATTTGATTGTATCGGTAATGGCGTTACCGACCGAAGATGCACCGGTAATAATTACTTTATCGCCTTTTTTTACAATTCCCGTTGCCAAGGCTTTATCAATGGCATACTGGAAAAGTTCATCGGTTGAATTCTTCTTTTCCGCATAAACCGGATAAACATTCCATGCCAAATTCAATTGACGGCAGGCTTTTTCATTGACTGTAATCGCGATAATCGGACATTGCGGGCGATAAGCCGATAATTTAAAAGCCGTTTGTCCGTGGTTGGTTACGCATATAATCGCATCGGCTTCCGTTTGATAGGCCGCATTGACAGCCGAATTACAAATCGCCGATAAAAAATCATTGCCTAAATTCAAATTATTGGTATAAAAACGATTTCGGAAATTAATATCGCTTTCCGTAAATTCGGCAATATCTTTCATAGCCGTTACCGATTCAAGCGGATATAATCCGGCAGCCGATTCACCGGATAGCATGATGGCCGTTGTCCGATCATAAATCGCGTTGGCAACATCACTTACTTCCGCTCGGGTCGGACGCGGATTTTGCTGCATGGAATCAAGCATTTGGGTGGCGGTAACAACGATCTTGCCTGCTCTGTAGCATTTGGAAATCAAATTCTTTTGAATGGCCGGTAATCTTGTAAACGGAACTTCAACCCCCATATCTCCTCTTGCAACCATGATGCCGTCGGATACTTCGATGATCTCATCCATTTTTTCAATACCTTCGGTATTTTCTATTTTAGAAATGATTCTGATTTTACCGGAAGTATCGTATTCATCCAAAAGTTTTCTCAATTCCAAGACATCTTCTTTTCGACGGACAAAAGAAGCCGCAATATAATCCACACACTCTTGAATCCCGAAAATCAAATCGGAGCGATCGGCATCGGAAATATACGGCATATCCACAATAACATTCGGAATATTGATGGATTTACGATCGGATAATGTGGCATCGTTTAACACTTTGCATACGACGTTTTTCCCTTCCGTACGCAATACTTCAAAAGAAACTTTGCCGTCATCCGCCAAAATTTTAATTCCCGGTTCATACACGTATTTGGCCAAATCGGGATACGTCAAGCCGACTTTCGTTTCATCTCCGATCATATCGTAATCCGAACAAAATGTAAATTCCTGCCCTTTTTTCAGCATCACCTTTTTGTCTTTGAATAAACGAACCCGAATTTCCGGACCCTTGGTATCCAGTAAAATCGGTAACGGAATATTCATTTCCTGACGGATTCTTTTTACGCGATCCATTCGTACTTTTTGTTCTTCGTGCGTACCGTGGGAAAAATTCAGTCTGGCACAATCCAATCCGTTTTCAATCATTTTTTTCAGTAAATCATCTGTATCGCAAGCCGGTCCAAGGGTACATATGATTTTTGTTTTACGCATTATCATCACCTCTATCCTTATGATACCACAAAAACAGTAATTTGTTTCTAAAAAAAACAAGAATATCCCAAGTTGCGGTTTTTCTTTACGGAAAAATAAAAAGCAGACTGTTCCATCTGCTTTGTCTTACTTGATTTAAATGATTTATCGCAAAAGACCATTTGCTCTGACGGAGAATATCCGAAAACAAGAACAAATGGTGGAGGTTGACGGGCTCGAACCGCCGACCCTCTGCTTGTAAGGCAGATGCTCTCCCAACTGAGCTAAACCTCCATCCAGTTGCAATTATAGTATAAAAAAACTGACTTGTCAAGAAAATTAAGAAAGTCCTCTTAAGTTCGTTTATTCTTCCCTTATGAATGATTTGTTCGATTGAAAAACCGCTTATTTAACAATATCTGTTGCAGATCAATCATCGATATCGGCCGATCTTTTTCTGTTTTGAAAGAAATAAACCATTCCGATTTGAATGATCACAGGAACAAACCAATAACAAAAAATCATCATGACTATCAGCCAAAGGATTGCCGCCTCCGATTGAAATAAGAAAAGCGGAACGGAAACTTCCAAAATACGGCAAGCAACCTCATTTAAACCATTCAAACGGATAAAAAGAAAATATCCGGAAATTACAATCAAACCAAAGACGAGGGTATGGGTAAAAATAAAACGAATGTCGTTTTTCAAAATCAACTTGATAGGCATATTTTTCATTTTCAACACCACTCGATTGGGAGCAATGAAACACTGTTCTACGATAAAATAAGCCAGAAAACCGATTAATAAAAGGATGACAAACCCAATAATCAGCACATGCAAATCCCTGTTTAAACTTTCTTTTAATTGAACGGCTGTACTGGCAATATCATAATAATCATCGGCAAAAAAGAATCCGTTTTGCCGAATTTTCAAAATATCCTCGCTTAATAACGTTCGCCCGCAAAAAGCATACGATTTATCCTCCGAATTCGTCCCATTGCAAAACGCATCAATAGCCTGCTCATTTTGAAAATAAAGCGGGATCGTCTGCCCCTCTTGTTCTTTTGTATAACCGACGACTTGAAAAGTTCCGTCGATCGTCTTTGTATCGATGGAATTAAACGGTCGGTGAATTACAAAAGTAACAAGAAAGATTCCGCTTGTCTTATAATTGATCGGCAAAACAATCTCTTGGTCGTTTTCCGGCATTCTTCCTTCTATCAGTTGAATATCCGCAACGGTATCAAAAGAATATTTTTTACCGTCGGAAGTAGTATTTTCAATTAAACTCCGGATATTTTGCGCTTTTGTTTTCTCCATTCGATTATAGGTTTGTTCCGTTAAATAACAAGTATAATAAACTGTTTGGACATCGTTGATGTATTCCGGGTCGTTTTCGTAAGGAAGGAAAAAATCATTTTCAACATCTTCATACCGAGCTACAATTTCGTTAAACGATGTTTCAAAAAACGTTACTTTCAATGAAATATCATAAAACATTGTATAGGCTTGATCGCCTACATAATAAATACTGTTATTCTTCAGCAAGAGGGAATAAAAGTAATCGGATAAAACCAATTCATCATCCGAAATAGAATAATCTGCCAACCGATCGGTCAATACAAATGTCCGTAAATCTCCGAAAAGTGAACCTTCTCCTACAGCAAAATCAAAAGAAGCAGAATAAGCGTTAACGCCTTTCTTGATCATCGGAACTTTAGGACTTTTCAAATCCAATTCTTCTACTCGCTGACATGTCAAAGGAACATAACTGGCATACTCTCCGATATACTGTACCGGAAAAGGATATTTATCAGACTGTTCATAAAAAGATCGGTACAAATCATTTGCATTGATTCGATTAAATTGAATGATAAAAATCAAAATCAAACTGAAGCAGGCAAAAAGAACCGTCCATAAAAACCGTCCTTGAAAATTCAGACACTTTTTTAAATATTTTATTTTTCCTTTTATTTTCAAATCCTTGCCTGCCGTGGTAGATGGCGTCGTTTTTTTTACTGTATGAACTAAAATATTTTCGTTTTCTATGGTGAGTTTATAATTGGCATCAACGACACATTTGTCATGATGGGACGTATAAATAATGATTTTCGTTTGACTTAAATCTTGAATGTATTGAACGACTTTTTCTGATATCTGTTTATCCAAATGATTGAATATTTCATCGATCAATAAGACGTCTTTGTCTTCTAAGACCCCCAAAACGAACGCAACACGGGCTTTTTCTCCACTGGATAAACGTCGTCCTTTTTTAGACAGCAACGGTTTTAAATTAAAATCCTGAATCACTTGTTCGATCCGATTGGGATCGTCATTCAGCAAAAGCAACTGTTCCAAAACGGTTAATCTGTATTTGAAGATCAAATCCGAAGAAACATAGGTAATTCGATCGAAAGCTTGCGGAAATTGATTGACACAAAACTGAATATCGGTCCGAATACTGCCTTTCAATGCTTTTAACAACGTACTTTTGCCGGTACCGTTTTTTCCTTCTAAAAAATAAATTCCCGGATCACTCAGTTTAAACTGGCAATTTCGATACAACTCAAATCCATCGAAAACAACGGTTAAATGGTTTACTTCCAACATGCTATCCACCTCCTTTTTTCCTGATCAGCAAAGAATTCCAAACAGTTTTGCGACAAGCGGTGTAATAGTATGGCCGATCCAAACAGCCAGTACTAGAACCAGTGTCAAAACAACGACTCGGATCAAATAATTATTCCTGATAATCTCCATTGCAGTAAATCCTTTCGCTTTGAAACGCATTTGTTTTAAATACTCCTTGCGAACGATTAAAATCAAATAAAGAACAGACAACAACACCAACAAAATCGGCAATATAAAAAGAAAAACAATCAGAAAATAATCCAACGCTTGTTTTTTGGCCCATCGATTCAAATAATTATCTTTTTCGGCAAAATCACAACTCTGTAAAAAATCGATATCTTCAAACTCGGGATTAATAAAATAACAACTCATGGATGTCGGATACGATTCGGACGTCCCCCAACCAAAATAGTCATACAATTCTTTTATTAAACTATGGGAAACAACCAAAAGAGGGCGAGTAGTTGCAATATGAGATGATGTTTCAGTCATCGTAACTTGTCTATGATACGTTTTTCCATTCCATGAAAATGTCAAATCGTAGGATTGACCGTAAACGGGATCTTGATTTAAATAGTTGTCGAAAAAAATAGAATTTCCGAATACTTCATTTCCTCTTAATTGATAGGGCTGATTGATGTCGTTAAAGTATTGTTGCGGCATAACCATAAACTCATCCAATAAAATCCCACCGTCTGTAATCCCCTGTTTGATGGAGTCGGAATTTGCCTCGTATAAGTTATTCAAGAAAAAAGACAATGTTTTCGGGGTCATATAAGCGTAGTTATAATATTCTTTGATCCGGTCAGTGCATTCTAACATCTGTTTTTTAAATACCTCACTGTCTTCAAAATCCGAGCTGATCCATTTGTCTTTAAAATCGGTTTGATAGATTTTGATTTTAAAATCAATATGCGTTCCCACTGCCTTCGGAACATAAATAGTGTCTTCATTCCATTCTTCCGGTAAAGCTTTCGGAATCAAAACATTGTTGATGATCTTATAATAGTCTCTTCCTGTTGTCAATTTGGTTTTTTTAGCAAAAGTCGCCGCGTAGATATAATCCGAAATATAAATCTCATAGTCCTGAATTTCCGTTTTTGCTCCGTTTAAAATAATCTCATTTGATTCAACTAAATACGGAACCTTATAATAATGATCTCTGTCCGCAAAGAAATAGGGATGATATTTTTCTTCTTCGTCATAATCTAGTTCCAAAGAGTACTTTGTAAAGAGCGTATCGCTGGCAAATACGCGTTTTTTGGTAAATCCGTTAAAATCAGCCGCTTGTGCAAAGCGATACGAATAACAAAGAGGTGAATCGGTGTGATGATAGACATCCCGATAGATATCCTTTTGAGTGATATTTTTCAAATTATAAAAAGAAATAGAAAAAGAAAGCAGTAGAATAATCAGAAAATAAAACAAAACCATTAATTTTTTAGGATAACGCCAAAACGTAATTGCCATAGTCCGAAAAGGATGTTGATGTTGATTTTGTTCATACGATATCTCTTCTTTACAGTTCGTTTCTTCCTCACAAACAAGAGTAAAACCGTGATGCTCATATTGATAGACCCGATCCGTTAAAAAAAACTGATGCCCGGTTTCGATAACCAAACAAGTCCGACTCAGTTCTTTGATTTCCCGACGAAACAAAGGCCTACTTTGTCGATCGATAAATTCCAACGGTTCATCCAACAGTGTTACTTTCGCTCGGATTACAAAAGCGAAAATAAGTGAAACTTTTTGTTTTTCTCCGTCGGATAATACATAGGCTTTTCTTTTCATCAGTTTTTGCAATCCAAATTGTTCCAAATATTTTTTAAACTGCTCAAGATGACTCTCATCCAACAAGATTCGGGCATTTTCCCACAGGGTCATTCGCGGAAAAAGATTCTTTTCGCTGTAAACATAAAACAAATCTTGTTTGAGTTTAAAATCCGCAGGATATTCAATGATCCCCTGATAAGAAATCCGTTTGGCGATCATATTTAAGATGGTCGTCTTTCCGCTGCCATTCCTTCCAACCAGTAAAATATGCCCTTTATCCGGAAAAGTAAGAGTCACCTCTTTTAAAACCGTTTTTTTACCGTAGTTTTTGTTGATATCAATGAGTTTCAATGCCGAATTCCCCCTCTTTTACGGACCATATCCGTAACTCAATCTGTTTTTGCAAAAAAATTACTTTCACAATACAACGATATTCGCCGGCAGATTAAAATAGGACGCATCCACTTCGAATTCTCCTTTTGAGTTTAAATTATACTTGGCTAAAGTGATAAAACTCTGATCGTTCAGCAAAACAAACCGCAGTTGATTTTCTAACATGAAATAACGCTTTCCGCCTAATCTTCTATATAGGCCGTTGATTAATTCCACATCGTAAATTGTAGTATTTTTTTGTATCAAGTAACACTTAAAAATGCCTCTTCTTTCAACAGCGTAAATCCCGCTTTCCTCGATCATGGTTTCAACCGTAATGGAAAATCCTTGATCAACGGTATAAGAATGCGTGGTCGTAACAGCCGAACTCAATGAACTTTCGATTTCAGAAGATAGTTCGCTCGACAATTCCAATAAATTGGGAATCCCAACCGACGAACCGATTTGGTACCCCACATGGATTCCAACCGTTTCTATTAACTGCTCTTCATAAGTAGTTATTTTAGATTCGCCATAAGTGTATTGATACGTAAATGTTCCCTTAGATAACCATATAGATTCGGTAAAAATTTCAAGCGGAAGACAAACCGGTTGATTTGCCTCATAAACGACAAATGAATCTTCGGACGTGACTATACTTGAATACGTTTGTCTTTGAATTTTTTTTCCCCCTCCGAAACGATCTAAATAATTTGGTATTAAATCCGGCGATGAAAATTCCACGGCCGTATCACTGGGCATTAAATAATATGCGTTGGTCCGAACAGAACACAAAAACGGTAATAATAAAATTAAAAAAACACTGATCCATACTTTCTTCACGAAAACCCCTTCTTTCTATTCCCAATTAATAAAACATCAATGAAGTTTAATTCTATTTTACACTTGTTTTTGTATTTTTGTAAACATTTTAAACAAAAAAATATAGTAATATTTAAAAAATAGCCTTTTTTATGTTTTGATGAACCGATTTATGGGTTATTTTGATATTTCTATTCTTATTTTCTTTTTAAAAAATTGATTCGCATGGTATTGATAACCGCAATCATTATGAAAACACTTTATTAAAAAAAGCTTTTAAGAGGAAGTATCTCAAAAGCCTTTTGATTGATTTGTCACTAAATGTATGATGAAAAATACGATCGGACAAGTTCTTTGCCACCGGCCTTTGCGACAACTCCGTTTTCGATAAGATAGGCCCGATCACAAAGGGCTTCGGCACAACGCACATCGTGTGTGATTGTAATCACGGTATTTCCCGTTTCCAAATGAAGTCGATTAAGAATTTCGATCATGCCACAAAGGCCGTCATAATCCTGTCCTACCGTCGGTTCATCCAACAGCAAAACTTCCGGTTGAGAGGCAACAACAGCCGCAATGGAAACACGACGCTTCTGACCTTCCGAAAGAGATTGCGGATGCCGGTGCCATAAATGTTTGATTTGGAAAAGTTCGGCGATCTTTTCGGCATATTCAGGCGATTTCGCACCGAAGCAGATCTCTTTTTCCACCGTCGGCATAAAAAGTTGATAATCGGGATTTTGATACACGACACCTACCTTTTTATACCACAAACGGTTCCCTTTGAATCGTTTCCGTCGTTTTTCATTCAAATGCTGAGTAATCGTGCCGCTTGTCGGTCGGGAAAGTTTGGCAATCAAACGCATAAGCGTTGTCTTACCACAGCCGTTTTCGCCAAGCAGAACCGTTCTGCTTCCTTTTGGAATTTCCAATGTGATTTGTTTGAGGATCGGATGTTTCTTGACAGAAAAAGCAACTTGATTAAGAGTAAATAGCGGTTCTTTATCGACATATGCCGGGCAAATATCTTCTATTTTCTTGGTCTGTTGTTTTAGATAGCCCGCTTTATCCTCTACTTTTTTTACTGTCTTTTGGCCGATGTGCCACACGGTATCGACAAACGGAAGAACCATATCAAGACGATGTTCGATGACAACGACTGCGTATCCGGATTTTGCCAACAAACAAAGCGTTTCCATCAACATGTTCGCCCCGTCTTTATCCAGATTGGCCAGTGGTTCGTCCAAAATAATGATCTTCTGCCCCATGGCAAGCGTAGAGGCAGTAATCAGACGCTGTTTTTGACCGCCGGAAAGCAAGCGACATTTCCGAGTTTTATCCAACTTCAACAAACGACAGACAAGATCGATCTGTTTTTGAATTTTTTCCGGTGGAAAAGCCAGATTTTCACAACCGAAAGCAATCTCATCTTCGACGATTTTCTGAATGATCTGTTCATCGGCATTCTGTAAAACAACACCGACTTTACGGCAGATGAAAGAAAGTTTTTTCCCCTTGATATCTTCTTCTGCTATTTTGACTTCACCGGATACCGTTCCTTGATAGATGGTTGGGATAATCCCGCTCATGATGTACATAAGGGTCGATTTTCCTTCTCCGGAATGCCCCGAAAGGAGTGTTACCTGTCCGTATTCGGCGGTAAAATTCGTGTTTTCAAGGATATTGGTTTTGCCGTCGTACGAAAAACAAACTTCTTTCAATTCAATTGCACTCATAAAAAAATCACCCCAATCGCACCTGCTATGATTCCGATTAAAAACACTCCGTCCCAAATGGTCGGATATTCTTTTTTATAAATAGAGTACGGTGAACCGTCCAGTCTAAATCCTCTGGTTTCGACCGACAAGGCCAATGTATCGGAAATGGTTACAATCCGCATAACGAAGGGAATAAGGAAGGCCCGGTATAAAATTTTAGGATTGAAAATCCGTCCTGCCCCTCTGGTTTTCATCGCCTCTCTTACACGATTGCTTTCACCTTTTAACATCGGTACAAACGACATTGAGATCAACATCCCAAGCGTGATGGCACGAGGTGTACGTATTTGTGAAAGACAACGCGTCATTTGGACGCTAGAAACCGACATACTCAAAGCCACGCCTAAAAAAAGCGCACCAAAACGATTCAGCATGGCGATGGCCGAAAGCAGATCGCCATTACCCGAATAATAGGCAATGATTGCAAATAAACCACCGAAAATAAGAAAAACCGGTATCATCTTAAGAACGCTTTTGATACATCCGAAAAGGCAAAGCCAAACACATAAACCGATTAAATACCAACAAAGATAGTCATCTTTTGCCATAATCATGCCGAAAACGATGATAAACAGCGATAAGACAATCGCAAAAAGGGGATAGCGTGTCGTTTTGAATTTCAATCTTTTCATTTTTTCAACACCCCCGCTTTTTTCAGTTCCCGTGAAAGAATCATTCCAATCACCGATCCGACGAAACAAAGTGCCGTAATCGCTATGGTCATACCGACAATCACCCACGGATTTGTCCCACCCAGAAACATGGAAACGGCTTCGTTTTCCGTACCTGTCACTGAATAATTGACATTATAGTACAGCCACAATAACGGGACGGTAAGCGGCATATAAAGCGTACCGGCCAAAACACAAGCCCAGTCGTTTTTGTAATTTCTGAAAATGACAAAAACAATGGCCTCTACGAGGATGGCACAAACGACGATCAGCGCCATCGGAGGAAACATCATCAAT
Source organism: uncultured Mollicutes bacterium (assembly GCA_900540175.1). Classification (GTDB taxonomy): domain Bacteria; phylum Bacillota_I; class Bacilli_A; order Acholeplasmatales; family Anaeroplasmataceae; genus Pelethenecus; species Pelethenecus faecipullorum. Next base: position 4,957 of record UQFG01000026.1, on the reverse strand, counting down.
AAAAACAAGGCTATAAAGAGGCCCATAATCGTCATGGAGGCGGCCTTACGAACCTTCATCAGTCCGATCACAGGAAAAACGGAAAACTGCAGTCCCAGTCCAAGTTGAATGATACCGAAAACAGGAACGTGGATCAGCAAAGGCATGATGGCACTGGTAACTAAGGTACAAGCCGTAATAATAGCCAAAAAGACGATATCTTTGATTTTAAAGTGACGAAACATGTTGTTTTCGTCCTTTTCGGACCGATCGCGTTTTTTCATTTTTTCTTCGAAAGCAACTTGTTTCAAAGTAGCGGAATCCTGCATTTCCTTTGTATTTTCGATAAGGGCTAAAACAGTCGTTTCTTGTATTTTTTGAGTGTCCATTTACTTCACCTCACGCATCCTTCCGTCTTCAACATGGTAAATTCGATCGGCGATGGCCATCGTTGATTCCCGGTGAGATACTAAAATAATACTCTTTTTTCTTTTCTGTTCGGCAAGAGATTTTAAAATCATCCCTTCGTTGATACTGTCTACGTTACTGGTCGGTTCATCCAACAGAATCAATTCGCTTCCTTTTAAAAATGCCCGTGCAAGACCGATCCGTTGTTTCTGCCCGGCCGAAAGACGGTCGCCCATCGCACCGACTTGAGTTTGATAGCCATCCGGTAAGGTCATGATAAAATCATGTACCGAGGCCATTTTACAAGCTTTTTCCAGTTCTTCTTGGGTTGCGTTTGGTTTGGCAACTTTCAGATTGTCCTCAATACTTTCATCAAAAAGGTACGTCGATTGACTGACCATCGTGACATTGTCCAACAGATTGGATGTTGTGATGTCATCGACATCCATGCCGTTATAGGCAATCATTCCACTGTCTTTTTTCCAAAAACGAAGCAAAAGTTTTAAAAAGGTCGACTTCCCGCATCCGCTTTCACCCACAATACCGATGATCTCGCCTTTTTGAGCATGTATTTGTATTTCTTTCAGCACCGGGATATTTTTTTCATAAGCAAAAGACAAATCCGTTACATCTAACGTTTCATAATTGATTTCCTTGCCGTTTTTTACCTCCGAAACGACCGGTTGCTCATTGAGTAAATTCAATATTCTATCTCCGCTCGCAAAAGTCTGCGTAAGGTTTCCGGGTAAGGCAGATACAGCAAGAACAGGCCCGAAACTGCCGAAGATGGCGACGACACCCACCAGCATCCAGCCTAGCGATACCACCTCAAATCGTACCAACAAAATTCCTACGATCAGTGCCAAAACAACAAACGACGTCACCAACAGTTCGGTCTTTGCCGATGCTTTGGCAATGTCTTGTTTCATTTTCTTCGTTTCTTTCAACAATAGATCGGAGCGATGATCGACTGCTTCTTCTCGTTTTTGTTCGGCATTGTTCAAAACAATGTCCTTAATGCCTTTAATGCTATCCAGAAAATACGCATTGAAATCGGCAAACTCGCTTCTATATCGGACCCCTGACTCTTTCAATTTCTTTGAAGATAACAGCGGTACTACAATACCGATCAATAAATACCCGATCAGCGCAACAAGGGCCAAATACCACGAAGCAATCAGCCCGACAAAGACAAGTACCGCCGTTGATACCAATGTGGCGATGCAAATGGGGGAAATGGTATGAGCGTAAAAGACTTCCAATGTTTCGATATCCGAGGTGATCATAGCAATGATACTGCCCTTTTGTTTGCTTTCCAATTTGGCCGGACAAAGCACACGCAACGCCGCAAAAATCTTATCTCTTAAAACCGCCAACAGTTTAAAAGCGATATAGTGATTGCTGTATTGTTCCAAATAGCGAAGCAGACCGCGAATCACACCACAGAGGACAGCTAAGCCGATGATCCAACCATAAGAAAGCACAATCGTTTCTCCCAACGCTTTGGCAATCCCAAGAGCACCGAATATCGTAACACCCATCGCTGCCAAAAATCCGATACTGCCGTTGATAACGGCAAGAATCATCACATAGGATAACGATCCAAGCAACAAAATCAAACTGGCCATGATTGTTGCGCCGCTTCTGCGAAGTTTTCGTTTTTTCATACCCGTACCTCCTCTTTGTATCCTTCTTCCAATGTTTTTTGTGTTGTATAAAGAAGGTAGTATCCGCCTTTTTTTTCCATCAGTTCCAAATGGGTACCGCGCTCTTTGACTTCGCCTTCTTCCATATAATAGATCGCATCCGCATCAACGACGTTTTCAAGACGATGCGATATGACAATGACCGATTTTACCTTGCTCATCGCTTTGATGTTTTCCATGATAATCGCTTCGCTTTCAATGTCGATATTGCTCGTTGCCTCATCAAAGATATAGATGTTTTTATCCGCAACAAGATTAACAGCCAACGCCAATCGTTGTTTCTGCCCGCCCGACAGATTATTGGCATCTTCTTCGATCACTTTATCCAATCCGCCGTTATCAACAATAAAATCAGCCAAATTAACGGCTTTTAACGCCGTCCATATTTCCTCATCACAAACATTTTCCTTTGCAAGTTCGAAATTGGCCCGTACGGTATCATTAAAAAGATACGTGTTGTACGAAACACAGGCAATCTGCGCATAATACGATGAGCGCGATACGGTTTCTATAGGATCCTTTCCAAGACGAACCGCTCCTTTTTTTGGTGCGTATGCTCCAATAAGCATATGGACGACCGTACTTTTTCCACAGCCGCTTTCACCGACGATTGCCGTCATTCCTTTTTCCTTAAAAACCATCGTTACGTTTTTCAACACGTCTTGTTTCTCATTGTATGAAAACGTAACGTTTTCCAGTTTGATCTCCAATCCAAAAACTTCCTTTTTGCCCCATACGGGATCGGAAGCATTCAGTAAAGATAAGATTTTCTTTCCGGCACTGGCCCCGTTCATAGCCACATGAAAAGCACTTCCCAATGCGCGTAGCGGCAGGAAAAATTCCGCTGCCACCAAAATGAGAAAAAGGGACGATGCAGGATTCAAGCGATGCTGCATCAACCCGACAATACTAAGGGCGACTCCGGCTCCTGCCCCACCGTAGGCCACCAAGTCCATGATCGTCGTGCTAGCAAGTTGCATCACAAGTACTTTCATCGTAATTTTACGAAACTCCTCCGCATTGCGATTCATCTTTTGATGATACCTAGCGTCTGCTTGGAATAATTTCAGTTCTTTTAATCCTTGTACGCTATCTAAAAAAGCATCTCCCATCGACGTATATTTGCCCCAATACTTGCTAAAGACCTTTTTGGCATATTTGCTGATAGCCACAATGGATATGGGAATCAGCGGGACACATGCCAAAAGCACAAGTGCGGTTCGCCAGTCGATGCCGACACAGATCACAAACAACAATAGTGGAGCAATCATCGAAAAAAAGAACTGCGGCAAATACACGGAGTAATACAAATCGAGTTGTTCAATTCCTTCCATACTCACTTGGGTAAGACCGGCCATACTCATGTCATCGGTGCTTTTCACGCCGAGACGGAGAATCTTATCGTAGGTCCGCTTGCGCAAATCTTTCTTTACTGTTCGACCCAGTCGGTCTTTAAGACTTGCCGTAGCGCGACTGCTGATATAGCGAACGAGGATGGCAATGAGAACCGTTCCAACAGGCCAAAGATAGGAAAGGGATTCATATCCTTCGATCAGAAAATAGACGGCCCAGCAAATACTTGCCGTAATACCGATATTGGCAAGCATCCCAAGTATCATCAACAAAACGGTATATACGATGTATTTCTTATTTCCGTCAATCAATTTAAATAGGTCTTTATCAAACATTTTCTTTCCCTTTCTTTTCTTTCTTCAACTTTCTTTTATATCGAATCATCTGAAAAACGTGTTTCATGGCAAATAACGGATGCGTCCATAACATGCGCGGTCCCGAATACTTCATGACTTCTTTTATCTGATTTCTCATCAGTGGGGTATAACAATGAATTTTACAAAACGAGCAAAACGTTTTATTCACTTTAAACGGACACTTTTCCAATCGAAAAAGAGCATATTCCATCAACATCTTGCAATCCTCGCAAACTTCATTTTTCTTCGTTTGATGATGCGCATGACAATATTTACGGATCATAACCGGAATCAAATCCTTCTCCTTCTGCCATGCTTGAAATTCCTTTGGAATTTTATGTGGTTGATTTACTGTTTTCATCGATTTTATCTCATTCCTTTATTTTTTTGGTTCGCATATGGAAACCAAAAGGTTTAAAAATATTTGTTCTCATATGAGAACAAATATTCATTAAAAGAAATACGCTGAAGCGTATTCTTAAAAAAGAAGTTCGCTAAACCGAACCTCAACGTATTATAACACCGATATGGATTTTTTGTCAATAGACCGATCCTTTACGAATAAATGTAATTTAAAAACGGTTCATTGAAAAATAAAGTTTTCCGAAAGTCTGTGTCACTCGGAAACAAATTTTTTCAATAATTCTAAAAGTTCATCCGAAACAACATGTTCAATCCGACATCCGTCCCGTTCGGCCAATTCCTCACTTCCACCTAATTTCATAATTGCGGCAACAAGAACTCGATGCCGCTCATAAATGGCTTCGGCCCGTTTTTTTCCTTCTAAAGTAAATTCAATATCCCCTGTTGTCGCATGAATCGTAATATAGCCTTTATCTTTCAAAAGATTTACACCGCGCGAAACACTTGATTTTCCGAAATCCAGTTCTTCGCAAACATCCACCGATCGCACCGTTGTTTTTCTTTGATGCAATAATAAAATCGCTTCCAAATACATCTCTTCCGATTCGTGATTGGTTCGTCTTGCCATTTTTTCCTCCATATTACTTTAAAAAAATCTTTTTATAAATATAAAAAAATCATTTCAACCTTTTTGCTAACCTTTGTTGAAATGACAAATCATGCAATATTTTCATCAATGTTTTATCATGGCGCCCGCAGTAGGACTCGAACCTACGACACCATGATTAACAG
>UQFG01000025.1 GCA_900540175.1 uncultured Mollicutes bacterium | reverse complement strand
CACGACGCTCTTCCGATCTAAGAATTATAGCCTCTAATCGTTGTAATTTATCGACTACTCTTCTCTGCTCTTCCACCGAATAAACATTGATTTCAATTTTTTGCAAAGCATTAAATTTTAATGAATCACGTACACTTCCCGAAGTATTCATAGCAATCTGAGCAAGGCCAATATCACTATGCAAAAAATAACTCACATATTCGGGCAGCAATTCCTTTTCATTCACTTCAAATACAACATAAAGCGGACTTACTATCACTTGTTCGGCCGTGCGCTGAACCGCCACAGAACCAACATTAATTCGAGACGGATTATACGCTATCATTCCCTTTTTAACAATCTTATAAGTTGATAAATCTTTACTGAATACCTCTTTTGAGAAATACTCAGTTGAAGGCATAAACCCATGACTGTTTGTAACACTATATACAGCAGAACACGCCTCGTTTTTATTACGAGCGCTGTACTCCCGAATAAATGCACTCAATGGCTTTTTCATAATAAGTCCCCCAATTCTTCAATGCCCTTTAAAATTTCCTCTTCCAGGGCTTTGATTTCCGCGAGGATTTCTTTCGGTTCAGGATACTCCTCTGCAATGTACTCGGTCTTTTTATATTTGTTTATTGAAAGGTCGTAATCATTCTCTACAATCTCGTCCTTCGGGACAAAGAAAGATTTATCAGTTCTCTCACGACTCTCCTCATCAGGATTACGGAAACGCGCGATGATATCAGGGATGTCATTATCGCTAATCGGACTACGCTTGTCATCCAAACTGAATCCGTCCGCCTTCATATCGTAAAACCATACTTTATCTGTTCCACCCGCATTGGTCTTGGTAAAGATTAGGATGGCAGTGCTAACCCCTGCATACGGCTTAAACACCCCACTGGGCATAGAAATAACGGCCTCCAATTTTTGATTGTCGACAAGTTCTTTTCTAATCATTTTATGTGCCGAACTACTACCAAACAGTACCCCGTCAGGAACAATGCTTGCACAACGGCCACCAACGACAAGCATTTTGGTAAACAGGGCAAGGAAAAGCAATTCCGTCTTTTTCGTTTTACAAAGAGCCAAAATGTCCTTACTAATATCCTCTTGGAAAACATTGCCCGTGAAAGGCGGGTTCGCCATAATAAGTGTATAGGCATCACGCTCTTCATTGTCTGCGCTCAAGCTATCCTGATATTTAATATTCGGTTCTTCAACACCGTGCAACATCATGTTCATTGCACCGATGCGGAGCATGGTTTGGTCCGTATCAAATCCCGAAAACATCTTTGTTTTATAATTCTCGGCATTTTCCTTTTTAAGTAATTCTTCTTTTCCAAAATGCTCCTGTATGTAATTTGCGCTCTCGGCTATAAAGCCTGCACTGCCCATTGCAGGATCAAGAATTCTATCCGAAAGAGTGGGTTGCATCAACTGCACCATCATTTTGATAATGTGGCGCGGAGTACGGAACTGCCCGTTGTCACCTGCAGCAGCAATCTTGCCGAGCAAATATTCGTAGACATCGCCCATGATGTCCTTATTATTCATATCCATCGCATCGATGCCGTCCACTACTTTGGCAAGCACCCTTGCCGTCGGAATCAAGAAAACAGTATCTTTCATATATCTGCTGAACGCCGTATCCTTGCCCGTGTTGATTTGCTTTATAAAAGGGAATACATACTGCTGAACCGTTTTAAACATTTCATTTGGCTCAAAATTATGGAATACGCTCCAACGCAGATTTTTGTAGTCAGTAGCAATGCGCGGCTCTTCGCTTATTACACACTCGCCATCACCAAATACTTTATTTTTAAGCGTTACACCCAATGCATTCGCACTCGCCTCTTTTTTTAACTGATTATCATCTAAAAGTTTCATGAACATCAGATAGGTAATCTGTTCTAATGTCGTAATAGGACTGGTAATACCGCCTGTCCAAATTGTATCCCAAATACCGTCAACTTTATTTTTCAATTCGCCTGTAATCATGGTTGCTCCTTATTCGTCCAATGTGATATTTTTCTCTTTGCCATAGCGGTCAATTATATAAATATAACGCGCTGATGGATTCGTATGCCCTCGCTCCCATCTATTAATGGTCGCAAAAGAAACGCCCAATTCCCTAGCAAGTGCCTCTTGGCTCAAATTCAATTCAGCCCGAATACGCACTAATTTTTCTGCAGGTGTCATTTTTAATTCCCCTCCTACCTGTTATAAACTATTATAACAGTTTTCCCTAGTTTGTCAATCCCATTCGGATTAGAATTCTAAACGACTTGCCACTATGACTTTAAGGGATTTCACGGTTTGATCCCCCCCTGAAAACGCATTAAAATCTTACTATCTAAATGCGCTCATCAATCATATCGACAAGTTGCTCAAATTGAAGAAATTGGTGTGTGCAGATTATCGACGATTTTTGCCACAGAAAAGGTCAAATCGAGATTTTGAGAGAATTGAAGTCTGATTACAAGAGAAAAGCCAGAGGCAAATATAGTATTAAAAATAATAAAATTTAAGGAAAGGAAGATATGGTTTTTAGGCATTTAATAGCTACACCTATAGGTGTTTTTAGGCAACACCCCCAACTTTTTTACAGATCGGAACTCCCCTACAACCCCTCTAATTTGGAGTACCAGAATTTGAGATAAGTTAAGAGTTCAAACCCTTAAAAATCAAGAAAAAACATCAATTTTAAGTCCAAAATATAAAAAAAGAGTGATATTTTAGCATTTTGCTTTGTATCACTAGTATAAAATTAAACACAAAAAAATTAAAAGTATATCAAAAGTATATCACTGATTATTTTCAATAAAATAAAAAAGTCCAAAATACATTGAAATATCAACATATTTTAGACTTTACATTTTTAAATGGTGCCGAAAATAGGACTCGAACCTACGACCTACGCGTTACGAGTGCGTTGCTCTACCAACTAAGCTATTTCGGCAGATGCTGGCGGAAGAGAGGGGATTCGAACCCCTGCACCGTGTTACCGATCTACTAGCTTTCCAAGCCAGCCCCTTCAGCCTCTTGGGTACTCTTCCATAAAGCATTACGATTATACCACAAAGATAAAAAAGAAACAAGAATAAAATCAAAAATCTTTACACAATCAAAAAATCAATAAAAAGTCGATTGCAAAAACCGACTTTCCAATAAACCGTTATTTCGTTAATAAGGAGAATAAATCCGGTGTGATCCCTTTATCTTTCAATAGTTGAATGATTCGATCTTCTTGAGATGAAGAGATATCTTTATCCGCTAAAGAACAACCTTTCCGAATAATACTCCTTAAGTTATCCTCGTTGTTCAAATCCATACTTGAGGCTTCCTTAACCAACTCATACATCGCTTCTTTATCGATGTTTGATTTGGATATTAAGTCAATAATCGTTTTAAAATCCATTCAAAGACCTCCCACCTTCACTATATGCAGGACAAAGAACGGAATTTACAAAATATTTTCATCTTTCAAACTTCTGCTTAATAATTTTTGGAGCGCTTCCGAAGCGGAAATCTTTCCTTCTACAACTTCATAAGCACTGCGGATGATCGGCAATTCCAAATGATATTTTTGACCGATTTCATAAGCCGCCGTAATGGTCTTGATCCCTTCGACCGTTTGCGTCATTGAATCCAGCGCATCTTGAACCGACATCCCTTGGCCGATTTTCAAACCGCATTGAAAATTTCTCGAATTGAAGGAAGAGGCCGTTACAATTAAATCACCGATTCCGGAAAGTCCGTAAGCCGTTTCTTTTTTTCCGCCTAAGGCTTCCACGATCATTACGATTTCCCGAATTCCTCTGGTTATCAATACCGCTCTGGCATTTTCTCCAAGTCCCATTCCGTAAGCAACACCGGACACAATCGCAATGGCATTTTTAATGGATCCGCCTGTTTCCACACCGATGACATCTTCTGAGGTGTAAATCCGTAAATAAGCCTCATTGGCAAATAGTTTTTGAACGAACAACGCATCGTCGCGACAACGCGAGGCCGATACCAACGAAGTCAATTTTCTTAAAATCAGTTCTTCCGCATGGGAAGGACCGGATAAAATCACATACCCTTTTTTCTTTTTGGCATCGATGACTTCATCGACGATTTGACTGACACAGTACGACGTCTGCGGTTCGATGCCTTTGCTGACGTTGACAAAAAGTTTCGGTGTGGTTGCCAAGCCATTGATTTCTTCCAAAACGCCTCTGGTGAATTTCGTGGCCACACACAAAACAATCACATCCGAAAAATCAACGGTCTTTTTCAAATCCAATGTTGCAGAAATCGAACCGGGAAGAATCGTTTCAAAAAAAGGATGCGTATGTTTTTCGTTGATTAAATCAACGAAAAGCGGATTGATATCGCGAATCAATACGTTATGATTGTTGTCTGCTAATACTTGAGCCAGCGTCGTTCCCCAGGCACCGCCGCCGATAATGGAAATGTTCATCATTAATCACGCTTTCTGAATTCAAATTTGATAGGGGTTCCAAAAAAATCAAAATTTTTTCGAATTTGGTTTTCCAAATATCGATGATACGAAAAATGCAAAAACTTAGGATCATTGACGAAAAAAGCAAACGTCGGCGGTTCGACTCCAACTTGCGAAGAATAATAAATTTTAATCTTCCCGCCATTGAATTCACTGGGTGGAAACATGGCAACCGCATCATTGACCACATCGTTTAAAACCGAAGTGGCTATCCGTCTGTGATTGGCTTCATAGGCTTGCTTAATCGACGGAAAAAGCGTATGAATCCGTTTGTTTTCAAGAGCCGATAAAAAAACAATCGGCGCATAATCCAAGTATTTAAATGCCTGACGAATGTCTTCGGTAAAACGATTCATCGTCTTGGAATCTTTATCGACCAAATCCCATTTGTTGACAACGATGATACACGGTCTGCGGTATTCTTCAATGTACTGACCGACATGCGTATCTTGTTCCATGACGCCCGTTGAAGCATCCAGCAACAATAAAACCACATCGCTTCTTCCAATGGCATCCAAACTTCGGATGGTAGCGTATTTTTCGACATTCTCGTAAATTTTCCCGCGCTTGCGTAATCCGGCTGTATCAATGACGACATAATCGTCCCCCGATACTTTAAATTTCGTATCGATCGTATCTCTGGTCGTTCCGGCAACCGGGGATACGATGACCCGATTATCGTTTAACAGCGCATTGGTCAGCGACGATTTTCCGACATTCGGACGTCCTACTAACGCAAAACGGATGACTTCTTCACGCTCTTCTTCTGTTTTCGCCGGAAATTTTTCAATAATGGCATCCAACAAATTTCCCGTTCCGATCCCATGGGAAGAGGAAATGGGAATCGGATCCCCGAAACCAAGCGAATAAAACTCATAAATGTTGTCTTTAAACTTTTGATCATCGACTTTATTTACGGCTAACAGCACCGGTTTTTTACTTCGATACAGCAATTTGGCAATATAATTGTCGTCATCGGTTACCCCGCTTCGACAATCTACCACAAAAACAATGACATCCGCTTCTTCCATGGCGATTTCGGCTTGGGCTTTGATTTCTGTCAAAAAGGGGGCATCTCCCAATTCAATTCCGCCTGTATCGATCAAAGAAAATTCCTTTGATAACCAACTTCCTTTTGCGTAAATCCGATCTCGAGTGACCCCCGGTTGATTATCAGTAATGGATAATCTTTCACCAATCAAGCGATTGAAAAGGGTCGATTTTCCGACATTGGGTCGGCCTACGATTGCTACTTTCGGTAACATATTATTCACCACCAATAATGAAACTGACTTTTTATTTTAAAATATCTTTGAAACGATCCCCGATCGTTACAGTTACTTCTTCGTTTTTCAAATATTTTTCATACGACTGACGTTCCTGTTTTTCTTTTAAACGCCGAATGGATAATTTCAAACGCCATTCTTCCGGTTTGATTTCCATAATTTCCGCCTGAACCGGATCCGATACATCGAAATAGTCTTTAAAATGACCGTTTTGACTTTCCGTCAACGTTTCGGAAGCAGGAACGAATCCTTCGACACCAAGCGTATCGATGATCAGTCCGGAATCCGTGATTTCGGAAACGACACCGTCTACCACATCGCCCACCTTCGCATGAACGCGTTTCCAAGGATTGTCCATCAAGGCTTTCCGAGAAAGCGATATTTTTTCTTTTTCCGGATCTAGTGCCAAAATCGCCACTTCCACTTCATCGCCGATTTTGACATAATCGTTGTAATTGTCATTGGGGTTATGCGAATATTCAGAAGAATGCAATAACCCTTTGACATTCGGAGCCAATTCGATCAGCAGACCGAACGGCAATTTATTGCTGATGCGTCCTTTGACGGTTTGTCCGACTTTCACGGATTGAACATAGGCTTCATACGGGGTGGAAAGCAATGCTTTTCTGGATAAAAGCAATTTATTGTTTTGTTTGGAAATCACTTTTACCTCGATTTCATCGCCTTCTTTTAACAACGTGTGAATATCATTGGTAAATGTATGGGCCACTTGATTGATCCGAAGAAGTCCTTGATTATACTGAAAACGGATAAAAGCCCCGAAATTTTCAATTTTGACAACCGTTCCTTTTAAAATATCCCCTTCGGAAATGGCTTCGTATTCTTTTTCTTTGGCTAACGCATATTCTTCCTGTTCAATGACTCTACGCGATACGACAGCACTTTTCTGTTTCAAATTAACTTCCAAAACACGAACCGTAAGCAAATCATGGTTCTTTAGTTTGTGATGGGGTGCCTGACTCATCGGTAAAAACAGCGTATTGCCCATATAGTCCACTTGATATCCTTTATGAGGAATTTCTTTACGCACGCTAACTTGAATCGGTTCATTGTTCTCTTTTGCCGCCACCACTTGTTGGAATGCTTCGGCTTGCAGTTGATTCAAACGCGATAAATAAATGGAATCATCGGTGATTTTCGCTACTTCACACCGAATCACATCTCCGACGTGAACAACACCTTCAAAACTTTCCAAAGCGTCTTTGCTGTAATGCTCTAAATGCATTTTGCCTTCCGTAAAATTGTGGATGTCCAAATAAATCGTTTTATCTTCGACTTGAACAACCGTTCCTTCCACAACATCTTTTACTTTTAATTCTTTCGGCAATGTTAAATCTTCCATTTTAAAATCTTCCATCTTTTCTAACCTCTCATTTATGATCGTTGCAATCGCATCGCATACTTCTTCTTTAGACAAGTTGCTGCTGTCCAATAAAATCGCATCATCGGCTTTTTTCAAAGGAGCGATTTCGCGACTGGAATCTTTCTTATCCCGAATCAGGATATCGTTTAATACATCTTCGTAAAGAACTTCCTGTCCTTTGGCAACTAGTTCGTCATAACGCCGTTTGGCTCTTACCTCAGGAGAGGCCGTCAAAAAAATCTTTACGTCGGCATTCGGCAAAACAACCGTTCCGATATCGCGGCCATCCATTAAGATTTTACCGGTCGAAGCGGATTTTCGTTGATAGTCGACCATTCGGTCGCGGACGGTTTTGAATTTACAAGCCGTAGAAACCGCGGCGGTCACTTCTTTGGAACGAATCGCATCACTGACATTCTCACCGTTTAAATAAATGGTGTTATCTTGATAAAGGATCGTTGTTTGATCTAAAAACGTATAGTCTTCTTCCTTTTCCAGATCAATGTTTCTTCTTAGGGCCTCCAAAGTAACTGCCCGATACATCGCCCCGGTATCGATATGAACAAACCCCAATCGATCCGCAACCATCTTTGAGATAGACGATTTCCCGCTGCCTGCCGGACCATCGAGCGCAACAACAAAATTTTTCATGTTTTACCTCTTCTTATCTTTAATGATTATATCATGTTTTGTTCTTGATTTCAATTTTTTATAAACTGTAAAGAACTTTTACTTCATGTGGTTTCAAAGGCCGGTATTCGCCGACCGAAAGACCATCTAACGTAACGCCGCCAAACGAGATGCGTTTGAGTTTCTTAACCGGATAACCGATGGCTTCGCACATCCTTCTGACTTGACGGTTTCGGCCTTCGGTAATAGTCAGCATAATCAAACTGGACCGGTTTTTCTTATCCAGCGAAAGGATTTCCACCTGAGCCCGTTTGGTTAAAATTCCATCCAGTTCAATGCCTTTCATCAATTGATTGACCGCTTTTTGATCGATCAGTCCTTCCACACGAACCTGATATTTTTTTTCGATTTCTTTGGCCGAACGCGTCAATCGGTACGACAGTTCCCCGTCATTGGTCAAAAGCAAAACGCCGGACGTATCGTAATCCAACCGTCCGATCGGAAAAAGCCGAACTTTCTTCTTTAGATCCTGAGCCAACAGATCCATTACCGTCCGACGGTTGAGCGGATCGCTGACCGCCGTTAAATAACCGGTCGGTTTATACATGACAAAATAAACCGGATTTTCTCTGGTCAGTATTTTTCCGTCTACTTCCACCTGATCTTTTCGGCCGATCTTTGTCCCAAGTTCCGTAACTTGAATACCGTTGACAAAAACTCTTCCTTGCTGAATCAAGTCTTCACATTTTCTTCTTGAGGCAACTCCGGAAGCTGCCATGACCTTTTGCAGTCTTTCTTTATTATCATCCACGACAATCACCGTTAACTATTCTACCAAATAATACAGGAAATTACAACTAAAACCGTAAGGATTTTTAACGAGCTTTTCGCTAGAAAAAAAGCAGTAAAAGACCGATACAACAAAGAAAACAAACCAGATCGCACAACAACCCGACTGCATAAGCGTGTCTGGTCTTTTTGATTCCGATGCTGCCGAAATAAAGTCCCATAACATAAATGGTCGTATCGCTGCCGCCTTGTAAAATAGACGAAACCATTCCGACCGCACTATCCGGACCGTACGTACTGAAAATCGATAACATCATCGAAAGCGACGCATGGGACGATGCCGGACGGAAAAAACCTTGAATAAACAGTTCCGAAGGAATCTGCCGAACCTTGATAAGATCGTTTAAAATACCGCTTGCCTTAAAAACACTCACCGCCACATACATACAAAGAAGATACGGTAAGATGCTGATTCCCACTTTCATCGAATCGAAACAACCGCTGATAAACGCATCGTACACATTCGTTTTTTTACAAAAAGCATAAATTAAAATCAAAAGAACAAACCCGACAATAAAATAATAACTAATGCTTGCCATGACGTCGCACCCCTATATCCATTAAAATAGAAAAAACAGTCGTGATGCATGAAACAATGATAATATACGGAATAATCGCCACGGGATTATCGCTGCCGGCTTGAGAACGCAACGAAATCAGCGTTGTCGGTAAAAAACAAAGTCCGGAAGTATTGATCAATAAAAACGTAATCATCTCATCGGAAGCGACGGTTTGGTTTTGATTGAGACGGTTCAACTCCTGCATCGCTTTCAACCCAAACGGGGTTGCCACCGACCCCATGGAAAGCATATTGGATACAAAATTCATCGAAATATATTGCATGGCATCGCTTTTTACATCCAACCGCTTAAAAAGAGGATGAAGAACGTAACTCATCGCCCTTGTAATATGTCCCAACAAACCCGATTGTTTACAAATTTCAAGCATACCGCCCCAAAAAATCAAAAGAGCGTAAATATCAATAAAAATAAAAAGAGAATCTTTCGGAGTAGACAGCAATACTTCTACAACCGTATCGACTCTTCCGGCAAAAACAGCATAGACAAAACCGATGATAAAAATCAGGACAAAAAGAATATTGACCATCACGACATCCCCCTAGGATAAGCCTATGAAAAGATTGTTTTTTTTATGATGTTTCTTTGAAAAACAAAGAACTTATGATACAATAGAAAAAAGAACTGGAGGGATAAAAAATGTATCAGCAAAACGTATGGAAAAAATACGATAATGACAAAATGAAAGACCTCATGGATTTCAATGAGGAATACAAAGTTTTTCTTTCAAAAGGAAAAACAGAACGCTTATGCGTCAAAGAAGCGATTTTGTTAGCCGAACAAAGCGGATTTAGAAACATCACCGAATTCAATCACCTACATCCCGGTGATAAAGTTTACGTTCTGAACAAAGAAAAAAATATTGCCACTTTTGTCATCGGCGACGAACCGCTTGAAAACGGACTTTTGATTCTGGGGGCGCACATCGACTCACCGCGTTTGGACTTAAAACAAAATCCGCTTTACGAAAGCGATGATTTGGTTTATTTGGATACGCATTACTACGGTGGAATCATCAAATATCAGTGGGTAACGACCCCGCTTTCTTTAGTCGGCGTCGTCGTAAAGAAAGACGGCACGAAAGTGGAAATTTCCATCGGCGAACATCCAAATGACCCGGTACTTGGCATTACCGATCTTCTGCCGCATTTGGCCCAAGAAAAAATGCAAAAAACAGCCAATAAAGTCATCGAAGGAGAAAACTTAGATTTATTGATCGGATCGCTTCCGACTCAAAACGAAGAAAAAGACGCTTGCAAAAAAACCATTCTGACGTTGTTGAAAAAATTATACGATATCGAAGAAGAAGATTTTTTATCGGCCGAATTGGAAATCGTTCCATCCGGACCGGCCAGAGATTTCGGTTTGGATCGTTCCATGATTGCCGGTTACGGTCATGACGACCGAGTTTGCGCATTTACTTCTTTAAAAGCCGTACTGGATACCCCCAAAGGCAAAAAAACAACTTGTGCCGTTTTGGTCGACAAGGAAGAAATCGGTTCCGTCGGCGCAACCGGTGCCGATTCGGTGTGGTTTGAAAACACCATTGCCGAATTGATTGCCTTGACAACCGACTACAACGATTTAAAATTACGCCATGCCCTTGCCAACTCCGAAATGCTTTCAAGCGATGTATCGGCAGCCATGGATCCGCTTTATCCGTCGGTCATGGAAAAGAAAAATACCAGTTTTCTCGGAAACGGAATTTGCTTCAATAAATATACCGGTTCCCGCGGAAAAGGCGGTTGCAACGATGCGCAACCGGAATTCATCGCCAAATTAAGAAAAATCATGGATGAAGACGGCGTTCATTTCCAAACAGCCGAACTGGGAAAAGTAGACCAAGGCGGCGGCGGTACGATTGCTTATCTGCTTGCCAAATACAATATGAATGTCATCGATGCCGGTGTTCCGGTTCTATCCATGCATTCACCGATGGAAATTGTTTCCAAAGCCGATGTTTACGAGGCTTATGTTGCATACAAAACTTTCTTGACCAAAGCCTGAACATATAAAAAAGGTAAGTTCCTTTTTGAGGGGAAACTTACCTTTTTTTATTGAAAAATCTATAGCATTTGCGTTTTTTCGGTTTTCATAAAGAAGATTTATTCACAATCCGGCTTCTTATTTTTCCTCCAACTGTTTTTTTATCCACTGATCAGCCCAGTATGCCCAGCGCGCAACATACGGATTTATTTTCTTTAAATCTCCGTTGCCGGAAGCCGCATTGGCTACCGAAAGTCCGTGACAGCCTTCCGGGAAACAGTGGTATTCGACGGAAGCCCCGACATGATGATACGCTTCCAATAACATAAGCGAATTCATAACCGGAACGGATTCGTCGGTAAAAGTTCCCCATAAAAACAACTTCGGTGCATTGTTTTTAGTTACTTCTTTTTCAAGAGACAATCGCCTCAATACTGTTGGATCCGTTTGTCGGTCCAAAAGCAGATTGGAAAAAGAACCAGAATGTCGGTATTTTTCTTCCGTTGTAATCACCGGATACCCCAGTATCAACAAGGATATCGGCGGAAGATCGTACGCTTCGGCATGCAGAATCGTTTCCAAAAAACAATGACCGCCGGCCGAAAAACCCATCCCGATCAAACAAGAACTGCGTTGATCGCCAAACACCTGTTTCACGGCTTCTGCCAAATATTGTTGCGGTTTGGGATAAGCATCCTGCGGTGTTTCACGGTAATTGACGACAATCACATGATACCCAAGAGCATGAAAGACATCGACAACTGGTTCGGATTCTCTTTCCGAAGTATAGCGATAACCACCTCCCGGCGCAACGATGATTGTCGGACGCATCTGATCGTCTAAATAATAAGTTCTGTAGTAATTCGGGGTGTTTAAAATATAATATTTTTCCATATTCGGATGATTGGATAAAGATTGCCACAAAGCAATTTCTTTTTCCATTTCCTCCTTCTTTGCTGTATTTTGAATGGACGGAAGCACTTGAAGCAACTTGTTTTGATGAGCCGTATAATAGGTTACGAAAGAAATCGGACGCTTTCTTCTTAAAACCGGTCCGAATTTCAGATCGTATTCATCCATTTTGGACGAACCAAATACGGCAACTAGGATTTCATAATACTTTCCCTGATCGTAAAAAGCCACTTCATCAACGATCGTAAACCCTTGTTCCATCAGAACTTTTCGCACCACATGAACATCACTGTTGGCACTTAAAATCAGTTTTTTTCCTTTGATTTTTTCGATCCCTTTTATCAGAATATCCCGAATAAGATACCCGCCCATTCCGGCAATCAATGCCGTATCAAAAGGTGTTTGAATCTGTTTAAAACCATCGGAAAGCAGTAACTTGATTCGATCTTGTAAACCGAATTGTTCGATGTTTTTTCGGGCATTTTCAAACGGTCCGGGTGCCACTTCGATCGCAAGACCGCGTTTAACACCGTATTTTCGAATCGCCGTAATCAATGTATAAGCATGGTCGCAGCCGATATCGGCAAGGGTATGTGTTCCTTCGGCAAGAGATGCCAACAATTCAATTCGATCCATTTTACTTTTTCGTCATGAAATCTTTCAATTTGCGACTTCTAGACGGATGTTTTAATTTCCGCAGCGCTTTGGCCTCGATTTGGCGGATGCGTTCCCGCGTAACATTGAACTCTTTGCCGACTTCTTCTAACGTACGCTGGCGACCGTCGATCAAACCGAACCGCAACCGTAAAACACGAGCCTCACGCGGAGTCAGAGTTCCCAAAACGGAATCCAATTCTTCCCGAAGTTTCATTTTGGCCGTGTACTCATAAGGATCCAGTGCATGCGGATCGGAAATAAAATCCCCTAAATTGGAATCTTCTTCTTCCCCGACCGGCGATTCCAGTGAAATCGGTTCTTGCGCGATTTTTTGAATTTGCTGAACTTTTTCAACGGAAATATCCATTCGCTCCGCTACCTCCTGCGGAGTCGGTTCACGGGAAAGTTCCTGGACCAATTGTCGTTGAATCCGAACCAATTTATTGATCGTTTCCACCATATGAACCGGAATCCGGATCGTTCGTGCCTGATCGGCAACCGCTCTAGTAATGGCCTGACGAATCCACCAAGTGGCGTAAGTCGAAAACTTAAATCCTTTTTGATGATCGAATTTATCGACCGCCTTAATCAAGCCCATATTTCCTTCTTGAATCAAATCCAAAAATTGAAGTCCACGTCCCAAATACCGTTTTGCAATGGAAACCACCAATCGTAAATTGGCGTTGACCAATTTGTCCTTTGCTTCATCGGAGGCTTCGGCAATATCCAACAAGTGTTCGTATTCTTCGGCCGAAACCGTATTTTGATCGTTGGATTCGATTTCTTCCAATCGTTTTTTGGCATCGCGGCCTTCTACAACCTGTCTTGCCAATTCCGTTTCTTCTTCTAATGTCAAAAGAGGAATTTTACCGATATCTTTTAAATACATACGAACGGGATCATCGACTTTAACCGATGCCGGCAACTGGTCAAACGTCGATACATCGATTTCTTCCATTTCTTCGATCAACGGTTCTTTTGTACTTAAATCCTCCGGAATGGAATCATCGACAACAATGTCGATCTCCTGTTTGATCAGTTCTTTTTCGATCGCATCGTATTCTTCGGAATCCTCTGTATAATACTTCAAGATATCTTTGGATGAAACGAAACCATTTTGTTTTCCTTGTTCGACTAATTCTTTTAATACCGTTTCAAATTCCATATTAATTCCTCCTCTTTTTTATCTTTTCTAAATCTTTCAATCGCACATTGGCAAACTTTTCGCCGATTTTTTTGCGGATGTATGCCTCATCCAACGAATCTGCGATTTGTTTGTTGTACTCTTTATTTTTTTCCGTTAGGGCCTGTTCTTTGAGCTTATCCATACAATCCCTTAAATCCCGCTCATTATAGATCTCCATGCTTTGACTCAACGTTCGCATTTTTTCTTCGTACGTACTTTTTTGTTCGTCATCCAAACAATTTAAAAACAGACTTTCGTCAAAAACGGAATACCGACAATAATAATCATCGATCAATGCCGTCCAAATTCGCTGGTAAATCGGATCAAAAGCCGATAACGAAGGGGCAATTTCCCGGTCGATTTTAAGAGCGATTTCTTTACTGGATTTGGCGTACATCAACAGTCGTAATTCATAATTTCGTTTCAACGGCGGCTGATAAGTAAGGGGATGAACAGAAAATTCATATGAATTGGACTCTTTCCAATCTTCGACAAATTGCTTGGGAGCAAATCGTCTACAATATTGATTGTAATCGGAAGAAATCGAGTCTACGGAAACTTTTAATTTTTCCGATAAACGGATCAAATAGCGTTCCCTTGCGGTTTGACTCAAAGTCTGTACCATTTCGAAAATCGCTTGTTTGCACGCTTCGAGTACCGATCCGTCTTCTAAATTTTTATTGATAAACGTCGTTTCAAACCGGTACTGGTATTCATCCAAAAGATGATTTTCAAAATAAGCGACATAGGCTTCTTTTCCGTATTTGCGAATGTATTCATCCGGATCCATCCCATCGGGAAGTAAAACCAAATGAACCGTCATCCCAACTTGCTTGAAAACCGCGATCGCTTTTAAAGAAGCGGCAATACCCGCTTTATCCCCATCATAGCAAATAACGGCTTGATTGGTATATTTTCTCAAAATACCGGCCTGTTCGACCGAAAGAGCCGTTCCCATCGCACAGACAGCCTCATTAAAACCGGCTATAACCGAGGCAATCACATCCATTTGGCCTTCATGTAAAATGACGCGTTTTTTCTTTAAAATATCCATTTTCGCCAAATAAAGATGATAAAGAACAGTTCCTTTACGATATAAAAAGGTTTCTTTGGTATTGATATATTTCGGCTGACTAGGATCGGTTTGGTTGAGAATCCGACCACTGAAAGCAATCAAATTACCTTGTTCATCTTGAATCGGAAACATGATCCGCCTTAAAAACAGATCGTGATAGCCTTGTTCATCCGAAGCAATCAATCCTAAATCCATCATATCCAATTCCAAATAGTTTGCTTCTTTTAATACGCGATAAAGAGAATCTTTTTTTTGCGGAGCCAAACCGATCTGAAACATTTTTATTGTTTCATCGGTCAACCCTCTTTTATACAAATATTGCAACGCTTGTTGACCGGATTTGGTCGTCGTCAGATTTTTTTGATAATATTTGGTCGCAACATCAAACATATCATAAAATTTTTTATAATCCTGCTTTTTCGCCTGCCGTTTCAATCCCGTTAAAGAGATGCCCGCTTTTTGAGCCAACTCAAGCAAAGCCTCATTAAATCCGATTTGCTTGATCTCCATCAAAAACGTAATCGGATTACCGCCGTGACCGCATCCGAAACAATGGGCCAGATGTTTTTCCTGAGAAACGACAAAAGACGGCGTATCTTCGTTATGAAACGGACAGAGTCCTTTATAGTTTTTTCCCTGTTTCGTTAATTTTACATACGGAGAGACCAATTCCACCATATCCGTACTCTCGATGACTCTATTAATTTCCTCTTGGGTCGGCATGGAATCCCTCCTTATATATGGTCTTAAAAGTTCAGTTGATCGCCGATAAAGGCAAGCGCTTCTTCGACCGAAAGCGTCGTCTGTGCCATCGAATCGCGATGCCGAACGGTAACCGTACCTTTTTCCAACGTTTCATCATCGATTGTAACGCAAAACGGCGTTCCGATGGCATCTTGACGGCGATATCGTTTGCCGATGTTGGCTGTATCGTCATAAGTTGTACTGAACTGTTCGCTGAACCGCTCTAATACTTCCTGCGCTTTTTCCGAATGTCTTTTTTTGATCAAGGGCAATACGGCGACTTTATAAGGCGCTAAAACCGGGTTTAACCGAAGGACGATCCGGCTTTCTTTCCCGGAGATTTCTTCTTCGTCGTAGGCGCTGAACAAAACAGCCAACAACAATCTGGCAACACCGACCGACGGTTCGACAACATAGGGAAGATACCGTTCGTTTGTTTCCGGATCCAAATATTCCATATTAACTTTGGAATGCGTCTGATGGGCTTTTAAATCGTAATCCGTACGAGACGCAATGCCCCAAAGTTCACCGAATCCCCACGGAAAATCAAATTCGATATCCGTCGTTGCGTTGGAATAAAACGATAATTCTTCGGCTTCGTGATCGCGATAACGCAACCGTTCTTTTGAAACACCCAAATCCGTCAAAAATCGCATGCATTCGTTACGCCAGTATTCGAACCACGTAATTTCCGTTCCCGGTTTACAGAAAAATTCCAATTCCATTTGCTCGAATTCTCTAGTTCGGAAAATAAAATTTCCCGGTGTGATTTCGTTTCTGAAACTTTTTCCGATCTGACCGATTCCAAACGGGATTTTTTTACGCATGGATCGCTGAACGTTTTTAAAATTGATAAAAATTCCCTGCGCCGTTTCCGGTCTTAAATAAACTTCGCTTTTACTGTCTTCCAAAACACCCTGATGGGTTTTAAACATTAAGTTGAACTGGCGGATATCCGTATAATCCAAAGCGCCGCAAGAAGGACATACAACATGATGCTCATAAAGATAAGCAAGAAGCTGTTCGTTTGTCATCCCGTCGGCAGCAACCGCTCCTTTGGCATGATTTTCCACCAATTGATCGGCCCGATAGCGAGCATGGCATTTTTTACAGTCGATCAAAGGATCGGAAAAAGAACCGATATGACCACTGGCCACCCATACTTCCCGATTCATCAAGATCGCCGAATCCAAACCGACATTCCATTTGTTCTTTCTTACAAATCGGTTCCACCAGGCATTCTTGATATTTTGAATCAATTCAACACCCAAAGGACCGTAATCCCAGGCATTGGCCAGTCCTCCGTAAATCTCACTACCTTGAAAAACAAACCCCTGCTCCTTCAAAAAAGAGACCATTTGTTCCAAAGAAATCTTTTTCATATCCATCCCTCCAACGACTCAATTCCATTTAATAAATATATCACAAAAAAGTCAATTAGTCAATTCAATCGGCCGGCATCAACATTTTTTAGACAAATTTTTTTTAGTTTTTATGCAAGAATCATTTTCCATTAAAATGAAACATATAATAAAACGGTGATACGATGTCTAAAATAGTTCAATTCATCAAAGAAAATATAGCGATCATTTTCGGAACACTCCTGGTTTATCAATTTTTTCTGACCATCTTCTGCTTTACAACGGAAAACCTCGTCATCTTGGCCGGTATCATTGTTATTGTTGCCGGAGCCGTCCTTTTTCAAACCTATAAGGATACAATCAGCGATTTTTTTAAAAAAAGATAACAAGCATCCATTTCGTGCTAAGAACGGTCTATATACCGTTCTTTTTTTCATAAAAAAACCACCTTTTTTTAAAAGGCAGTTTATTTTTGGATGTAGATTTTATAGTCCGTCAAAAACAGTTTCAGTTGCCGAAGCAGTTCTAAATAAGGCGAAATTGAAGAAGGTGTCAAATGGATTTCCAACTGCAAATTCAAAATATAAATATACAAAACCATAAAGCAAAAGTACTTCTGATTAAACGAATCGATTTGATCGATTTCTTTTTGAAACTTTTTCGAATCCAATTGATCCGAAAACGATAGGTAATACCTAGCCAACAACATCCCGATCGGTCCTTCGTAAAGATCAAAAGAAGGCAAGATCTTTCCTTTTTGATACATAAACGGGTAAAAACGTCTGTAAATCAAACCGTAGCGAACAATCCGCTTGGCATCGATTTCCTTAAACAGATCTTGCTGCAAATCGTACAAATACATTTTGGTATCCAAAATGATATGATACTTAGAAAGTAAAATCCAAGCGACATCGTCTTTTTCCGGTGCCACTTCGATTTCCCTGATTCGCATTTCAAAATAAGCGAATTTATGATCTAAAAGTTTGTAAAGGTTTGTTAAATTTTTAAAATGCTCTTTTTTAAGGGTCAATTCATACGAAGAATGCTCGAAAATTTCTTTGATTATCGGCAATATTTTAATGATCCGCACCGCTTCTTCCGTTTTTTCATCAAAACCCGAAAAAAACAAAAGCGTTTTTCCCTCATCGGTCATTTCATAAACACTTGGATGCACATGAGAAGAAAAACGTAGCAAATCCGAATAAATCGAACGCTCTAAAGACGATAAAACCATCAGCAAATAGCGATCCTTTTGCCGATCCTCCATAATCGAAAAATCCGGATAATGCTTAGATCGGAAGAGCGTCGT
>UQFG01000024.1 GCA_900540175.1 uncultured Mollicutes bacterium | reverse complement strand
CTTACATGAACCGTCGCATTGATCGTCGGTGCCACCGCATCGATCAAATCGTATCGCGTAAACAAAATCGATTCATCCCGATCATCCGTTGCGGCTTGAACATCGGTAAAATAGATCTCGAAGTTGTAGATACTTCCACTTGCCACATAGAACCATTTTTCCGTATCGGAATTATTGATGCTTACCCCACTTAGATTCGTAATCGTATCGCTTCGAATTTCCGCAAACGACCAATCGGCCCAGTAAGAGTTGGCTGAAATCAAATTGATTCGGTATAAACCCGAATTGATCGTCAACGATAAAGCCGCTTCCGCTGATTCCGGCCAATTGCCCTGGTCGTGGTACTGGCAAAGTTGATCACCATCACAACTGCACTCGTAGGATTCCGTCGTAAACCAATCCGCATCGGTTACCATCATCTCACCCAGATACAACCGCTCATCCAATGCCGCTACTTTTCCGCTGAAATCATAGGACGATCTGGTTTCGATCAGTTCTGTCGGTTCGCTTGATGCCGATACCGAAAGGTTTTCCATCCCTACCGCAAGCCCGCTTAAGGCAACACTTGCCAATAAAATTACTTTCTTCATTTTTTCTTTTCCTCCTTAAATAAAGTTAAGCCAACAAAAAAAGCGCACGAAAAACGAACCATTTTACGTGCGCTTAAAAATCGCGTCTTTAATTGTTGACCGACCTCAAAGTAACAAAATTTAAAAGAATTGTCAATCCATTACCCCTAGACTTTTTTTTGATTTTTTTCTTTAAACCGCATTTTTTTCATATCGTCCGCACTTAGCCCGAATAACTGAGCTCCTTGAACATAGGCCATTTTGGCGACATGTTCCGGCCGCATTTTTAAACTGGCATCCCAACAATCGACCTCACTTAAAGAAAGTTCCGACCGCTTCGCCCGCTCATTTTTACTGCTGGACAAATAGTGCGTATCATAGCGCCAACAATCGGACGCTCGGAAAGTCGTTTTGACGGCATAAGAACTTCTTAATAGATCCGGATTGTTTAGAATATCGCCTGCCGTATGGACGACTAAGGAATCGCCTGTCATCGGCTTTGGACTGATGATCAAGATTTTTTCAATGTAAGTATGCTCGTATTCACAACGCTTTTTTTCCGATTCCAGCCCGGCCGCCTTTTCTTCTAACAACAAAAGCTTTTGTTCCTTTGAAAAAGGACGCAGTCTTTTTTCCCGGAGTGTAAGCATTTTTTCCCGGTACCGCAACTGAGAAGATACCTCAAAGTATCGGCCCAGTTTTTTCTCGCGCTCGAGTCTAGCCTCCTGTCGTTTTAAAAAGCGATCCTTTTTTTGAAGAATCCGTTCTTTTTCCCGACAAATTCGCCCCAATTTCTTTTCCAGAAAAAACAGTTCGTAACAAGGCGCCTTGATGACCGTTCTTGTTTTCGGGAAGCAATAGGCATGATCCAGTTCTCGAAACAGTTTGGAAACCCGATCGGGATCCTGATCGATTTGGTACCAGAAAAAATTGGGGAAATAATGACGGTTGAACGCTTTGAAATCTCGGATTCCCAGGGCTTGAATCAACTGTTGGATCTTCCGATCTAAATTCACATACCAAGTCCCGACCTCTGTTTCGACGATGCCCATATAATCTTTAAAAGGGAACAAGATCTTTTCTTCGTAAATGCGGCCATCTACTTTCCAATCCTCTTGTTTTTTCGTGATTAAATAATTTAAAGAAAAGATCGCCGCACCTTGCCCGCTTTCCAGATCTTCCATAAACGGTTGATTGGTAAACAGAAAATGACCTTCTTTGAACCGGATCAACAGCTTCGCATACTCTTCCAGCAGTTCCAGATAGTGTTTTTTGTTGATTCCGCCAAAATCTAGGATAAAATCGCCACAGGCGATCACTCGTATTTTTTTTGCGAGCTGATACTCCTTAATAAATTGAGAAAAAGAAATGCTCTTTTGCCGTTTTTTCAAGATAAAGAACCGGTTTTTGATACAAAAATCAAAAAATACGTTTGAAAAAGTTTCGTCATCGTTGATTTTTGAGAAAAACGAAAAGGAAGAAAGCAGTTTTTCCGTGAAGATTTCAAAATCGAAACAATAGGCCAGTCGTCTGATTTCTTCCATCCGCTCGATAATGTCCTGCCGAAAGCCCTCTATTTTTAGTGTGGCAAACCCGGCTGCCGTTTCATCCTTGCCGGCACCGGTAAACCCATCGATTTTAACGATCGTCGGCGCCTGGTTTTTGACAAACAAAAAAGTTTCTTGCCGACGCTGTTCCAACTCCCAGCAATCGCCCCAGTTTTTTTGAATTCTTCGAAGTATTATCAAAAACACGGCATCAAAGATCAAGAGGATCAACAGCACAAGCCCATTATATAAAGCAACTTTCATGCCAAGCGGCTGAATCAAACCGATGCCGATCGAAATAATTTCTAAAAAAACAAGCATCATTCCGATCCAAACGACCTTTTTTTGGATCGAAGCTTTTCTTTTCATCAAAAAATCATAAAGAATTTGACCCTTTTTCTTTAAAAAAGCCAACACTTGGAAGAAGTGTTTTTTAAAAAACGAGCCAATCGGAATCGCTATTTTCTTAAAAATTTGAAGACCGGTCTTCAACTTCTCTTGAAATAAGGATCCCGGTGTTAAGATGAGGATTGGTTTTTCGCGCATTTTCGACGTTCCGCCACCATTTCTTTTAATTTTTCCACCCGAGCCGTTAGTTTGGCCTTAAACACCGGATCCAAACGGTTGGTTCGAATCGTAACAAACCCCGATTGATTCCCCGCGCCGGTTCCCTCATAATACTTTTTAATTTCGGTTTGAATGATTTTAAACTCCCGCAACGTTTTAAAGCGAAATTCGATCGTGGAAATCCCGACCATTTCCGCATCGGCAAAATATCGGTTGGATTCTTTAGAACCAGACGGCTGATTAAACAGTTCGAAATACCGTTTTAAAAACTCGGCAACCGACGGTGGTAAGTTTTTGAAAGCATCCATGCCACGAATCGCGACTTCATAGTATTTGTTCATTGTTCACCCTCCTTTTTCAAGCATAAAAAAACGGCAACAAGACAGTCTTCTGTCTTATTACCGATCTGTAATTTGATTATATCAAAAATCTTACTGAAATACAAGGAAAGACGATCCTTTTCTACCCTCGATAACGAAGCAGATCATCCATTTGGATAGACTTCGGGAACGGATATTCTTCTTTGGAAAAAACCAAGGGCTCATTGTATTAACAATTAAACCAACCAACGATGAACGTTGAAAGTTGAAAGCGAAGCCGCAGGCTACCGATGAAGAGCCCTACGGAGTAAGGGGCTCTTGTCCCCATTCATTTATTAATTTTTAATTTCAAATACAATTTTATTTTTCACGTAGTGAAAAATCATTATGTCCCGTTGTTTCAATTTTTGTTCCCATTCTTTTCAAACCGTGCCACATCGTTTTGAAAGCGGTCCTCGTTCTTTGGCTTTTCACGGCAAAAAAAAAGACCTTTCGGTCTTGAAAGCAGCACGAAAAGGGGTTTGTTAGACCCCATTTTTTTTGATTTTAAAAACCTTTCCCATTCGATACCCTTCATACTTCTTTTTTTGTTTATAATGCTTCATAAAACTGTTTGAAGACCGGCGGAATGATCCGTTCATCCTTTCTAAACGGATCCATCGGACTTCCGCGCAGTCTGGTGTCCGCTATTTGGATCCAAACTTCTTCGTCCTGTTCCTTTTGAATGTCAATGGTATGGTCTGGGATATAGTTTTTAATTAATTTGGTAACATCATAAAAATTCCGGCTTACGGTATAAAGAAAGCCGTAAAACATCTTTCTGGCACTGTTATAGCGTTCGATTTTAGCCTCTTTCATCGCCAGTTCAAACTGAGTCTGAAGTTCTTTCGTATAGGAAAGGGAACGACAGCGAACCAGTTTTTTCAGCCGGCTTTTCGGCGGTAAGTTCTTGAAATCTTTTCCTTCCGTTGTGAAGATGGAAAAGTAGCGATGGATCCGTTTCCAGTTTAAATACACTTTTCGGTACACCCATTTTTTCGGATTTTCACCGGAGTTTGTCCAGTCGCTTTTGGTAGTATCTGCATAAACACACTTGATTAGATTCACACCACCCTTATTTTCAGGCGTTTTGAGGATCCAAAACGCTTCTTCGATCATCCGTTCGTTGGTTTTAAACCCGCATTTGCCGAAAAACTTAACAATGGTGCTGTACTTCTGGAAAAAGACTTTGCCTTTGTGAGGTGGGTACAAATACCACTGAATGATATAGGTCAACACTTTGATCCAGGTCGATATTTCCGGATTATTAACATATTCTTGCAGTTTGATTCCGTGCGAAGAATATTCGTATTCTCTTCTTTCTTTCATCTGTACCCACTCCTTTCTTCTTAAATGAACAAAATCGGCTCATTTGTTGGTCAACTGTAAAATGGCAGACCGATTCTGTTTTATTTGGTATTTTCCTATGCTTCTTCCAGCATCTCCTCGATGCACTTTAACATTACTTCTTTTTTGATGATTGTTTGTGTATCCTCAAAATAAGTATCTATAAATTGAAGTCGTCTTTTGACTGCCTTTAGTCCCTCAATATCCAACCCATTTTCAATTAGATTATTATAAAAATCAAGTTTCTCTGATA
This sequence comes from uncultured Mollicutes bacterium, assembly GCA_900540175.1. Classification (GTDB taxonomy): domain Bacteria; phylum Bacillota_I; class Bacilli_A; order Acholeplasmatales; family Anaeroplasmataceae; genus Pelethenecus; species Pelethenecus faecipullorum. The sequence goes on along the minus strand of UQFG01000024.1, from coordinate 15,109 downwards.
CTGAGTTCTCAGAAGGTGGTTTTGGTACCGTACCTTTATTCATTAGCTGGTTCCTCTTTGATAAAATCATCGATTGTCGTTTGATGAATTCCTATTATTTGAAGCCATAGGATAACTTCTTTGGCTTCTTCATCCGTCAAGCTGCGGAAATCTTCCCCATCCGTTCCGATGATTATTACCGTTCCGACTATAATATCCCCGCTGGGTAGGATCAAATTCGGTTCCAGGCCTTTGAGTTTTCCTTCTTCATTGCAAAGTAAGACTTGTCCTTTCTCAAAAGGAACCATTTCCATCATTCCGCCAAGAATTTCTTGGTACGTCGTTAGATCATTTTCGATTTCTTTGACAAACGGATCCTTTCCGGGTTCTTTAATGACGACATTTAATTTACTTTCCATGCTTCCAACCTCCCTTTATAGTTGATCTTCTTGAGGGAATTCATAGAATCGGCTGGTACCCTCCTGATGGCAATACCGTTCATACCACTGCAAAGCTTTTATCGCCTTTTCCTTAGTCGAGTATCTGGCGATACAAACACAAAGATCCTTTGACTCATAATAGACGATCCCCCATACCTTTCTTTTCTTACCGTATCCGATAAAAAAACAACCGTTACCACTGATTAACTCTTCTTTACTTTGACTCCATGCTGTTGTCATTCGTTTTTATTTCCTCCTATTTTTTTATTTGTTACTTTTGTTGCTCATTTGAATTTTTACTTATTTTATACCAGTTCTTAATTTGCTTTTTTAAGCTGCTTAACTCTCTTTTATTGATCAAGCTGAGCGGATCATTTGTTACTAATTCGCTATAATCGTAACTGGAATTACGTGTAACACGTCCGAAACCGCTTAAAATTGCCTCTTGTAAAATAACGCTTAATACTTTCAATGGATAATCGGTTAATAGTTCCCGAACCCCATTCATCGAAAAATTATATATTTTAAGGATTTTAACATTATGAATAATACAGAAATATTAAATGCATTTGCCAGCTTAATCAATAGCGCTTCTACCCAAAAAGGTATTGATTTAGATTTGGCGTATCAAAATTTCTACGACTTCAGCAAATTAAACTGCCGACAAGCGACATTGGATTACTATGCCAAAAATTATAAAGTGCTAAAAAGAACGATGAATGCTCTGGGTGTTTTCTATACCTCTGAGGTTTCGAAAATTGTCTATAAGCAGTTAGAGTCTATTTTGAGAAATCAAGGATACAAAAACTCTTCAATCAACAAGTATACTGACTTGCTTAAAATGATTTTCAAAGTAAATAACGATTTGGAATATATAGACTATAACCCCATCGCCAATATTAAAAAGCTTAAAGAGGATATTCCGGAAATTCAAACTATTTCTAAAAAGAATATGAACAAAATCATGAGCTATTTAGAAACTCTACCAAAGACTTACCATAACATCCGCAATACATCTTTTCTTCTATTGCTGAAAGATACCGGTATTCGTTTGAATGAATTGCTTCATTTAAAAACTAAGTATGTCGATATAGAAAATAATACAATATTTTTAGATTTCACCAAAACGCATGCCACTCGATATGTATTCTTTACAGATGATACAAAGATTGTGCTAAGAGAGTATATGAAAATCAAGAGGTATGCGAAAGAGCCTAATATTGATTATTTTTTCAACAACGATACAGGTACACTTCCCATGAACAGAAATGTGGTCTATCATTTTTTAGAAGATATTTCCAAAGCCTGCCATATCGATCAATCGATTACACCGCATAAATGGCGGCATACTTTCATAACGAAACTCGTTGAAAACAATGTCAACTTATCCAGTGTCATGAAAGTAGCAGGCCATACGGAATACAGCACGACACAGCGTTACATCCATCAAAATCTCAATCATTTGAAAGAGTCTATTTTGAGCATAAAAAAATAGGACTCCTCCAAAGTCCTATTTCCCGAGAGAAATTTCCGAAAACTCCCGTCTCTCTCTATTCCAAAATATCCAGCAATATCAAGATATTTTTCGCAAAAACTGGTAGGGGAGATGGGATTCGAACCCACACGCTTTTAATGGCAGTTGATTTTGAGTCAACCGTGTCTACCATTTCACCACTCCCCCATTTATCAAGGAAGATATTATCTTCCTTTTTGTTTACTTTCATTATATATCACAATGGCATCTTTGTAAACAGATTCCACATTCATAGCATACTGCTCTTTTGAAAATTTTGCAACAGATTTTTGCGTATTTGCTTTAATTTTTTTCAATGTAGAGGGCGCTTTTTGAATTTCTTCCATTTTTTGAGTCAATTCAAACTCCCCATCAAAGAAAATTCCATTGTAATAATCTTGAATAACATCTTCAATGCATTCATCTTTTTGCACTAAGACGGGAATCGAGGAGGCCAATGCCTCAATGTAAGTTAATCCCTGTGTTTCCGATTTGGATGCATTGATAAAAATATCACAAACTTGATAGTAAAGCGGAATATGTTCCCATTCGATAAAACCGGTAAAAATCATATCGTTTTCCACACCATATTGCTTGGCATATTCTTTCAGGTCTTCTAGTTCCGGACCACCCCCGACAATCAACAAAACCGTTTTGCCTCTGTTTGAAAGTCTAGAATAAGCCCGAATAATCGTTTCGATGTTCTTTTCCCCGGACGTTCTTCCGATATAACCGAAAACAAATGTGTCCTGCGGGATATTCAGCTTCGTTTTAAGTTCCACAATTTGCTGTTGTGTAAAATTCTTTTTGTAAAAACGTTCTAACGGAATGCCGGTCGGAATCACTCGAACATCGCCACTGATATAGTAACGATCCAAAACAGACAGCACTTTTTTCGTCGGAACAATTTTGACAACCGCCATATCGGAAATCGGACGAATAAACATCTTCGCCAAAACCGATAACATCTTATCATGAAAATGCTGATCGAAAAACGGAGAAACATACTTTAAATAATCTTCATACAACGTATGGAACGTATGAACAATGGGAATATTTAGTTTTTTAGCTACCATTCTGGCAATCTTGCCGACATTAAATTCCGTATGTAGGTGAATAACATCCAACTGATAGCTTGCAACTTGTTTAATGAATTTTTTGTGAAAGAGATTCCAACGATAATTTTTTAAATCTTTGAACGGATACGGTCTTCCGGGTAGATTGATAACGTTTAATTTTTCCAGCACATCGGGATTATCCACTGTTTTTTCATCGAAACTGGTAAAGATGAATACCTCATGTCCAAACGATTCCAAACCCTCATATAGCATTTTAATAGACGTTACAACACCACTGATATTAGGGTAGTATTGATCCGTAAACATTCCGATTCTCATCTTTTATTCCCTATCATCGAACCCTTGATCGAATATCAAAGTTCCCCTCTCCATATTTTCAATAAGTAGTTGCTAGTACATTGTACAACAATCCAAGAAAAAATGCAAGAAAAAATCTATTTTTTATCTACATTTCGTCAAGATAATGAATTCCCAGCAGACGCAACCCCTCATTTAAAACGATCCTGGTCGCTTTAGCCAGCATGAAATTCGAATTTCTTACCTTTTCGTCATCCGTGTTGATCTTTTCTACCGAATAAAACTTATTAAAACTTTGCGCCAATCCCAGCAAATACTTCGCTACAATCGACGGAGCATATTCCAAGGCTGCTTTTTCGATTGTCGTTTGGAATAGGGCAATCTGTCTTACCAAATCAAAATAATGCGGTTTGGCAAAAACGGAAGCATCGCAATCATGTTCATTCCATTGCTTGTCTTTCAAAATAGAAGCGATTCTTACTCCCGTATACTGTAAATACGGTCCCGTCTGTCCTTCGAATTTAACCGATTGTTCCAGATCAAATTCGGCATCTAGGCCGCGATAATTTTTCAAATCACCGAAAACAATGGCTGCAACACCGACCGCATGAGCAATTTGGTCTTTGTTTGCAAGCGTCGGATTCTTTTCATCAATCAATTCATAAGCCAAACCGATGGCCTTTTGCAAAACATCGTACAATTTAACGACTTTTCCTCTTCTGGTTGACATCTTTTTGCCGTTTGAAAGATAAAGACCGAAATTGACATGTTCGATTTGATCGGCGAAATCATATCCCATCTTTGTAATCAAACGTTTTAATTGCGTAAAATGCAGTTTTTGTTCGTTCCCGACAACATATAAGATTTTATCGAAATGATATTCTTTTTTCCGGTAAAAAACCGCTGCCAAATCACGGGTGATATAAAGGGATCCTCCGTCGCTGCGTTTGATTAAAGCCGGCGGAACATCTTCTCCCAAATCGACGATTTGCGCTCCTTGATCTTCTTTCAATAGGTGTTTTTCTTCCAGTTCTTGGACAACCGCATCCATTTTATCGTTATAGAAAGCCTCTCCGTTGTAAGAATCAAACGATACTTCCAGTAAATCATAAATTTGCGCCGATTCTTTTAACGATTCTTCTCGAATCCAGCGCCATAATTCCAAATATTTCGGATCCCCCAACTCCATCTTACGGAACGCTTCTCTTGCTTCTTCATCCAGTGCAGGATCGTTTTTTGCTTCTTCGTGAAAACGAACGTAAAGTGCCGTCAGTTGATTGATTGGATCGGCAAGAATGGCCTCTTTATCGCCCCACTTTAGATAAGCGACGATCATTTTTCCAAACTGCGTACCCCAATCTCCCAAATAATTAATCGAAAATGTCCGATAGCCGCATTTATTTAAAATCAATCGGATGGAATTACCGATCATCGTCGAACGCAGATGACCGACCGAAAAACTTTTGGCGATATTCGGTGCCGAATAATCCATCGTTACCTGTTGGCCGCACCCGATTGAACTATTGCCGTAAGCCGTATCTTCCGATATGGCTTTTTGTAAGACTTGTAAAGCCAAACGGATTTTATCAACCGTCAGATTCACAAAAGCACCAACGTGTTGAGCCGATACAACCAAATCGGTTTCCATCAATACCTTTTCCGCTTCCAAAACCAACTCCGGTAACGGTTTTTTCAATACTTTGACAACATTAAAAAGAGGAATCGAAATATCACCTAAAGAAGGATTTTTCGGTTCTTCCACAACAATTTTAATCGCTTGTTGATAGTTTTCTTGATAATAAGATTCCAAGCGTTCTTTCAATTGTTTTTTAATTGTTTCGATCATATTCTCACTTCTTTCTGTAAACGATAGAAAAACTGAGATTTTCGTCTCAGTTTCATGGATGATTTAAATAGAAAAAGCCTGGGAAATCATTTGATACCAGTTGTAAGAAGAATCCGATGTCACCGTCACGGAATTAAAAACGAGCATACCGTTTTTATAGACATAAAAAGCCGGTGTTTCCAGTAAATCCACTTCGTCCGTACCTTCTAATACGGAAACATTGAAAACTTGTTGATCTTGATCGATTTCTTCTAAAAAATCACTATCTTCTTTATCGCTTTGATTATCCACTTTTTCCGAACTGTAAAAATAAACCGTCTTCACTTCTCTTTGCTGTGCCTCATTATCGATCACCGATAAAAACTCCAAGACCGTGGCATTGGATAACGAGCCGTATAAAATATAAACGTATTCGGCATTTTCTTCTGTTCCGTCTGAAGTAGAAGAAATGGCTTTATCCAGTGTCTTTAAAGAAGCCTTTTTGTATACGTTGTCTTCTGCAAGCAAATTGTAGGAAGTGCTGTTGGCCGTATTATAAGAGTTGATTGCGTTATTCAGTTCTTCATAAGTCTTTTTGGCTTCGGATGGGATCGATAAGACGATCGTAACAACCAAAATGGCGATCAAGCCCAAAACCAAAAAAATCAATTCTTTATGCAAGACAAATTTTGTCTTATTCTTATTGTAAGATGTTCGTTTTTCCTTTTTTGCCATATGATGATAAAATCCTTTCTTTTAAAGAATTCATTCTTGACGAATTTGCACGTGTTTTATTATATCAAAGAACCTTGAAAATAGCAAGTATTTAAAATGATATTTTCCAACTTCATTGATTATGAAACGTTTTGAGGCTTCTTGATTCAAGGAAAGGCAAACCCCAATCGTTTCCTACGTATTTTTGTATTTTTTGTTGCTTTAAAAGGCTTGAGAAAACGTTTTACATGTGTTAAAATAAAACCAAGTAAATAAATTAAAACAAGAGGTGGCAAAATGAGAGTTTTATTTTGTGCAAGTGAAAGCGCGCCTTTTGCTAAAACCGGCGGTTTAGCAGATGTCATCGGCGCCTTGCCAAAAGCATTACTGAAAAAAGATTGTGATGCCCGCGTGATCATGCCATATTATAAACGCATTAAAGATAAGAATCAAGCCTATTACAAAGGTTATGCTTATGTGCGGATCAACGATCGGATGGAATATTTGGGGGTATTCCATGCCGAATACGAAGGCGTTCAATTTTATTTTGTAGACAGCGACCGATACTTCAATCGCGACGGTCTATACGGTTATGGAGACGATGGCGAACGATTTGCTTTTTTTTGTTTCGCCGTTTTAGAAGCGATGAAAGTCGTCGATTTTTTCCCGGACGTTCTTCATTGCAACGACTGGCAAACCGGATTGATCCCTTATGTTCTCAAAACCAATTATCACTACTACCCACAATACAATCGCATCAAAACGGTTTACAGTATCCACAATATCCAGTACCAAGGGATTTTCCCGATGGATATGATGCGCATTTTGTACATGCCTTATTCTTCTTCTTTGGAATTTGATAACTGTATCAATTTTATGAAAGCCGGAATCTTGGAAGCAAACATTGTTACAACGGTTTCCGAAACGTATAAAAACGAAGTTTTAACCGATCAATACGGTTATCGTTTGAATTCGATTTTAGGGCTGCGGTATTTTGATTTTTACGGAATTTTAAACGGAATCGACGTGGAAAAATACGATCCGTCGAATGATCCGAATATCTACCATCCTTATGACCAAGCCACGGTTTTGGAAGGAAAACCGGCCAATAAAAAAGCCTTGCTGGAAGAATTCGGACTCAATCAGGAGGATGTTCCTTTATTCGGACTGGTTTCGCGCTTAGCGGATCAAAAAGGAATCGAACTATTGATGCCGATCATCGAAGATGTCATCCATTACAGCAATGCCAAATTTATTTTAATGGGCAGTGGGGATGCCGTTTACGAAAATTTCTTCCGTGAAATGGAAGGCAAATACCCGGATCGTTTCAAATGTTATATCGGTTATTCCGATCGAATTGCTCAACGAATCTATGCCGGTTGCGATATCTTTTTGATGCCATCCAAATTCGAACCTTGCGGACTCGGTCAAATGATTGCTATGCGCTACGGAACGTTGCCGCTGGTTCGGGAAACAGGCGGTTTAAAAGATACCGTCATACCATACAATCAATACACACAAGAAGGAACGGGGTTCAGTTTTGCCCATTTTAATCCGATCGAATTGAAAGACGTCATGTTTCTTGCGATTAATACATATAATGAGCACAAAGACGCTTGGACAAACTTAATCAAACAAGCCATGGAAAAAGATTACAGTTGGTCCAGTTCTGCTGCCAAATATATGGATTTATATAAAAAGATAACGCTATAATAATTAGGAGGGAAATAATGGAAACGTTAGCTTTAATCTTAGCCGGCGGTCGTGGTTCACGTTTGGATATTCTATCCGAAAAACGCAGTAAACCGGCCGTACCATTTGCCGGAAAATTCCGAATCATCGACTTTGCACTGTCCAACTGTTGTAATTCAGGCATTTTCCAGATCGGTATTTTAACACAATACCTACCACTTTCGTTAAATGAACACATCGGTGTGGGAAAACCTTGGGACTTAGACCGAAGAGATTCGTTTGTTACCTTATTGCAACCGAACAATTCCTGGTATGAAGGAACAGCCGATGCCATCCGAAAAAATTTGGAATTCGTCAAACGATACGCATCAAAGTATGTACTGATTTTATCCGGAGATCATATCTATAAAATGGATTACTCCAAAATGATCGAACAACACAAACAAACCGGAGCGGATTTGACCATCGCTGCTAAAATCGTACCGATCGAAGAAGCCTCTCGTTTCGGTGTTTTGGAAACGGATTCCAATTTGAAAATCAATCGTTTTGTCGAAAAACCGAAAGAACCGAAATCGAATAAAGCTTCCATGGGTATTTACGTCTTCTCAACTCAAGCGTTGATTGATGCGATCGAATCTCATCCGGATATCAAAGATTTGGATTTCGGTATGCATATCATTCCGGACATGATTCAAACCAAAAACGTTTATGCCTATGAATTCTACGATTATTGGATGGATGTTGGAACATACGATTCTTATCTTGAAACCAATTTGGAATTGTGTCATGATACGGCACTTGATTTATACGATCCGAGTTGGAAAATTTATACCAAATCCGAAGATCTGCCGCCGGTAAAAGTAGGCGAACAAGCGACTTTGCGAGACTCTTTGATTTCCAACGGATGCCGGATCAACGGCGAAGTGGAACATTCCGTTTTATCTCCCGGCGTCATTGTCGGAGAAGGTTCCGTCATTAAAGATTCCGTTATATTAAACGACGTTGTCATCGGTAAAAACTGTCATATCGAAAAATCCATTATCGATAAAAACACCATTATCGGCGACAATTCCATCATCGGTACCGGCGAAGATTATACACCGAACAAAGACAATCCGAAAGTTCTTTCTTGCGGCATTAATGTTATCGGTAAAAAATTGATTTTACCGGAAGGTTTGATTTTGGAGCGAAACGTTCGAATCTTCTCATCAACCAATCCGAAAACCATCACCAAGAAACATATTGCTTCCGGTGAAACATTAAAGTAAACAAGAAAAAATCACTAGTTGATCGAACTAGTGATTTTTTTTGTAACCCGATTTAATTTGGTATAAATTTTTTGCATGTACGGTTCATTGGTATACAGCGGTGCTTCTTCGATGGGCACCCACTGTAAGGCACTGTTTTCATTCGGGGAAATCTTGAGCGGTTCTTTTTCATCAGCCTGAAACAGATACGTACAATTCAAATGAAGATGGGACGAAACGAACCGACCGTTTTTAAAATGAAATCCGACCGGTAACACTTCTACCGAAATCGCTTTTGGATCAAGCAATTTCAGCGTTTGCAACCCGCTTTCTTCTTCGGCCTCTTTGCATGCCACAATACTTAAATCCGTACAACCGTCGGCATGACCGCCCAACCAACCCCAATTTTGATAGATATTATGGAAACAAAGCAATACTTTGGTAGCATCGGCATTAACAATCCAACAAGAGGCCGAAAAATGAGCCACTTCATCGCTTCGAGAAAAACAAGTATCCTCATGCAGAGCCAGCCAAGAACGCATGAATGCCAAATCTTTTTCTTCTTGGGTATCAATCGCTTGATAACAAGTCAATTCTTCTTTTAAATGCACGGTTACCGTTCACTTCCCACAGAAGCGATTAATAACGTTTTCGGACCGGCATGAGAGCCGATCACCGGCCCGATTTCAATCAACCGAATATCGGCTTCAATTTGTTCGGCCGTAAGAGCTTTTGAAAGCATGGAAGAAAGTTCTTCCGCTTCATCCAGACTATCGGCATGACCGACAAAAAGCGTTTGCTTAAAACTGCGATCCAATGTTTTTATGGTGGAATCAACCAGTTGTTTTAAAGCTTGTTTGCGGCCTACTTTTTTGTAAACGGCCTGTAGGTGTCCGGCATCATCGACTTTTAAAACCGGCTTGATCCGAAGCATTTTAGCCACGGTGGCTGCTCCCATCGAAAGCCTTCCGCCACGGTAAAGTGTATCAATATCATCGACTGTAAACCAAGTGATCAAATGCGGTCTTAAGGCCAACATCGCCTGATAGTTTTGTTCGATGTCCATTCCTTTTTTCTTGTTTTCAACAGCATAATGAACGTAAAGACCTTCTCCTCCGGACGCACATAACGAATCAATCAACATAATTTTCGCATCTTTAAATTCTTCTTGTAACGTTTCTTTTGCCATCCGCATCGCATTAAACGAACCGGAAAGCCCGGAAGAAAAGCCTAATATCAATAAATCCTTTCCTTCTTCCAAATAGGGACGCCAAAAATTTTCAATATCAACGATATTCAGTTGGGCCGTCGTACCGATATTGCCCTGACGCATCAAATCATAAAAATCGTGGTGAGACTGTTGTCTTCCGTCTAAATAATTCTGGTATTCTTTTCCGCAGATTCGGTACGTAAGCGGTTGAACTTTCACACCTGCTTCGTCTACATACGCTTGCGGTAAATCGCATGTCGAATCGGTAATGATTACATAATCAGCCATTGTTTTTTCTCCTTTTCTTTTTCTTTTCGTTTTTCTTTAACTTGGCGGCAATTTCATTGATTTGAGCTTGCCGTTTTTTCTTGTATCCCGGTGAAACTTTTTTCGGCATCGGAACAAACTTACTGGCCATTTTCTGATAATCGGTTTGCGGTTTGATCCGATTTTGACGCGTAGCCCTTCCTTTGTAAGGAACAAGTTCGCTGTTTTTCAACTCATAATAAGAAAGAACGATTTTCTTCTTCGCTAAATTATCCAAATATGCATCATCGACATCTTCATAAAACGAATAGACAATACCGTCTTGATCCATTCTTCCGGTTCGGCCGCTGCGATGCAAATAAAATTCGTAATCGTATGGCAGTTCATAGTTGATGATATGACTGACACCTGAAATATCAAGACCTCTGGCGGCCAAATCCGTAGCAACCAAATACTGATATTTCAAATCGATGCAGTTTTTCAAAACCCGCTTTCTTTCCCGACTGGATAAATCTCCGTGCATGACCCCCACAAAATATCCGTTTTCGGTTAGACGGTTGGCCAAATCGATCACTGTTTCCTTCTTATTGGCAAAAACAATCGCCAAATACGGTTGTATGGTGGAAAAGAGTTCCGTCAAGCAGGTAAACCGATCGCGGTGTTTTAACGGAATCCAGATGTGACGGATTTTCGTATCATTGGTATTGCCGAGATCGATGATTTCCGGAGCAGATAAATATTTGCGGACAAAATGAAGGACGTTTTCTTCCATCGTTGCCGAAAAAAACATCATTTTACTGTCTTTGAGCAAATAAGCAAGGGCGTCGATTTGTTCTTCATATCCGCCTTCTAACATCATGTCCATTTCATCGACCACAAAAAAAGTCGATGTATAAATTTTAAGTACGTTCTCATCGATGGCCAAGTCTTTGATTTTACCAGGCGTTCCAATCACGATTTGCGGTGTGGATCCGTTTAACCGCTCGATTTCTTTTAACCGGTCGCTACCGCCGGAATAAAGCCTGATATCAATTCGATCTTTGGAAAAAGAAGCGATATGCTGGGCCATCTTATAAATTTGATAAGCCAATTCCTTCGTCGGAGCAACAATGGTTGCCTGAATCACGAATGCATCTTCTTTTAAATTCTGAAAAATCGGAATCAAAAACGCATGGGTTTTGCCACTGCCGGTTTTGGATTTGACAACTAAGTTTTTACGTTTTTTAATCGCCGCGAAAACTTCTTTTTGAACGGGTGTCCAATCCCGGAAAGAAAGTGCTTCAACGGCTTTGATAATATAATCTTTTAACGAATCATTATTTAACAATCGAAACACCTCCTCATAAATCGACCTTATCATAGCATTTTCAATCGAAAATAGCAAGACTAGGAGCGGTTTTTCTTTTGAAACAGCGCGTTTTTACCATATTTTTCCTGAAAAGTCTGAATCAAATTTTCGATCCGTTCTTCTTTTACATCCATAGCTGATACCGTAAATAAATTGTATTCTTTCGGCAAATCCTGCTGGCTTTTCAAATGAGAAACCCCAACACCGATCAAACGAAGCGGTTCTTGATGATAATGCGTTTCGACCAAATCGCTTACGCAATCGAAAATGGTTGTCACCTCGTTGCTGTAATCCTCTAATGTCATACTCCTTGTCATGGTTTTGAATGTCGTTGTCCGCAAAATGATGGACACGGTTTTACAAAAATAATGTTTTTCTTTCAACTTTAAAACAATTTCTCGAACCATTTTACGCAGTTCATACAAAACTTCACTGGTCGAGTCAATAATCCTTGAAAAAGTAACCGAAGTGGAAATGCTTTCGGCATTTTTTCTTCGATCCGGTTCGACGATATTACTGGAATTGCCCGATATTTCCTCGAAAATCGCCTCATACGTTTTTTTACCGATCAAATTAATAATTTTATCTTTATAGTCCGGATTCATAAAATCGGCAATGGTTTTGATTTGATGCTGGATCAACAGTGGATAAGTCTGTTTCCCGATTCCGAAAATTTCTTGAACCGATAACGGATAAAGCAGTTGTTTCACATCTCTTTTTCTTAAAACGGTAACGCCCAACGGCTTTTTCAAATCCGAAGCCATTTTCGCTAAAAACAATGTCGGAGCAATCCCAATGGAACAAGGCAGTCCAATTTCTTTTAACAGTCGCATTTGAATTTCTTTTGCCACCACGAATGGATGCCGTTTTAAAGATAGTTCGGTCACATCCATATAGACTTCGTCGATAGAAGCAACTTCGATCAAATTCGAATACTGATGCAACAACTGGATAAAAAGACGGTGATACTGTTTATAGTATTCATAGTCCAATGTGACAATTATCAAATCGGGAACTTTTTTATAGGCTTCGATTTGCGGCATGGCGGAATGAATCCCCAATTTACGGGCTTCGTAACTGGCGGAAGTAATCACACCACGATATGAATTTTCCCTTCCAATCGCAAATACCTTTCCTCGTAAAGAAGGGTTCAAAATACAGGCAACCGAACAAAAAAAAGCATTGATATCAATATGAAAGATAATTTTTGCGCGATTCGTTTTTTCGTTCATAAAAAAATCCCTTTCTTTTTTTTGTTTTTTGCGTTATAATAAATGCGATACGTTTAATTATAGCATTTTTTATAAAGTAGGTGAAGAGCATGACCAAAAAGAAAGATACGAAAATTCAAAGCAACAATTACAAAAATCCGACGAAAACACCGATCGGAAAGATCTTGATCTTAATTCTTACTGCTGCCATGGCTTTAGTATCTGTGGCTTTGTTAATCTATTATATTGTGATCAGTATCACCAATGTATAAAATAAAAAGCGGATCCGTCCGCTTTTTATTTTACCGTAATCCCCATATCTTCCAGCATAAATTCCAAATAGATGCCATATCCTTTTTTACTGTTGTTCAAAAGAACATGGGTTACCGCACCGATAATTTTATTATCTTGTACAATCGGAGATCCTGACATTCCCTGAATAATTCCTCCTGTTTTTTCCAAAAGTTCTTCATCGGTTACTTCAAAACTGATTCCTTTGATTTGTTTGGAAGATTGCTGTTCCAATTTAGTAATCGAAATGGAAAATTTTTCGACTTTTGTACCGGAAATACATGTCCAAATTTCCGCATCGCCCAAACGCACCTCTTCTCTTGTTTTAAACCCCAATAAAGTCATGTTGGAGGGATCAAACTTAGAATTCGTTGTTCCGTGCACACCTGTATCGGTATTCTTTTCGACATGTCCGATAACGCCGGAATCGATGGTGGCCTTTTTTTCGCCGGCTTCCCCTCTGGATGGTTTTACAATATCCGTAACTTTAGCCTCATAAATTTCACCGCTGTAATAAGAATCGTTGGTAATGGAATGGCCCAAACTGCCGAATGTATGGATTTCTTCAATATAATAGGTCATCGTTCCCACACCCAATATACAATCTTTCACATACAAACCTAGGGAATAAGCATCTTCGGAAAAAACCGGTTGAATCCGACTCGTTTTTTCTTTTCCAGAGCGAATATACTTGATTTCAACTTCGTTGCCCTGCGTTGTTTTTAATGCTTTCAGTAAACTTTTAATATCGGTAATAGCCATCCCGTTTAACGATGTGATTTTATCGCCTTCCAAAAGTCCGGCATCTTCCCATGGTTTATACAGTTTTCCGTCGCAAAAAACACCGTACGAACCGACGATACTGACTCCGTTATTCAGTTTGATTCCAATGGGTTGACCCCCTACATATATTTCCGTATCCCGATCGATTTCATATGCTTCGGCCGAAAAAAAACGAAAACAAGCCAGAAACACGATTAAAAACAAGATGAATTTCTTCATAATTCCACCTCCCTCAACAATAGTTTTGTCAAAAACATATTTTTCATATATCCATTTTTTCCCAACTATGCTATAATAATTCGGGTGATGAAGATGATAAAACTTTGTACGATTGATTTAGACGGAACTTTATTCGATTCGCAAAAAAGAATTTCAGATGAAAATAAAAAGGCCATTTTAGCGGCCAAAGAAAAAGGGTGCAAAATCGTCATTGCTTCCGGCAGACCGATCCACGGGATTGTTACGGTATTAGAGGAATTACAGTTATTCAGGCAAGACGATTATGTGATTTGTTATAACGGAGCTAAGGTATTCACCACATTAGACGGCAACTGCATCTACGATTCCGTCATCAGCGGAAAAGATGTCAAAGAACTCTATCAAGAGGCCAAACGACTGAACGTTTTTATTCACGCATTTCGGAAAAACGAACAATTGATTACCCCGCAGCACAATCCATATACGGACGTTGAAATGAAGATCAATCACATCGATGCCGTACTTTACGATTTTGACGCCATCAAAGATGACGATGAATTTTTAAAATGCATGCTGGTCGCCGCTGAACATGACATTACCAGAGCCATGAACGAATTGGATCAGAAATTTTACGATCGGTATTCGGTTGTCCGCAGTTCAAAAATCTTTTTGGAATTTTTAAATAAAACAACCCATAAAGGATCGGCTTTGAAAGCCTTGGCGAATTATCTGGATCTTGACATCCAAGAAACCATGGCAATTGGCGATGCTGGAAACGATTTGGAAATGATCAAAACGGCGGGAATCGGCGTGGCGATGGAAAATGCGTTTGAAGAAGTAAAAAAAGTGGCGGATTTTATCACCACTTCCAATGAGCAAGACGGCGTTGCCAACGCCATCAAACGTTTTATTTTATGACCTATTTGAGGTCATTTTTTTCTTGTAACAACGCTTTGGCATGTTCTAAAGCATAAACTGACATCTTATCTCCCGATAACATCAAAGCCAGATGGGA
>UQFG01000023.1 GCA_900540175.1 uncultured Mollicutes bacterium | reverse complement strand
TTGGTTTGGGGATTTAAATATAACACATAATGAGGCTATCTCCGCTTTTTTTATATTCACTTGTAACACATCTATTGTAATCCTACAATAATCGAGTGGTTCCTCTTTTACTTCATCTTGAAAAAAGGCTGTGTTTTAGGTATAATTAAACTTAGGTGATTATATGGAACAATATCTGAAATTATGTCGAACAATCTTGGAAAAAGGGACTCGGAAAGAGGATCGAACCAATACGGGAACGATTTCTTATTTCGGGTATCAAATGCGATTTGATTTAAAGGAAGGTTTTCCGCTTCTTACAACCAAACGAGTTCATTTGAAAAGCATTATTTACGAACTCTTGTGGTTTATCAAAGGCGATACGAATATCAAATATCTAGTGGATCACGACGTGAAGATTTGGAATGACTGGCCGTATGCCGCTTTCAAGCAATCGTCTTCTTATCAAGGGGAAACGATGGAAGAATTTGTTCAAAAAATCAAAGATGAGGACGGTTTTGCCGCTTTACACGGCAATCTAGGGCCGGTTTACGGCAAACAGTGGCGCGATTTCGGCGGCGTCGATCAATTAAAAGAACTGATTGAACAAATCAAAACCAATCCGACGAGTCGGAGGTTGATTATCAGTGCTTGGAATCCGCCGCTAATCAAAGACATGGCTTTACCGCCTTGTCATTGTTTCATGCAGTTTTACGTCAACGATCATAAACTGTCTTGTCAACTGTATCAACGCAGCGGCGATGTTTTTTTAGGTGTTCCGTTTAATATCGCCAGTTATGCGTTGTTGACGATGATGATCGCGCAAGTCTGCGGGTTGGAAGTAGGGACATTCGTGCATACATTGGGGGATGCCCACATCTATTCCAATCATTTGGAACAGATCCAAAGGCAACTGAAACGTACGCCAAGACCGCTTCCGAAAATGCTTTTGAATCCACAGGTAAAAGAAATCGAAGCGTTTGAGTATGAGGATTTCACATTAGTCGGCTATGATCCGTACAAAGGAATCAAAGGAAAGGTGGCCGTTTGATGATTGCGATGATTTGGGCCATGACGGAAGATTTTCTCATTGGCAATCAAATGAAAATTCCTTGGCACATCAAAGAGGATTTGCTGTATTTCAAAGAAAAAACAGCCGGAAAAACGGTGTTAATGGGAGAAAATACGTATCGTTCGTTGAAAGGTTACTATCGGAGTCGACCGCTTCCTTACGGAAAAATCTATGTGGCGTCTTTTACGTTAGAATCGCTACCTGATGCGATTGTTTTAAGGGATGTGATTTCTTTTTTAAAGGATTGTAAGGAAGATCTTTGGATCGTCGGCGGAGCGACGATCTACCGGTTGGCTCAAGCATTTGCCGACCGGTTGTATATTTCCTATATTTTGGGTCACTATGAGGGCGATACGTATTTGAAAGAAATCGACTTTTCCCGTTTCCGTTTAACGTGGCAAAAACAAACAGAACAAGTTCGTTATACGATCTATGAAAGAGTGGTAGAATGATTTTATTTGGGATTATTTTGGTTTGGACGGCTTTATACAGTTTTTTGTTTTATTTTACGCATTTGAGTTTGTGGTTTTATTTTTTATGGGTTCCCCTTTCGCTTATTCTTGCGCTGTTGACGCTTGTTTTGGTGATTTGGATTCTGTTTATTTACATGAAACGGACCGATCCGAAAGGAAAATTCCGTCATCATTTGCTGCATCAGGCGACCGAACTCATTCTTTGGTGTTTGCGAATCAAAGTGACGGCCGAAGGAAAGGAAAATATTCCGTCGGAGCCGTTTGTTTGCTATGCCAACCATAAATCCGATATTGATCCGGTGGCTCTTTATTATCAACTGCACCGAATTTGTACGGCCATCGGGAAAAAATCGCTTTTTTCATTACCGGTCATCAAACAGTGTCAGCCGGTCTTCGGAGCCGTTCCGCTCGATCGGGATAACGATCGGGAAGCCGCCAAAGCGATTATTACGGCCATTCGGGAAATCAAAGACGGCATGTCGATGATCGTTTTTCCGGAAGGCGGAATCAAAAGTCGGCAAACGGAAGAAATGGTCGACTTGAAAGCGGGGGCTTATCGCTTGGTTACCAAAAGCGGGGCTTTGTTATTACCGGCGACGATTTTGGGAAGTTCCAAAATCAAAACCAGAAAATTTTTAAAGAAAGTCCATATTCACATTATTTTCCATGCCCCGATTTCAAAAGAAGTTTACGACAATCACAATACACAGGAAATCGGTAAAATGGTCTTCGACTTGATCAATCACGATATTCAGACTCATGAACAAAACTAAATGGCTGTTTTTGGGGTTTATTCTTTCTTTTTTATGTTTGGTAAGCGGAATCGGCCTTTTGTTTGTCGGTGCATTAGGTCAAAACGAGGCGATGTTGCTGACTGCTTTATATTTGATTGTAATTGGCAGTTGTATGGATGCGATTTTGGTGATCGTCGGATTGAGGATATATTTAAAAGCGAGGGTTGAAAAATGATTTGGATTATAATCGCGGTATTGTTGGTCGTTTTTTTGGGATTACTTGTCTTAATGATTCGCCGCTACCAAACGAAAAAAAGGAAAAACGATATTGCCCGATTATTCGTTTTGGCAGCAGAAGCCAACAATAAAAAAGAATATCGTTTGGAATGGATGAAAAAGGAAGTATATGACCTTTATTTTGAAGGCGATGAAAGTATTTATTATGTCAAAGTGTTGGATAAACTTACAGGGAAGGAAGTTTGCATCAACAATGCGCTCAAATGGCAAATCAGAGAATACGGTTTGGAGCAGTCCATGCATTTTGTAGAAGGGATCGAAGGATTGATGCGGATGGACTGGACACCGAACTCTTCCAAACGGCAACATAAGTTGTTTTTGATTTATCCGAATGCCCGGGCTTTGTTGAAAGTGATCAATGAGTGCGAAATGGCCTTTATTTATCCGGATACCGATGTGTACGGCACGCAAGTCATCAACTGGCGGCTTTTAAAAGATCATTTGGAGTATTTGGATGTTTAACCGGTTTGATATCGGAAGAAATTACGACTGCTTAGGAAATTGAGGAAACGATATGAGTTATGATTTGAAAAGTCTGGAATTCGATAAGATTTTAAGCCGCTTGAAACAGTATGCGATGAGTCAGCAGGCCAAAAAACAAATCGACGGTCTTTTGCCGAGCGGTGATTTTGATGTGGTTTCGTCTCTTTTGACCGAAACGAACGAAGCGTTTGGGGCGATGGTGCAATTAAGTGCATTGCCGTTTGTCACAGTCGATCAGCCTTTTTTCAGCATCGAACGAGCCGCTATCGGGGCTACTTTAAATGAAGAAGAACTGCTGAGTATCGTTTCTTTATTGGATTCGGTCGTCGGCGTCCATCAGTATTTTCGAATGCTCGAACAACTCCCTTATGCTTTTCCTTCTTTGAAACAATACGTCGAAAACCTTCTTTTTCTTCCGAAATTAAAAAAAGCGATTACCGAAGCCATCGTTTCGGATAAAACGGTATCCGATCATGCTTCTAAAGAACTGTATACCATCCGAAAAAGCATTGCTTTAACGGAAAACCGCCTTAAAAACAAATTAAACGATTTGCTTACGCATCGTTTTTCCCAATTGACCGAACCGCTCATTGTCCTTCGGAATAACCGGTTTTGTTTGCCGGTTAAGGCCGAATACAAAAACAGTTTCAAAGGAATCGTTCAAGATGTTTCCTCGTCCAATACGACATATTACATCGAACCGAGCGAAACCATTGAAACGGCCAATCAAATAGAAACGCTCAAGATCGCCGAAAAAAAAGAAATCGATGTGATTTTGAAAAAATTAACGCTGTTGGTTCGAGAACAAACCGATACTTTACGCCAAAATACGGAAAATCTGATCGCTTTGGATGTGATTTATGCCAAAGCGAAGATGGCGTATGAATCGCAATATCAACTTCCGAACCTTACAAAAGAATTTTATTTCGATTTGAAAAAGGCCTGTCATCCGCTGATTCCGATATCCCAAGTCGTTCCGATCGATGTCGCTTTGGGAAAAGATTACCGGACGATGATCATCACCGGACCGAATACAGGAGGCAAAACAGTCCTTTTAAAAACCGTGGGATTATTGCATGCGATGGTAGCCTGCGGGATGATGATTCCTGCCGATGCCTCATCCGTGGT
The DNA here is from genome assembly GCA_900540175.1 of uncultured Mollicutes bacterium. Taxonomy (GTDB): domain Bacteria; phylum Bacillota_I; class Bacilli_A; order Acholeplasmatales; family Anaeroplasmataceae; genus Pelethenecus; species Pelethenecus faecipullorum. The sequence continues at coordinate 15,743 of UQFG01000023.1, read as the reverse complement.
CGGTGTTTACGAGTCGATTTTGGTGGATATCGGCGACGAACAGTCTATTGAACAATCGTTATCGACGTTTTCGGCTCACTTGCAAAAGATGAAAGAAATCATGGATCGCATTTCTTTTTCTTCTTTGGTGTTATTGGATGAGTTGGGAAGCGGAACCGATCCGAAAGAAGGCAGTTGTCTTGCCATCGCCATGATTGATTTCATCAAACGTCGGGGAGCGAAAATGCTTGTCACCACGCATTACAGCGATTTGAAAAACTATGCCTACCAGGAAAAAGATATTTTGAATGCTTCGGTTGAATTCGATTCGCAAACGCTGATGCCGACGTATCGCTTGTTGTTGGGGATTCCCGGAAAATCCAATGCGATTGAGATTGCTTCGCGATTGGGAATGAAGCAGGAGATCATCGATGATGCCCGCCTTCGTTTGAAAAACGATGCTTCCTTCAATCAGCAAGTAATGGAAAACTTAGAAAAAGAAATGGCGCTTGTTTTGGCAAAAGAAACGGAATTGACGCATAAGATAGAGTGGTACGACGGAAAAATAAAGGAAATAACGGCCGAAAAGAAAGCCATTACCGAAGCAAGAGATCGGATTTTGAAACAAGCCGAACAACAGGCACTGGCGTTGGTTGAAAAAGCCAAAGAAGAAGCGTTTGTTTTGTTGGAACAATTAAAATCCATGAAAGAAAACGACTACAAAGAACATGAGCTGGCATCGGTGAAACATCATTTGAAAACGATGCATCAAGTTGCACCGGAAGAAGCCGTTTTCAAAGACGAAATCCATGAAAACGATTATGTTTACATTCGTCCTTACGAACAATACGGAACGGTTTTGCGAATCAAAAAGGATATCTACACCGTTCGGATGGGACAATTGACCATGGATTTTCATCATCAGGATTTGCAAAAAGAAACCCCGCCCAAACCAAAAGCCCAACCGAAACGTGAGATTCTCGGTACCTCTTCGCACTCAAGTGTTCCTCTTTCTTTGGATTTAAGAGGAAAACGCTACGAAGAAGTGGCCTATTTGCTGGAACAGTATTTGGATAAGGCGGTTTTGATGCATTACGAACAAGTCAGCATCATCCACGGATTCGGAACCGGTGCCATCCGCAAAGCCGTTTGGGCGTATTTAAAGACATCGGGGTATGTTAAAAGTTATCGGTTTGGTCAAGAAGGAGAAGGATTAAACGGAGTTACCGTCGTGACATTGAAATAAGGATGACCCGCATTGATTTACGAATACAATGGGACAGGATGTTTACTGGAAGACGGTCTTTATTATTTTTATGCCAGTTGGTCCAGTAAATGCAATACGTTGAAAGAACGCTTGCAGCGTCTTTCATCGAGTATGCCCGATTTGAAGATTTACCGTGTCAATACCACCCATTATCAAACATTGAAAAAAAATTTATCGATTCAACGAATACCGACTTACCTATGGGTAAACGATGCTCATATCGTATCGAAGATGGAAGGAAATGTCGATTTTTACTCGTTGAAAAAATGGATCGAAAAAATGAGGGAGTGAGTTTGTGGAAGCGGTTTTGATCATCGGCAAAAACGTTACGCTGAAAGAATACGATTTGAAGGATGCATACGTCGTCGGCATTGATCAAGGAGCGATTCTGGCTTTAGAAGAAGGAATCGCCCTCGATGCGGCGATCGGTGATTTTGATTCGATTGAAAAAGAAGAGGAAAAACGACTTTCCAAACAGAAGAATGTCTTTTTTTTAAACCGAGAAAAAGACGATACGGATACGGCGGCTGCTTTGAAGATATTGCCCAAAGAAGTCAGAAAAATTACGATATTAGGTGGGATTCAAGGCAATCGGATCGATCATTTTTTAGCCAATCTTTTGTTGATGGAACAAGATGAACGGATTGGGATGGTTGACGATGATACGATGATTTTTATAAAAAATGAATCGTTTCAAGTTTCTAAAGGGAAATATCACTATTTATCTCTTTTTGCATTGGAAGAAGTGGTTGATTTGACGTTAAACGGTGTTGCTTATCCGCTTACGAATTATACGCTTTTTCCCAAAGATCCGCTTTGTATTTCCAATGAGTGGAAAACGGATTTGGCCGATATTACGTTTCAATCCGGCAAACTGCTGGTGATTTTGTCGAAAGAGGATCGGCGAAACAATTTCAAATAATAAGTAGTTTTTAAAACTAAATAAATTAGATATTAATATTAAAAATAATTATTTTATACAATAAATAATATATTTTTTAAAAACAGATAATAGACGAAATAATTTTAGGAGAAAAAAGATGAATGGTTTTTTATTGGTGGATAAACCGGCGGGATGGACATCTTCTGATGTGGTTTCCTATTTGAAAAAAAAGTTCAATTTGCACAAATGCGGCCATACCGGAACATTGGATCCGCAAGTGACCGGGCTTTTGGTAGTCGGTTGTAATCAGGCTACCAAACTGATGAAATACTTGAATGAACACGATAAAGAATACCTTACAACCATCTGTTTCGGGTATGATTCCACCACATTGGACTGGGATGGGACGATCACGGAAGAATTAACGATGAACGTTGATCAAAAAGCGTTGGACCAGGCCTTGGCGATTTTAGCCGCAAAGACCGAACAAATTCCGCCGTTGGTTTCTGCCATCAAAGTTAATGGAAAAAAACTATACGACTATCAGCGCAAAAACGAGTCTGTTTCCGTTCTTCCAAGACCCGTTTTTATCCGCAAAATCGAAACCTTATCCGATCTTTATATTGAGGACGGACATGCCCACATCGATCTTAGAATCGTTTGCTCAAAAGGATTTTATGTTCGTGCCTTTGCCCGGGATCTCGGTCAATTATTGGGCGGAAAGGCCATTATGAAGCGCTTAAGACGCATCCAAAGCGGTTTTTTTTCGCTGGAGGATGCCAAGCCGTTAAAAGAGATTACGGAAGACGATTTGCTGCCGATTCAAGCGGTTTTCCCTGATTTCGCCACGCTTTATGCCGACGATTTTTTGGCACACTTGGTTTATAACGGCGTCGTTTTGGATGAACGACAAATCCAAACGGATAAACCCTTTTACATTGTTCACAAAAATGTTATAATAGCCATATACGAAGTCATTGGACACAATCGATACAAACCATTGGTCATTTTCAAAGAAAACAGGTGATTCTATGAAAACAATTTACATCAAAAACCGACAATTTCCGACTGTTTCGGAACCGCTTTGTGCGGCCATCGGCAATTTTGACGGCGTCCATTTGGGTCATCAAAAACTGATCGAAGAATGCAAACGGCACGGCTATAAATCGGCTGTTTTGACGTTTTATCCCCATCCGTCGGTTTTTCTTAAAAAAATCCCCGATTATCCGCTGATTACGCCGCTTAAGAAAAAAGAAGATATTCTTTCCAGAATGGGCATCGATTATTTGATTATCATTGAATTTACGGAAGCCGTTATGACGATGAGCAAAGAAGAATTTATCGCCTGTATCAAAGCGATGCATATCGTTTCCTGTGTATGCGGTTATGATTTTACATTCGGAAGAAAAGCCGAAGGAACCATCGAGGATTTAAGACGGGAATTTGAATTTTACGAAGTCAAAAAATACGTTTACGAAGACGTTCGGGTTTCTTCTACGTACATCAGGGAATTGCTGCAAGCCGGTGATGTGGAAAAAGCCGGTCGGCTTTTGGGTCGAATCTATTCGATTCGAGGTGAGGTGATCAGCGGTTCTAAACAAGGACGGTTGATCGGTTTTCCTACAGCCAATTTGTGTTACGGACGTTATTTTTTACCGCATGGCGGCGTTTATTTCGTCAAAGTTGTGATCGATCAAATCGAATACTACGGCATGGCCAATATCGGGAACAATCCGACGTTTAATTACAGTGAGGAAAAGAAATTGGAAGTTCATATTTTCGGATTGAATCAAGAGATTTACGGACAGCAGATTGAGGTTTTCTTTTTAAAGCGAATCCGCTCCGAAAGTCGGTTTTCTTCGAAAGAAGAACTGATTGCTCAGTTGAAAAAAGACAAAGAAGAATGCTTTTTGTTGTCGAAAGAAATGAATTATACGAAATAAAAGACGAAATTTGACAAAATAAAAAGAAAAGGATAGAATAAAACAAACAAATGAATTAAAGGGAGAATAGAGTTATGTTTGTTTTATTTACAGATACCGATAACGACATGACGTTTCATTTGGCCAAGGAACTCGGTTATCGGTTGATCAGTATGCCTTATTCGATCGACGGGGAAATGTTTTTTCCGTATCAGACGGATGAACCGTTTGATTTCAAGGCATTTTACCGCCAACTGAAAGAAGGTGTAATGCCGAAAACCTCGGCACTCAGTCCGATGGACTACATCCAGTATTTCGAGCCGGTTTTTCAAAGCGGAAACGATATTTTGTACGTTCACTTTTCCAGCAAGATGAGTTCGACGTTCAATGCGATGGCACTTGCGCTTGCGGAACTGAAAGAAAAATATCCAGAACGGGTATGTCATACGATCGATACCAAATCCATCGCGGTCGGCAGTTTGCCGATTTTAAAAGAAATCAGCAAGTTGTATCACGACGGTAAAACGGTTGAAGAAATCCAAGCGTGGGCGGAAGAAGAAATCCCTCATTTTGCGTTTTATCTTTACGCAAGCGATTTGAAATTTTTTCAAAGAAGCGGTCGGATCAGTAACTTTTCGGCTTTTTTCGGTAGCCTTTTACGGATCAAACCGATCATTCATATGGATGAAGAAGGCTATATGAAAAGCATCGAAAAACAAAGAGGACAACTGCCGGCTTTAAAACGATTGGTTGAAATCGTCGTTGAACTTCAAGATCGGATTGAAGAATACGGCGTGACGATCGGTCATACGGATGCGCTGGAAAGTGCGATGCTGGTTCGGCAGATGCTATGGGATAAATTGGGGTCTGGTTTAACCGTTGAAATCGTCGATGTCAATCCGACGGCCGGCAGTCACTGCGGACCGGGCAATCTGGGCATTTGTTTTCATGCGGTTCATCGGTGAAGAATATGATAACGGTAAGAGAAGTCAAAACGAAGAAAGAACAACGGGATTTTATCCGTTTTCCGCTTCGTTTGTATAAAAACAATCCTTATTTTGTCCCGCTTCTTTACGCAGATGAAAAGAAGTTGTTCCAAAGTGATTATATGTATTACGATCAGGCCAAAGCGGTCTATTACAATGCCTATTTAGACGGGAAAATGGTCGGTCGAATCAGCGGTATTTTGCAGTATGCCGCCAATGAGAAATGGCAACAAAAACGCGTTCGGTTCACCCGCTTTGATGCAATCGACAATCAGGAAGTCGCAAGCGCACTGTTTCAGGCGATCGAAACGTGGGCCAAACAAGAACAAATGGAAGAAATCGTCGGTCCGCTCGGTTTTTCCGATCAGGATCGGGAAGGTTTGCTGATCGAAGGTTTTTCCGAACTTTCGACCTTTGAAGAACAATACAACTACCCTTATTATGCCGATTTGATTGAGGGATGCGGCTTTCAAAAAGAAGTAGATTGGGTGGAACGGAAACTAAAGGCTCCCGCCGTCATCGACGAACGAATCAAACGCATCAGCGATCTTATGTTGCGGAAATACAAACTGCATTACGGTACGGCTAAAAATACGAAAGAATTTTTAAACAAATATGCCGATCAGTTTTTTGAAATCGCCGAATTGACATACCGGGATTTGTATGCGACGGTTCCTTTTACCGATCGCGTCAAAAAAGAGTTGATTCAAAGTTTTAAATTGATCATCGACTTGCGGTATGTGGCCGTTTTGTTGGATGAAAACGAAAAAGTGGTTTGTTTTGGGATCGCTTTTCCGTCCATCGGTAAGGCGCTGCAAAAATCAGGCGGTCGCTTGAGTCCGTTAACGATTTTCAAACTTTTCAAAAGTATCCGTTTTCCGAAAATCATTGATTTGGGATTAATCGGTGTTTTGCCGGAATATCAGAATAAAGGCGTCAGTACGGCTTTGATCTACAAGATCATGGAAATGCTGTCAACGGGAAAAGTCGCTTATGCGGAAACGAATTTGAATTTGGAAGACAACGTCAATATCATCAATCAGTGGAAAAATTTCGACAGCGTGCAACATAAAAGAAGAAGAGCGTACGTCAAAAAAATTTAATGGGTTCATCTTAAAAAATGCTTGCTATTGTTTGCTAAATAGCGTATAATAAATAAGGACGTTTTCTCTGTATTTGGAAAATCCTCTGTTTCCGATACTGGGAAATACGCGAAAAAATAAGAATTAATGGAGGAAAAAAGATGTTAACAGCAGAACAAAAAGCACAAATCGTTAAAACGTATGGAAAAAATGAAAAGGACACCGGTTCAACTGCGGTTCAAGTTGCGATTTTAACTGAAGAAATCAATCAGTTGAACGTTCATTTCCAAACGCATATTCACGATTTTCATTCCAAACGCGGATTAATGTGCAAAATCGGTCACAGAAGAGCATTGTTGGATTATTTAAAGAAAAAAGATTTGCATGCTTACGAAGATCTGATTGCCAAATTAGGATTGCGTCGGTAAGGAAAAAAGGAGACAAGGTTCTCCTTTTTTTATTTTCGTTTGTTTTAGAGGTAGAAAAAGCCTCCGTTTGTGGTATAATAAAACTGTTAGATAAAAAAAGAATAGGAGATACGAAATGAGTGAAGTAAAACGCTTCGAATATACGTGGGCAGGACGTCCACTGATAGTCGAAATCGGTGAAGTAGCAAAACAAGCCAACGGGGCTTGTATGGTTACTTACGGGGGAAGTACGGTCTTATCCGCAGTTTGTTCCAATAATGTAGCATCGACCGCCGACTTTTTCCCTTTAATGGTATTATACCAAGAAAAATTATATGCCGCCGGTAAAATTCCGGGTGGTTTTTTAAGACGGGAGGGACGTCCTTCGGAACATGAAACGTTGGTATCGAGATTGATTGATCGTCCGATCCGTCCGCTTTTTGCCGACGGGTTCAGAAATGAAGTTCAAGTGGTCAATACGGTTTTATCGTCGGATCCCGATTGTTCGACGGCCATGGCTGCCATGCTGGGATCTTCCATTGCGCTGATGATTTCCGATATTCCGTTTGAAGGACCGATTGCCGGTGTTGTTGTGGGTCGCATCAACGGACAACTGGTGATCAATCCGACGGCCGCTCAATTAGAACAAACCGACATTAATTTAACGGTTGCCGGAACGCATCAGGCGATCAATATGGTGGAAGCCGGTGCCCGTTTTGTCAGTGAAGAAGATATGTGGGAAGCGCTGAAATACGGTCATGCCGAAATTAAGCGCCTTTGCGATTTCCAACAAGAAATCGTTTCGCTTTGCGGAAAAGAAAAAGTGGATGTGGAACTGTTTAAAGTCGATGAAGAGATTTACCGTCAAGTCAGCGATTTTGCGAATCAACGGTTGATTGAGGCCATTCGGATCGAAGATAAGTTGAAACGTTATCAGACCATCGACGAAATCAACGCCGAAACGTTGGCGCATTTTGATCAAAAGACGTTTATTAAAGAAATCGAAGGAATCAAAGTCATTGATACGGAAGAAAAAGCTTTGTATCTAAAACATGTTCAGTATACATTGGACGATTTGTTGCACAATGAAGTCCGTCGTTTGATTTCGGTTGATAAAATCCGTCCCGACGGTCGGAAAACCGATGAAATCCGTCCTTTATCCAGTCGGATCGACGTATTGCCGCGTGTTCACGGTTCGGCATTGTTTACGCGCGGTCAGACGCAAAGTCTGGGAACGGTAACACTCGGTTCGTTAATCGACAGTCAAATCATCGACGGTTTAACGGAGGAATCGAACAAACGCTTCATGTTGCATTACAATTTCCCGGCTTTTTCGGTCGGAGAAACCGGTCGATACGGCAGCCCGGGAAGACGGGAAATCGGTCACGGTGCTTTGGGTGAGCGAGCCCTTTCTTATGTCATTCCCTCTGAAGATGAATTTCCTTATACCATTCGGGTCGTATCGGAAATTTTGGAATCCAACGGTTCGTCTTCCCAAGCGACCATTTGTTCGGGAACGCTGGCGTTAATGGCAGCGGGTGTTCCGATTAAAGCGCCGGTAGCCGGAATCGCGATGGGATTAATCACGTACGGCGATGATTATACGATCTTAACCGATATTCAAGGGTTGGAAGACCATTTGGGGGATATGGATTTCAAAGTGGCCGGAACCCGTGAGGGGATCACAGCCTTACAAATGGATATCAAGATCAAAGGAATCACGTATGAAATTTTAAAAGAAGCGTTGGATCAGGCTAAAAAAGGTCGATTGGAAATCTTGGATCATATGGCAACGACGATCAAAGAAGTTCGCAGCGAACTGTCCGAATACGCACCGAAAGTCGTTACGGATAAGATCAATCCGGATAAGATTAAAGACGTGATCGGTGCCGGTGGTAAGATTATCAATGCCACGATCGAAAAATTCGATAATGTCAAGATCGATATCGAACAGGACGGTAGAGTCTATGTCATGCATCAAAACATGGCGACGGCCAAAGCGTGTCTGGACTACATTTTAAATTCCGTTAAAGAAGCGGAAGTGGGTAAAATTTATACCGGAAAAGTAACGCGGATCGAAAAATACGGTATCTTCGTTGAATTATGGCCGGGTGCCGAAGGATTGTGCCACATTTCCAAATTGGCATTGGAACGGGTGGAAAAACCGGAGGACGTCGTTTCTTTGAATGACGAGATCATCGTCAAATGCATCGGAGTCAACGAAAAAGGCCAGATCGATCTTTCCCGTAAGGACGCTCTTAAAGATGCACAGAAACGGTTTGAAAAAAATAAAGCCGCTACTGAAGAAACAAACGCTTGATTTCTTGCCAAACCACCGTTTTTTTGCTATAATCAAAAAAGACAGTCGGGTAACTGAGCCTTCGGGTTAGGAAAGTCCATGCTAGCACAGTCTGAGATGATTGTAGTGTTTGTGCCTGGCCAAACCATAAGCCAGGGCGCCTATTTTTAGGTGACGGCGAAGGAAGCCTACGTTCGATCTTTCGAATAGGGTGTACTTCATAACGTGCCACAGAGACGAGTTTCATAGAAATATGAAAATGAAACGTTGGTAAACCCCTCAAGCTAGAAACCCAAATCATGGTAGGGGAGCCTTTCGATGCGAAATGAAGCGGACAAGGGGCAACTTAGTTGCAGATAAATAGTTACCGCCTTGAAATCAAGGTACAGAACATGGCTTACAGACTGTCTAAAAGGGCTTCGGCCCTTTTTCTTTCTGATGGGGTTTGTTCTTGCAAAAAATGCGACTTTTTGCTACAATAAAAAAATAGACGGAGGTGCATCCATGGACCAGATAGAAAAAATGAAACAGCGGCAAAAAATGATCCGTAATTTCTGTATCATTGCCCATATCGACCACGGTAAATCCACGCTTGCCGACCGGATTTTGGAAATTTGCGAATCGGTCAGCAAACGGGAAATGCAAGATCAGATTTTAGATTCAATGGAGTTGGAACGGGAACGGGGAATTACGATTAAACTGAATGCCGTCAGCATGATTTACAAAGCCGATGACGGTTTGGAATACGAATTTCATTTGATCGATACACCGGGACATGTCGATTTCACCTATGAAGTTTCCAGAAGTTTAGCGGCCTGCGAAGGAGCCGTTTTGGTCGTCGATGCCACCCAAGGCGTCGAAGCCCAGACGCTTGCCAATGTCTATTTGGCGATCGACAATCATTTGGAAGTATTGCCGTTGATTAATAAAATCGACTTACCGTCGGCCGATGTAAACCATACCAAACATGAAATCGAAGAAGTGATCGGTCTGCCCGCCGATGAGGCCGTTTTGGCATCGGCTAAAACCGGGATCGGTGTTCGAGCGATTTTAGAACAGATTGTTCACCACATCGCCCCGCCAAGCGGATCGCTTACCGCGCCTGTTCGGGCTTTGATTTTCGACAGTGCTTTCGATGCTTATCGCGGCGTTGTGGTTTTGATTTGTGTCAAAGAAGGAATCATTCGGCGAGGCGATACCATTCGTTTTATGGCAACCGGCAGCGAATATACCGTTATCGAACTGGGTGTTCGTACGCCCAAAGAAGTCCAAAGAGACTATTTGATGGCCGGCGATGTCGGTTTTTTAACGGCTTCGATCAAAGATATCGCGACGGTTCATGTCGGCGATACCATTACGACGAAAGAAAATCCCGCTTCGGTGCCGCTGGATGGGTATCGGCGGTTGAATCCGATGGTTTTTTGCGGACTTTATCCGATCGACTCCAAGCAGTACGGCGATTTGAAAGATGCGCTGGAAAAACTGAAACTTTCCGATGCGGCCTTGATTTTCGAAGCCGAAACATCGCAGGCATTGGGATTCGGCTTTCGAACCGGTTTTTTGGGATTGCTGCATATGGATATTGTCAAGGAAAGGATTTCAAGAGAATTCGGAATCGATTTGATCGCAACCGCACCGTCGGTGTCCTATCATGTATTTTTGACCGACGGCAGCAAAATGGAAATCGACAACCCGAGCCAGTTGCCTGCGCCTCAGTTAATCAGCCGCATCGAAGAACCGTTTGTAACGGCAACCATTATGTCGCCTTCCGAATACGTGGGGGCGGTCATGGAACTGTGCCAGAAAAAAAGAGGTATTTTTGCGGATATGCAGTACATCGAAGAAACGCGGGTGGTCTTGCATTACTCCATGCCTTTGCTGGAAATCGTCTTTGATTTTTTCGATAAACTGAAAAGTTATACCAAAGGCTACGCTTCGTTTGATTACGAATTGGCCGACTACAAGCCCTCTAAGTTGGTGAAAATGGATATTTTGTTAAACGGCGATCCGGTCGATGCGTTATCGGCTATCGTCCATAAGGATTTCGCCTATGAACGCGGTAAAGTCATCGTCGAAAAATTAAAGGAACTGATTCCCAGACAGTTGTTTGAGGTTCCCGTTCAAGCTGTTGTCAATCATAAAGTCATTGCCAGAAGCGATATCAAAGCGATGCGCAAAGATGTTTTGGCAAAATGTTACGGCGGCGATGTTTCCCGCAAGAAAAAGTTATTGGAAAAACAAAAAGAAGGAAAGAAGAAGATGAAAGCCATCGGTAGCGTCGAAGTTCCGCAAGAAGCGTTCCTGGCGATTTTGTCAACGGAAGATTAGAAAGGAAAAAAACGATGAAAAAAGAAAATTGTCCTTATTGTCAAAAAAACGAAAAATTAGAAGCATTCGGTTATCTGGCCTTTGAAACGGAAACATCCGAAGTGATTGTTTTCAAAGATCAAAGTCATCCGGGACGGATGATTGTCGCTTATAAAAAAGATCATATCGCCGAAATCAAAGATTTACCGGAAAAGGACCGTGCGGCTTTTATGAAGGATGTTTGTGATGTGGCCAGTGCCATCCAAGAGGTGTATCACCCCGATCGCATCAATTACGGTGCTTACGGCGATACCCTGGGTCATTTGCATTTCCATTTGGTTCCTAAATACGAAGACGGATTTGAATGGAATCAGACTTTCCAAATGAATACCGGAAAAAAAGCCACGTTGGAAGAATGTCAGGAAGTAGCCAAAAAAATTATTACCGCTTATCATGCCTAAATTCATAAAAAAAGGTGTTCATCACCTTTTTTTTTCTTTTTGAATGTGGTATAATCGATTTGTCAATGAAAGGGGAGTCTTCAAGAAAGGCTGAGAGGATACTTTATCGTATCGACCCATAACCTGATCTAGGTCATGCTAGCGTAGGGAAGATCGATTTTTTCATGCGCGTCCTAGAAAGGACTTTTTTTTATGACAGAAGGAGAAAAAAATGAAGAAAAAAGTATTTTCAACCAAAATCATGGCTGAAGTTGCGCTTTTAGCCGCTTTGGCTGTTGTTTTGGACTTATTGCAAAGTGCCATTTGCAAGTTTTTTCCTTTATGGCCCAATGGCGGATCGGTGGGAATTGCCATGGTACCGATCATCATTCTTTCGTATCGGAGAGGATTGCTGTGCGGTCTTTTAGGGGGATTTTTAGTAGGCTTGCTGGATATGCTGGACGGGGTGGATCTTTCGCCGCTAGCCGTAAACGGTTGGATGGTGTTGGCCTCGGTCTTACTGGATTATATCTTAGCTTGGACATTAGTTGGTTTTAGCGGGGTTGTCGGATCCCAAGTACGGCATGCCAAAAGCAAGACATCGTTATGTGCGTGGGGAGTTTTAGGTGTTGTCATCGGTGGCGGAGCGCGTTTCGTTTCTCATTTCTTATCCGGAATGTATATGTGGGAAAAAGGAACGGAAGTGCTGAATATCGCCCTTGATTTGGATCACTGGTTGTATTCTCTTTTATACAACGGTTCTTATTTGTTGCCGTGCATCGTTTTATGCGGTATTTTGGTTCCGCTTTTATTGATGTATCAACCACGCCTTTTGGTGGAAAATGAGAATTTGGAGGCGATCCGATGAAAAAAAGAATCAGTTTGGTCGTTATTGCCGCCGTATTATTCGTTTTTGCGCTTGTTGAGTACATCTTAAGTTTTTCTTCCTATGACGACGGCGGTTATTTCGGGTTTTCTTTTTCGCAAGATGCTTTGATTGTTTTGATTTCAACACTTGTGTTGGTACTGGCAAGCATTTACCATCTTTACGGTTTCATCCAGCAGAAACAAACAGCCAAAGCATTGGAATGGACAGCCATCGCTTTTTGCGGATTCCATGTTTGTTACAGTGCCTTTACAACGCTTAAAATTGTTGCGAAAGCAGTTGGAAAACTTTGGGAAAACGAACCGTTCGTTTTGTCTTATGAAGATGTTTCCACCTACATACCGTGGTTTTTCATCAGTTTAGCATTTTTGATTTATTTTATTTTTCAGCATAAAGAAAATCAGAACCAACGCTAAAAAAGAACTTAAAGAATCAGTCCGCTTGATCCTTCATGGGATTAAGGCGGACTTTTTTCATGAAACAACGATTATATTGTTTTTCTGCATAAAAAAAGTACACCGATTACTATAATCCATGTACTCTTTATTTCATTATATGCGATTTTATTCTTTAAAATCAAGATTTTTTTGAACAAAAAACATCTACTTAAGTAAAAAGATGTTTTTTTAAAGCCTTTTTTCTTATTTTGATCCATGGATTATAGTAATCCATGGTCTTTTCTTAAAAAAAGAATAGGAGGCTTTTTATGAAAAAGAAGTTTTTGGCGTGTTTGGGTACGCTGATGCTGGCTTTTTGTTGTTTTGTTTTTGCCGGATGTGGGGGAAGCAATGCAAAAAGCATAATCCGTGCTGAAATCATAGACGGAGAATTGATCATCACGTATTCGGACAATACAACCGACAATCTCGGTAAAGTAGTCGGTTCTCAAGGCGCAACCGGACCTGCCGGAGCAAACGGAACCAATGGAACCAACGGTAGCGACGGACAAACACCGTACATCGGCAGCAACGGCAACTGGTATATCGGCGATACCGATACGGGTGTGAAAGCAGAAGGAACCCAAGGGGCAACCGGACCTGCCGGAGCAAACGGAACCAATGGAACCAACGGTAGTGACGGACAAACACCGTACATCGGCAGCAACGGCAACTGGTATATCGGGGATACCGATACGGGTGTGAGAGCAGAAGGAACTCAAGGGGCAACCGGTTCTAGCGGTGTAGATGGCATCGGTATTACGGGAATTACGTCGGAATACGGTGTCAACGATCAAAATCAGGAATGTATGATTTTCACCTTTACGATGAGTGATGGATCGACTAAAACCGTTTATTGTGTGATTCCGAAAGAAGTTACTTACGTTCAAGCGGATACCGTTTATCTTCCAGTTCTGGAAGAACAACCGGAATTTGAGAATCTCAATTTGGAAATAATGGTTTACTATGAAGATGACAGTTCCGAAAATATTGTGTTGAAAGAAGCAATGATTACTTCCGGCGAAGTTAATTGCACGCAAGTCGGCCAGTATCAACTGGAAGGTAGTTATCAAGGACACCGCTTTGGTATGACTGTTTTCGTTTATGATCCTGAAAATCCGCAAGTAGTTGATGTTCAAGCGAATGTTGTTGTCGGGGAATCCACTTATGAACCGTTTGTGATTTGGCAATATCGTGAGGAAGAGGATACGAAGGTCGTAGAAAATTATGACTGCTTGTCTTTAACAATTCGTAAAAATGATGGAACAATTGAAACGGTTCCGATTACGAGTGACATGGTAACTTATACTTGCGAGGCATCGGATCAAGCTTTCGTTGCTACTATTACGTATCAAGAGTATCAAGATGTGTTCTATGTTCTTCCGCTTAGTAGTTTGAATGACGTTTCTGTTCATTATGATGGCCCGGATCAATTAACATGCGGTATCAACGAGGATCCGTTTGCAAATACCGATGATTATTTGATGGGAGAAAAATGGTATGACGGGGAATACAGTGGAAATTTCTACTATTGTATGAAACCGACGAAAGATATGCTGAAAAATACAGAAGAAGTTCCATTTGATGCTTCCACTTCAAGTGAAGAAACAGAATATTATTTCTATATCGGGGAACAAAGATTAGACTCTTCTGTTTTAATTTCGGTCGTGGATTGGGATGCTTTGACTTTCGATAAGCTTGAATTGAATACGTATGCAGTTCGTGTAACGGACGGTTCGTTGCCTGAGTTGTCTATTTCATTTGTTTACAGAAACGAAGAAGATCAGAGATTTACGCGTCCGATTGGTACACTGACCGAAGCAATGCTTTTAAATGGAGATGAGCTTGATTTTACTCAAGCAGGAGAAGTGACGATTTCCTTTGCTTATAATGAAAAAGAATATGAGGTAGACATTGTTTTATACGATCCCGATGTGAATAATATCCGAGATATTTATATCAGTGAAATGGATAACGTAATCATTCCGTCTGATGCGGATTTAAATGAATTTTTAAGCGCCTATATTGCTGAACATCAACCTACATTATGGATTACTTATTTTGAAGATCGCGGAGAAGAAAACAATCTTCCTGTAACCGTTGAGTTCTTTGATTTGGAATCTTTGGATTTATCGATTTTCGGTTATCAGCAATTGACGTATTCGTATCAGGGTGTGACCGGTTCTGTTAGCGTTATGGTACAGCCATCTTTAGAAGGTGCCGAAGTAACGGGTACGTTAAAAGTTTCTGATCCGATGTTATCCGGTATGCTTGCCGAGACAGTTACACTTTACGATAACGGTATTGCTGTTTTAGACGATTCCTTGTATGCTTCTTATACGAAAGAAGGTTCTGATACACTGGTTTTGACATTCCAAGGCAGTGATTTGTTGTTGAACATCGAGGCAGACCAATTAGTAAATTATACAACCGAAGCGGTTGCAAAAGCAACCTATACAGCTAGCCCAAGCGTAGCAGAAGGAATGCCTAATTCTATCTTGGTTTATGATGAAATGATTGCGGTTTCTATGATGGGTATGAATCTGTACTTTAAGGAAACATTGCCGGAAGGTGCAACCGAAATTGTTTTAATAGGTGCCCGTTTTGTCTTCAATCACGAAGACCAAACATTTACAATCGATTTCGAATAGCCGATAAAAAGTAGGTTTTCCTTTAATCAGATGATTTAAAGTGAAAGCAAAATAGCATTGATTTTTAAATCAAACGAAGTCGTACGAGTAAAAAAATTGTACGGCTTTTTTTACGGTCTTCAAAGATTTGATAAGAAAACTCCAAGCGATGATTCTTTTTATGCCTTTCAACACGTTGGAATAGTTTGAATAGGGAA
>UQFG01000022.1 GCA_900540175.1 uncultured Mollicutes bacterium | reverse complement strand
TAAGATGAGGATAAATTTCTCATTTTAACTTGCGCTAAATCTTGACATAGGACCAAGGAACACCAGAGGTAATTTGTAAGGTGATATTGGTGTGTCTTAGGCTATGGATTGTAAAGTGAGGGAGATTGGCTTTTTTTAAAACTTTTTCTAACCAATCAAGAAACGTACTAGGTCTTATAATATAACCATTATCCCTAGTAAAGAGCCAATTCTCATTATGTATAAGATATAGAAATAAAGGTTTCCGTATCTTTTTTTAAATATGAATAAAGATATAAGGTTTAAACTACCTCTGGTTCTTCACAAGTGACATTGACTCTAGAATTTTCAAGCGTGTAGGTGAGATGCTCAAAGGTAATGGAGGAGCCATCTGTGGCTGTTTTAATCCATTGGTGGAGGGGAATATCCTCATTAGAGATAATAGGCTTTTCCTCTGTTTGGGTGGTAGAGGCTAAGGATAGAGTTTTAGAGGTTGGATTGGAAATCTTCTCTTTGGGGATTAGGGCTAGTCCTAATAGAGAAGCTATACCTAAAATTGAGAATACTGAAAATAAGATTATATGTTTCATACATTGTCCTTTCTTTTATTCCTTTTCTTTTTTAGGGATTAAGAGGCGAATAAAGCTCCTCACTTTTAAAATAATCACGATAAGAATACCAACTCCTACAACACAGATCATCGTCCAAAGAATCCATAGCTTGGACTTTAGCTTATCCTTTAAGGTATGAATAAAATCGTCAATTTGTTTTTTGATTTTATAGTAGGGGGTATCTGTATCTATGATTAAATCAGGATCTAAGATAAAGAGGGTTTCTCCTTCGATGGTATCCATTTGAATAGGAACATCATAGGTTTCCTCATCTATGACATAGTTCATTCTTAAAATTTGAAATTGGCTGATTCTTCTGTAATCCGATTCGTAGTATTCCTTCCCTTCAAAGATATTCCAGCAATCATCATCGTAATTGAGATGTAGGCGATACTTATAGTGGATACTCGAGTTCTTGGTGGATTGATAAGAGCCTTCGGTAAAGCCTTGAAATTGGTATAAGCCAAAGATACCTCCAGATACACGTTCTGTGGTTAAGGATTTCTTGATTTGATGTTCATCAGAAGGTAAGAAAAATTGATACCAGGGCTTATCATCATTGACGACCTTATAGGCAACATCAACACGATAGATTTTATTGATTTTAATGGTGGTATTAAAATGAACGAAATGTCCATAGCCTCCATATTTCAAGATATCGAAATAGCTTTGAGCCTCACAGGCTTCGATGATTTCAAAGCCATGGGTGCATAACTGCATGCTATTCTTTCCGTCATTTTTAGGGAGTAGTCCTAAATCAAAGGTCATCTCCTGCTTACATTCCCCGATTGCTTGATTGGTTCCTTCATAGCCAAATTTAAGATTTTGGAAGGTATAGGTTCTCTTTAGAGGTAAGCCAAAGTTCTCTCTATTGATGATACCCGCAATGGGTGTCATATAAAGGGTGTGGTCATATTCAGGATAGGCCTTACTTTCGCTGGAAAGCCAGCCACCTTTCTTTTGGTTCATCTCTTCTTTTGTAGAATAAAGATAATAGGATTTACTTGATTCCTTTAAGTATAAAATTGTGGCATCTGTCCTTGTCAGGTAGGTGCTTGTCCAGCAAAGATAGAGATAGCTTATTTTAGAGTTCTCCTCTACATAAGAATCCCAATATAGACCTAGATATTTACCCAGTTCTAAGTATTTAATATCAATATCTAGGTTTTCTAAGATAAGCTTCCAATTATCACTCGTTGTAGGCTTTGATTCTTCTTTGGCATGAGTAGTAAGCGGAAAGAGGAATAGGAGTAAAATACGAATTAGCGAGAATAGAAATAGCTTATATTTTTGCATCTTCGTAAAAAATTAAAACCGGACCATTCGTATCTTTTCATCAATAAATACCGCAATCGGTTAAGTATTTACGGGATTGAAGATGCTTTTCAAAAATATAAACGTCTTGCCGGAATCAATTGCAAATCAACACCTCATTATTTGCGTCATACATTCGCCACGAATTTATTGATTAATGGGGCGGATTTACGATCGGTTCAAGAAATTTTAGGGCATTCTTCTATCTCTACGACTGAAATCTATACGGAAATAACCAATAACCGCAAAAAACAAGTTTTCAAAAAGTATAACATAAGAAATCATTTGAAATGTTAACGGTTTTTTAATTATACGACTGATTTTAAATTTATATTTTATCTTCTTTCTTCGAATATCGAATGGATTTCTTTTTACATTTTTCAATATTTTTTCTATCTATTGAAGTAGGGGAAGCAACCCTCTAAAAAAAGAAAGGAGAACATATGAAAAAAATAATCGTTTTATTTGGTATGGTCGCTGTTTTATTTTACAGTGGACTTTTTTCAAAAGCCGATTCTTCATCTTCTGCTGTTCATCAATACCATCAGACATTCGAATTTTCCGGAAACGACAGCGTTATTTTAGAGTCAGGGTATTATATCTTATATTCCTTCTTCGACTATATAGATACCGATTGGCTCAAAGGGGATGTAACAACAACGCATTCAGATGGAGTTGATATTGAAGAAAGCGAAGCGGATCGTTCGG
This sequence comes from uncultured Mollicutes bacterium, assembly GCA_900540175.1. Taxonomy (GTDB): domain Bacteria; phylum Bacillota_I; class Bacilli_A; order Acholeplasmatales; family Anaeroplasmataceae; genus Pelethenecus; species Pelethenecus faecipullorum. The sequence goes on along the minus strand of UQFG01000022.1, from coordinate 24,186 downwards.
TTTTACAACAATATCTTTCCGTTCCGGAAAATAAAATGGCGGAACTGGACATGCTGCAACAAGAATTAAAAGAAAATCTTTACAATGGTAGAAATTGGAGTATTCCATATGATGGAATTTATTTTGCAAAGATAAACGGATGTGCCGTCTTAGCGCCAACTGTAAATCTTTATATCGAATGTTTCTATATAAAAGAAGAAATTTCCGCTTCGGATATGACCATATCCGGTGGTAAAACCCATTTGGTGGATATTTCTTCGCCGTTGACGCTTGAACAGATTCAACAGCGCTACTACGCTGTTGATCAAGTGGACGGAACGATTGACAGCAGTCAATTGTATTTCGAATCCAATTATCCCGAAAAAATAGCGTTGGGCCAGTATTATATTTTGGTTTGGGCCAAAGATCGTCAAAACAATGTAACTTATTCCGCAGATTATATTTTAGTTAAAGATTTGTCCAGTCCGATTGTCGAATTAAAACAAGAGAAAATCGTTGTGGATGTGCACGACGTTTATACTTCCGAAGATGCCAAAAAATTATTTACGTTTTCAGATAATTATACACCTTCTGAAGAACTAATCTGTTTTTGGGATGACCGATACCAATCCAATTTTGATACCATCGGCACATACACCATCGGAGTTTATTGTAAAGATAAAGACGGAAATGCGTCTGCGACAAAAACATTAACCATTGAAGTAAAAGACCGGATTGCCCCAACCATTCAATTAAAAGACGGAGTTGAAAAAATCATATCCGATCACCCGTTAAACGAAGATGAAATTAAGTCTTATTTCATTGTGACAGATAATTATTATGAACTGTCAAATAATGAGTTGGTTGTTGTATCCAATACATGTGACGGGACGGAGGGAAAAGATTTTAAAATCGTCATCAGCATTACCGATCCTTCGGGTAATCAGGAAACAAAAGAATTTCTTTATTACATCACCGATACAACCGGTCCGATCATCTATGTCAAAGATACCCTTTATTTACCCAAAGATCAACTCATTACCAACGAACAACTGCTTGAAATGTTGAAAAATGCCGGCCTCATCTCCCAAAATGCGACCGCTGTCACCGTAACCAGCAGTTATTTTGATGCTTCGGGCTTCCAAAAAGAACAGTACGATGTTCTCATCAGCGAAACTTTTTCCGATCAAACCACCGTTCATAAAGTCATCACTTTGCAAATCATTGATTCCAAGAGCGATTCATCCTATTGGATTGTTTTACCGTGTGTGCTGATATTAGGTGGATTGAGTCTTACCATCATCCGAAAAAAACGTTATGAACTTACTTTGTTTTCTTAGTATTTTCGTTTTGAGCGGGGCGCCTTTAAGCGAAGAAAACGATCAAGAGGATCGCTGTCATTTCCATTTTGTCGATATAGACCACCCTTTGACTTTAAAACAAATCCAAGAAAAATACACAGCTTATGATACAAAGGACGGTATGATAACCGATCGGATCCAATTTATAACGGATTACGATGAAAATCATTTGACATTGGGAACTTATCCTTTAACCGTTATCGTCCAAAATTCGCAGCAACAATCAACCACGCAAACCGACTATATCGTCGTAAGGGATTTTATCCCTCCGGTACTGTCGGCAAAGGAGGAAATCATTTATAAAAACGTCGGAGATACGCTTTCAAACAGCGAATTGTTTTCGTATTTTGAATGCACGGACAACCGAGAAGAAATTACAGCGGAACAAATGAGTGTATCCGGTCTTCCTAGCGGTCCTTTAAAAGAAGGCGATTATTCCATTACGGTATTTTGTTTTGATTCTTCAACCAATTCTTCCAATACCGTAACGATCGTTTTATCTGTTCTAAACGATTATTCAAATACGGCTCTTTCGTACACGTTTTATGCCGACCGACTCAACATTACACCAGAAGAAATTATGAATGATTTGGAAAAAAATCAATTTACTTTTACTTCGGTTAAAAACTTTGAAATCGAAAGCACCTATTTTCAAGCAAATAAAGACGGTATTTATCCAGCCAAACTGATTGTCACACACCTCGATGAAACAAAAGAATGTTTTTCGTTTAAAATCGAGTTGAAACTACATAAAAAAAATACCAATTGGCATTGGATAGTCATTGGTATTTTAGGGATCGGGACAGTCGGATTTTTTCTTTGGTATTGGCTTAGAAAGACAAATCAATAGCGAGTCAGTTTTATTTCCACATGGATATTTTCATAAGTATATTTTTGACCGTATATAGCAGAATAATATGTTAAATTTAAAATATCTTGATTCTCATAGTCATGGATAAAAGATAAAACCGTTTCTTCGATATGCTTTTTTATGTCTTGTTCTAAAATATCGGAAGGCGAAAGAACCGTATATTTGGATGTGATTTTGATAATAGGCTGTTCTTTAAACGCCACTTTCCAGTGATAATTCCGCAACGAAAAAGACTGCTCTTTTAAATCATCATAAAATATATGATTGCTTTTCATATAGCAACTTCGCTCATCTCGTACAATCGTCACTTGATCGTCATAATAAAAGGCCGCATCTTTACAATGAATTGTTTTGGCTTCTTGTTGTTCGATATTCCATAATTCCTCTGCGATTAAAAGAGGAAAAGAAATACAACGGTTGGAATAAAACTCTCTGGCAAACTTAACGAAATGAATCGGATTGGCCGCCATATAAATGGATGGGCTATCCAAAGTCGATACCAAAACAGAATAGATGACGCTTTCCTTATTCGGATTTTCAAACTGGAAAATATCTTCCATCTTATCTTCGGTGACAAATAAATAAAAGTTATAATCAATACCGGCATCCTTTTTAACAAAAGCAATTAATTCGTTTAAAAAGTCATCATTCATCAAGTCTTTATGGATCACCATACTGGAAGCATGTCGTAAATTAACTTCCAGTTCCGTCGAAAATTGAATATTTTCAAAAACTTCTGCCAAAGTTTTTCCTTCCACTTTGGCGTATTGACCGATTCCCTGATTTTCTTTATTTTCCGTTTTACCGACATCGCTGCTCAAAGGCAAGTAAAAATAACCGATATAAGTATCTTCTTCTTTTTCAACGCCGATACTGGCAATAAAAAGAACTTGGGATATATTTTGCAGTTCGCAACCACACAGTAAAATGGGAATTAACAGAAATAAACTAATGATCTTCTTCATGCATTTTCCTCCGATGTCTGTTTTTAACTTGTAAAGCCGCATCTCGATGGTTGATTTTCAAACTGCTGGTGGACATGAAAAATTTATGAATTCCTTTTATATCAAACGGTAAGAAAGGATAAAAATACGGGACCCCCAATGTCCGCTGTTGATACAACCGATAGGCCAACAAAATACTGGCCAATACCACTCCGACCAAACCGAAAAATATGGACGATAAAATGATAAACAACCGGCACATGCTAATGGATAAAATGGTTGTAACATTGGAACTGACCAAGAACGTCAGTAAAAAACAAATGGCTGTACCGGTCATTAAAAATACACCGGCAAGACCGCTTGAAATCAAGTTTTCTCCGATAATCAAACCGCCAATCAACACGATCGTTGAGGATACTGTGATTTTCGATTGTCGAAAACCGATGATATAATACAATTCGAAGAGAAACAATACCAATAAAATCTCCAAGTAAATCGGCAAAAACACACCGGTTTGCGAAACTTTTAACGTCGATAAAATCGTTAAAGAAAGACTGTCTCTTTGGTGGGTTGAAAAAGAACATAAGATTCCGCAAAAAAAGATCGACATAAAAGCAGAAATCAAGACAGACAAACGTTCGAAAAAAGCAAATAGCGGCAAATGAATTCCATCGATTTTATGTCGGGATGCATAAGCGAGGGTCGTCGGAAGACAAACGGCAACACAGATTCGGTCGATAATCAATACAAACTCGCCGTTATAAAGACGGCTGCAGGCCGAATCCGGATTGCCGATATAATGATACGAAGGAAATAAATGATTTTCCTGAAAATAAGCCATTATATCTTCAACGGAAAGAATCGCATCCAAATCTATTTTCTTTAATTTTTCCAGCAAAGCTTTCTTAATCTCGGAATTGTGAATATCTTCTATAGACAAGACCGATACGATTGTTTTGCTTCTTCTACCCAATGTGACAGTATCAATCATTAAGCGACTGTCTTTGACTCTGGTTCGCATCAAAGCAATGTTTTCTTTAAAATTTTCGACAAAACCATCTCTTGAACCAAACACATTATCCGGATCCGCAATGGAATCGGACGTACTACGGGAAGGTGCTTTAGACAAATCAAAGGCATATAGAATTCTTCCTCTTTGGGCTACCAGCAAGCCGCTGAAAACCAATTGTTCGACCAATTCTTCATCATCGGCTATTTCCTTGCAAAGCCCCGGAAACAAGTGATCCAATCGTTTTCTGTCTTGTTCCACCAAAACAGGATAAATGTCTTTCATAAATTCCAATATATTACACAGATGCTCCTGATAATAGATTTCACAGTTGGCATCTGTTTTTCTGTAAATGACATCCGCATTATTTTTTAGACGCTGAAGCATGATAAACCTCCTTTAGCATCCAGCCTAAAATTAATATGCCCACGCCGAAAACAATCAATACAAAATCGATCAAAAAGTCGCTTTTAATCCATAAAGCAGCAACAACGGAGGATGAGATACTCAAACATACGGCAATGATCCAAGTCAGTTTTTTACTTTTTTGCTTGAAAGCATTGCGGATGACACTCCAATTAAATGCATATTTAAAAATACAGCAAACAAGAATTAAGATAATATAGGCAAAATCAAAATTACCGACGTATTTGGTAACCGGTTTAATCGAAAGAGAAAGAAACCCGAGCCACGGGAGTCCTTCTAACAGGGTATCCCCGGTTGTTGTCAGTGTAAACAACAATTCGAAATTAAAAAAGAACAAAGAAATCAAAATAGAAAACAAAAAAGTCGGTTTGGATAGTCGAAAATTCTTTTTATCCATCAATAATAAAGTTAAATTATCCGATAGTAGCAATAAAGCATAAATCGGAATAAAATACCACGAATACGATTTTAAAGGAAACAACAATGAATAGTCCATCGGAACCGTATAAATAAAACTGATGACAATAAAACCGATGCAGCCGATGATAAACCAGGTGGCGATTTGAACAATATCCGACGGTTTTAAAAAAGAAATAACCGCCATAACCACGGAAAACGGAACAATCAATACAACCGGATTGCATCTTCTGACAAATACCGAACTTAACACATACGCACAATAAGCCATTCCGATGATAGATTCCACTGCCAAAACGATATTGTAAAAATGTTTGAATTTCGATTTCATATACCTGTTTTCATAATCGTGGTTTAAAATCTTCTTAGGCAGCAACAAAACAAAAAAACTTACAATCAAGGTCAACAACAATGAATAAAAAAACGCCATAGAATGAAACGTTTCATAAAAGTACGGAAATAAAATAATGCGAATCCATACATAATCATAGATAAAAACATATAAAAAAAAACTCAGTTTCGACAATCTGTTATTCACGGACATCACCACAAATAGTATGGCTAAACTGAGTTGGTTTTATTAAAATGTTTTTTTAAAACTCTTTTTGAAACGATGACTTCTATTTGCTCCGGCAAAACCGTTACTTCTATTCTTCTCATTTCCGGAAAACTTTCACCATCTGTATTATAGCAAATGGCATCACTGGAAGTAATAACGATATTTTTCGCTTCAAAATGTTCGATATTGTGTGTATATCGTTCGCCCAACAATAAAAAGAAAGCCATATCCAACGTGTTGATCCAACGGTTTTTCTTCCGAATCAATGTGATATGAAGTTTTCCTTCATCCAAATAAATTTGTTTCTTGCGATGCAGTTTAAAAGAAGCCAAATATCTGGAATTGGTTGCCAAAAAAAGAAAATATTTCCCAACGATTTCTTTTCCATCGGCTTGAATGCGAATCGAAATCGAGCGGTCCTTTCCGACCGATTTAACGGCTTGAAGATAGTAAGCAAAACGACCGAATCTTTTTTTCATTCGGTAATCTGTTCCGTAACTGATATCGGTCAAACTTCCCGCGGCAAGACCGTAAACAAAATAACGACCGTTGATTTGATTGACGTCCAAATAAGTCTTATTTTCTTCCAAAATAATCTTCATCGTTTTACGAATATTCTTTTTTAATCCAAGACTGCGACCGGTATCATTACAAGTCCCGGACGGAACATATGCAAGAGTCGGTCGTTTGGAAAGTTGCATTAACCCATTAACGGTCTCATTTAAAGACCCATCGCCGCCGGATGCCACAATCAAATCGAAATTCTTTCCATGACTGACAATATATTCGGTTAATGATTTCGGTCCGGTACTTCGAAACGATTCTACTATATCGTATTTTGTTTTGAGTTGTTCGCAGATATAAGAAATATACTTACTGTTTTTTCTTTTCCCGCTATAGGCATTGTAAACAACTAATGCTTTCATAGAACCACCTTTTACTATTTTGATTCTTGATTAAGAAAAGTATCCACCTTTCTGATTTTCGGTTTTGTTCCCACCAAAACAACGATATCTTTCGGTTGTAAAAAATCGGTTCCTCTGGGAATATAAAATTCTTTATTCCGAATGATGCCGACGATATTCACATCAAACCGATTCCGTAAATCCATGTCAATCAAACTTTTGGAAACGAAATTATTTCCTAATAAAATCTTTACGATAGCATACTGTGTATCAACGGAGTAGTAATCCAAAATCGCATCGCTTGCAATCTGATTGGCCAGCGAAACGGCAGACATTTCTTCCGGAACGATCACTTCGGTTGCTCCTAATTTTTGATACATCTCAATATATTTATTGGAATCTGCCCGCACCGTAATATTTTTTACGCCAAGAACCTGAAGATTCAACGTCGTTAAAATCGACGCTTCCAAATTATTTCCGATGGCCACCACCGCATGATCAATAGAGGCAGCACCGGCTTCTTTCAATGCCGACAGTTTTGTCGCATCGGCAATAACACAGTTGTCGATTTCCATAACGGCATCCTGAACGGACTCCTCATTGACATCCATACACAAAATATCGCAATTCAAACTGGAAAGTACTTTGGCTACCGATAGCCCAAATCTTCCCAAACCAATAACAATAAAACTTTTTTTCATCCGACAATAACCCTTTCTTCTACATACTGAACCGCCTCTTTTGACTCCGTCATCCAATTTCGGTTTACAACCCCGATAATCGTAAGCGGTCCGACCCGACCGAAAAACATCAACAAACAAAGAATAATCTTACTGGACCATTCCAAAGACATCGTAATTCCCATGGTAAGTCCGGTTGTCGAAAAAGCCGACGTTACTTCAAATAAAATTTTCTCCACACTCAGTTGTGGTTGAATCAAACCGATCACAAAAGTTGAAAACAAAATCGCCAATACGGCAATGCCAAATAATACAAAAGCTTTGAAAATGGAACTGTCTGCCACTCTTCGTTTGAAAATTTTCGGTTTTTTTCCTTGTGCATAATATAGAACCGTTAAGAATATAACAAACAAAGTCGTTGTTTTAACACCACCGCCGGTTGAGCCGGGAGAGGCTCCGATAAACATCAAAACGACCGCCGTAATATATGCTCCCGGTGGTAAAGTAGACAAATCGACGGTTGTAAATCCGGCGGTTCGACAGGTAACAGAAGTAAATAAAGCTTGTAACCAAGTAATATCATCCCACATGGACAACTTAAAAAAAATCGTACCGCTGATAATCAAGAAAAAAGTCATGATTAAAACAATTTTAGAATGGATAGACAGTTTTAAAAACGATCGTTTTGTAATAATATCGTTGATCACATAAAAACCCAATCCACCGAAAAAAATCAAAAGGATGGTTGAAATATTCAGTAATACATTATCTTTAAACGGAATCATACTGTTCGGGCCGAAAATATCGAATCCCGCATTATTAAAAGATGCAACCGAATGGTATAGGGAAGCCCCCAATGTCGGCCAAAATCGATAATCATAATAGTCCATTAAGGCCAAATAATTTAAGACAACACCGAAAAGTTGGATCGCAAAAGCGATAATCATAATTCTTTTAACTAAAGAAATAATTCCCGAAAGAGAATTTTGGTTTAATGCTTCTTTCATCAAATAGCGGTTACTGATGCCGATCTTCGCTCCTAAAACCGTAAAAATATAAACAGCGATGGTCAAAAAAGAAAGACCGCCGATTTCCATTAAAAAAGCCATCACGACTTTACCGAATATAGATAATCGGGCCGAAATATCGACAACGGTCAAGCCTGTCACACAAATCGACGACGTGGAAATAAACAATGCATCGACAAAATCAAGCATGGTTCCGTCTGCGACCGATATCGGCAACAACAGCAACAATGTTCCCAACAAAATAACTCCTAAAAACGATAGGATAATGAAAATATAAGGGTGAACTTTTATCTTCTTTCGTTTATCCATAGCGTTTCCCTCCACTAATTAACAAGATTATACTATAAAATAGGAAATGAAACAACTTTTCTTTATAAATATACAATATTTATCATAAATAAAATGCCGTAATAAGGCATTTTAAAAGCGATCCGGTAAGGCTTTGGATACCGCCAAGGCAAGCGCACCATCCCCGATATGACAGGAAACCGATAACGAAAGGGGATTGCAAACAATATCTTTTCCCGGAAATTCTTCTTGTACTTGTTTGATAAACGCATCGACCACTGTACGATCTGTTCCGGTATAAGCAATTTCAATATGACAATTATCCGTACGACCGTCAATATCTTTAAGCCACGTATTGATACTTTCTTTGACGGCTTCAATCATAATTCGCTTTGCGTTTTCAAGCGTTCGGTTCATCATCCTGAATTTATCCAGTTTTTCGCCTCTGATTTGTAAAATCGGTTTGATTTTCAGCAACCCACCTACTGCAGCGGCAGCCGGTGTAATCCGTCCGCCCTTTCTCAAATATTTGAGTGTGTCCACCATAATATAAATATCCGATTGCATTTTCACTTCTTCCAAAATCTCTTTGATTTTAGCAGCATCATATCCTTTTTGAACCAACTCCAACGCATCCATTACCGATTGACGTTGGGTAACGGAAATTCGTTGATTATTGACTACAAACACTTTTCCTTCATAATGTGCCTGAGCCGCCCGCATCGCCGATGCACACGATTCGGAAAGGCCGCTTGACATCGGGATATAAACGATTTGATCGTATTCTTTCAATAACTGATTCCACACATCCATGACAAATCCGATCGCCGGTTGAGACGTGGAAACAGAAACGTCTTGCAATAATTTTTCGTAAAATCCTTCCTGTGTTAAATTGATATCCTCAAAATACTCTTCTCCTTCAATGGTAAAGGGCATTGGTACAATTTGAATTCCTAATTCTTTTGCCTCTTGTTGTGTAATACCGCTGTTACTATCTGAAACAACTGTAACTTTCATCATCTCTTCCTCCTCGACAAACTTCTTATAAACTTATATCAAAAAATGACAAAAATGTCAACTGCATTATACATTTTTTCAGCTTATCACAAATCTTTTACTTCTGCGTCAATCGCATCTTTTTCTTTTTCGGAAGTATAAGAAGAAGTTTGGACTGTCAACTTTTTCGCAATCCGATAAATTCTCGTACATAAAATAAAATGCAGAACAGCCAAAATCAAAAATAAAATTCCCAAAACTCGGACAATAATCTTACTGATCAAACTGAAACTGAAAATAAACAAAAAAATAGCTACCAAAAAATACGGAAGTTCTTTTTTAAGTCTTGTTTTCGGATCATGATCCAAGAAGATTCTTAAAAGCGGCATGACGATAAACCAACAAGCCAATAGAATATTGACTGCCAAATTGGGAAGTACGATCATTAAAATTCCCAAAACAACCGAGATGGTCGACGTAATCGCATCCAATAAGTATTTTTTCTGTTCCAGCGCCAAACGCCACCCATAAAGACACGGCAAAATATTCCAAATAACAAGAACAATTCCCGAACTCAGTAAAAAAAACTGAATGATCGCCTCAGCCGGCAACACCAACAACAAAATACCGATCAACAGTTCCAATAAAATTACAAGCAGATTTCCGACATACTTGGATTTCGGATCCATTACAAAATTCATGTTTATCACCACAAATGCTATTATATCATAAATCATACCGTTTTACAAAAATATTAACGATCAAGTGCTTATAAATATTACCTCCTTTTCGATTTTACATCACGACTAAATTCATGATCTATTAACTCATTTTGGCGGAATAAATTACCATTATGAGACAAAACTTTCATTACACTTTTTGATGAATTAATTGTTTTTGGATGTGCTTCTTTTACAAATTAACGAACAGTATTTCTTCCTTTTGTTTTTGACTAATTTATTATCTTTTAACAACATAGGCATCTCGTTTCATGATCATTTTTATGATAAAGATTAATCCTTTAACCGTATTTAGAAGTCCCAATCCATTAACTATTCTTTTAATTTATATATTTGATTTGTTAGTTCATTTGTCATAATTTGAACTCTTCTAAACTTATAAAGGAAATTAAAACTACTCATTAAAGACATAAAAAGACCACTTAATCCTTATTGAACTAAGTGGTTTATGCTTTTAATTATCTTCTACTATTTCCCAATATGCTGTTCTAGTTGAACCTATTCTTTTAATTTTTTTATTGTTTACTAATTTATTTGTACTTCTTATAATTGTCATTTTACTTTTTCCGGTTTTTTGAATTAATTTCTTAGTTGTGTTGATGCCGTTTTGTATTAAGTTATAAACTTCATAATCGAATTCATTTAATATTTTATTGATATTGGTATCATTATTGGTATCATTGGTATCATTTAACTCATTTAAAACTTCTTTATCGTACGGTAATGTTACTAAGATATAATCATCTGCAATCTCAAATGCTTCCTTACCATATACCCTAACAACATTAGGAATACCATGACCTGTTCTCTCTACAAAGTCCAAATCTCTCATGATTCTCATTAAAGACTCACTTCTAGGATGACTGACACCTTTAAAGAAATTTTCGATAGTTTGTCCTTGTGGTAGTCCTCCATAAGACATTACCTCTACTCTATCATCATATTTATATACACACCACTTATCCAGTCATTATGAGCAATGGCATTATAAATCACTTCACGCAAAAAATCAAAATTTACTAATTTTTTATCCGTTTTTAATCACTTTTCAAACTTAAATCCCTTAATTTTTGTACAAAAAAAGGCTTGAACAGCTAAATTTAGCAGTTCAAACCATTGATTTCAATTTGGTGACCTGTACGGGGTTCGAACCCGTGAATGTTGCCTTGAGAGGGCAATGTGTTAACCATTTCACCAACAGGCCGACTTTATGCGATAAAAATCGCATAAATTAGTATATCACAAAACCAAGTCATTTGCAAAGACTTTTCGTTGTTTACAAGGTAGAAACGACTTGTTTGATTCTCTGTTTTACTTTTTGTTCCCCTAAAATTTGAATAATATAATAAAGGTTCGGTGCATTTTTCCTACCGGATAAAGCAATTCTCAAAAATTCGGAAACATCGCCGATATGTCCCTTAAAAGCCGCTTTGTTTTTCTTCCATTCTTTCACATTATCCGAAAAACCATGACGAAGCGCCAATTGTTTTAAAGAGGCAAACCATTCTTCTTCGCTTAAATCCATTTGCATGGAAGCGGCATAGTCCATCAAACAAGCTTTGATTTCTCCTCTTTCGATCTGTTCATTCCAAGGAAGTGCATCAAGATCGATTGTTTCATAGACATCATCGTAAAAGAAACCGATCATCGGATAAATATCACCGTATTTTGCATAATCCTTACGCGGTTTTTCTTTATTTCGCTCAATGTTTAAGATAGAAATAAAATAGGACTCGTCAGCTGTAATTTTTTCGTACAATTCTTTCTGATATACTTTAGCCCATTCTTTTACTTCTTCGCATAAATCGACCGCACTACGATAAGCCATTCTTTCTTTGGAAATACTTTGTACTTTGGCCAAATCAAACAACGCCCCGTCCAAAGCCATTTTATCAAAACGTAGTTCAAAATCCAAATAATCCGCATCCAAATGCGTTTCCCGCCATGCTTCGTAATTGGAGTTGGCGATTGTGAGTAAATACTCTAAAAATCCGTATTTGGGGTACCCTTCTTCTAAGAAAAAGGAAACCGATGCTTCGGCATCTTTACGTTTGCTGATTTTACGGCGACGATTGTCTTCCATTTTCATGATGACCGGATAATGCGCGTACTTCGGCCGTTCAAAACCCATTGTATCGAATAACTCTAAGTGAATAGGCAGACTGGACAACCATTCTTCTCCTCTGGTTACATGTGTGGTCCGCATGAAGTGATCATCGACCAAATGGGCAAAATGATACGTCGGAAGCCCATCGGATTTTAAAATGACAATATCCTGATCGTTTTCCGTCAATTCCAAATCACCTTTGATTTCATCGTGGAAAAAGATTTTATTTTCATGATTCCCCATTGATTTAAAACGAATAATATAAGGATCGCCCGCTTTAATTTTGGCGATAGCCGCATCAATCGGAAAATCACGGTATTTGGCATACGGACCGTAATAGCCGGGAATAATCTTTCTTGCTTCTTGCATTTTCCGCAATTCCGCCAACTCATCGGCCGTACAAAAACAAGGATATGCCCTTCCTTGTTCAATCAAATGTTTAATGCAAACCGCATAAATCGTCGCCCGTTTGGATTGTTGATACGGTCCATAAGCCCCTTTTTCTTTGTTGTCGCCGAAATAGCCCTCATCCGGTAGAATGTCAAACTCTTTCAATTGAGCGACGAGTGCTTCGGCCGATCCTTCTATTTCTCTTTTCGTATCGGTATCTTCTAAACGAATATAAAAAATTCCGCCGCTTTGTTTGGCAAAACGATAAGAAACAAATGAGGAAAATAAACTTCCTGTATGTAAAAAACCCGTTGGAGATGGCGCAAACCGTGTTACCATAGCCCCTTCTTTTAATGCTCTTTTCGGATATTTTTTTTCCAAATCCGCAACTGTCTGTGTAATATCGGGAAATATCACTTGGGCCAATTCTTTATAATCTGCCATAAAAGCACCTTCCTATTCTTTTAATATTATACCAAAAAAAAGAAATATGGCAATAAAAAACCCTCTGTCTTTTAGGAATTTATATAAATCCTGACAAAAGGGTTTCCTACTCTTATCTACTGATTACACGGTATACCGATATTGAATCAAATCAAAAGAAACGGTTCTTAAATTTCCGTAAATATTGTAAACTTCCAAATAAATCGTATCGCCGATTTTCAAATCTGATTGATATAGAATCGTATAAAATTCTTCTGGTGAAGAGATTGCCTGATAATGCGAATCCGAACGAATGGAAACAGCGGCGATTTGATCGTAAAGGGCAAAACAGTTATAATCGGATGCAGTCGGATTGGAGGCAAGTTCTGTTACTAAAAGAACTGTCTCGTTCTTAAAACTGTTATACGCCTGGAAAGTTCCTTCCAAGTTCCATCGTCCTTCGATAGAACCGGTTTCCCATTGCTGTGTTTCAGGATGATATTGGGCGCTTTGAAGCAACTCTTCTATAATTTTAAGTGCTGTATCCATCGGAATGGCAAATCCCAACCCTTCTACACCGGATGATGCGAATTTGGCATTGACAATCCCAATCAACGACCCATCCAACTGGAACAACCCGCCGCCGGAATTCCCGGAATTGATGGCCACATCGGTTTGAATTAGCGTCATCGTCCGATAATCTTCTGTTACAACCGAACGATCCAAATAAGAAATAATTCCACTTGAAACACTACCCGGTAAAATGCCCAGCGGATTCCCGATACAAATAACTTGTTGCCCCAAACGCAGATTATTGGTATCCTTGGCCAAAGCCGCATAGGTCAAATCGGTTTCCTGTACGCTTAAAACGGCAAGATCAGTGGCCGGATCGCCACCAACCAATGTTGCATCCAATTCTGTTTGATCCGATAAGGTAACCACAAACGAATTACAACCTTCGATCACATGGTGACAAGTTACAATAAAACTAAGGTCGTTTGCTTCATCATAAGCAAATAGTACGCCACTGCCGCTGCCGACCAACGAAGAATCGGTATAAGAATCAATGGCTACAACGCTATCGTAAACGGCTTCGACGGTTTCTTCAATACCGGTAATAGGGATGGTATTATCCTGATATTGGATTTCAACCGAAAGAGCAGCAGGTGTATCTTGTTTGTTGCTGCAAGAAGTCAGACCCAGCAGTGAAATCACACCGACCATCAAAGCGATTTTCAGATATTTCATATTGAACACTCCTTTTTAACGCTTTTTATTATACTGTTAAAAAATGGGATAATTTTGGGTTAAATGCGTAAAAAAAAGAAAAAGATATGGGAAAATTCAAATGATGATTGTTCGTTAAAAGATTTTGATTCTGCTTCATCAGCCCAAAACAATCACGTTGTAAATCCTTTGATTTACCTATATGATCTAAAAAAGGGGGGATAAGATGAAATTTGCTTTTTTAATACTCGGTGATTTTAACCGCATACAAGATCATGCTTCCATTCATGACGGTCAAGCCCAAATCATCGGTGTTTCCAGCATCCATGAGGCTTGTTCGGCAGCAAAAGAATGTCTCAAAAACGGCGTAGATTGCATTGAACTTTGCGGTGCTTTCAAAACGGAAGGAGCCAAACGAATCATTGAAGCAACGGAAAATAAAATCCCAATCGGCTATGTTACCCATTTAGCCGAACAAGATGATCTTTATCAAACGATTTTCTCTAAATAAAAAAGAAGGTGTTGTTCCAAATCGAAACAACACCTTTTATCTTAACCGAAATATCTTTTTAAAAGACCTTCAAATGCTTTGCCGTGACGCGCTTCATCTTTGCCCATTTCATGAACAGTATCGTGGATCGCATCCAAGTTTAACTTTTTAGCACGCATTGCCAAATCCATCTTACCGGCTGTAGCACCGTTTTCGGCAGCAACTCGTAATTTCAAATTCTGTTCGGTCGAAGAGGTAACAACTTCTCCTAATAATTCCGCAAATTTAGCAGCATGTTCAGCTTCTTCATAAGCGGCTTTTTCATAGTACATACCGATTTCCGGATATCCTTCTCTGTGGGCAACTCTGGCCATCGCAAGATACATGCCGACTTCACAACATTCTCCTTCAAAGTTGGCTCTTAAATCCATTAAGATGTCTTCCGGAGCCCCTTTGGCAACACCGACTTCGTGTTCGCAAGCCCAAGTCAACGTGCCTTCTTTCATTTCTTCGAATTTGTCCGGACCGGCATTGCATACCGGGCATTTTTCTGGTGCGGAATCGCCTTCGTGAACGTATCCGCATACTTTACATACATACTTCTTCATTCTGTTTTTCTCCTTCTTTTTTCTTACATTCTTCACACGTACCGTAAAAACAAATATCGTAACTTTCCACATCGTATGCTTGTTGATCTACGACTTCTTTTACCGCACGAATCATGCCATCGGCTTTGACATCTTCAATTCGACCGCACGTTTGACAGACAAAGTGAAAATGCGGCGTTTTGATGGTTTCCAATACATCCGTATTTTGCAACCGAACCCGTCTGATCTTTTTTTCTTCTAATAAGATACCGATATTGCGGTAGATGGTTGCCAAAGAAATGGCATCATAATTGTTCTTGATATAACTGATTAAGGATTCCGTTGTCGCATGGCCTAACACAGCCAAAGACTCAAAAACGATTTGGCGCTGAGATGTATTTCTTCGTTGCATGACCATCCTCCTTATCAAGAATAATTCTTAATATAAGTATATCATATTTTTTGAAAAAATACAAGATTTATTTTACTTTTTCATTGCGTTTTTTCCATTGCTTCAAAAAGGTAAATTGCGATAAAAACGGCCATATAATAAAAGCCACTTCCAAAACCGTCGCTACCGCAAAAATGATAACCGGTTCAAATTCAATAAAATACAAATACAAAAATTCGGCCAGCGTCCAAATAATCAACGAAATCAAAACCAAATTAAACCGTTTTTTACCGCAAATATTGTTGATCATCAAAACAACCGATAAAAGAACCGGAATAACAAAAAGGGTAAGTGTCCATTTCGTAGACATTAAAACTTCTAAGGTCGATCCCAAAATAATCATCAACAACGTCGTCAAAATGGCAACGACAACCAATGAAAAAACAATTTTATACCGAATTTCTTTCTTCTTTAGTCGTTCCAACTCCTCATGGGACAAGCCGATACTTTCGTGTTCGGTAAATAGATACTGGATTTCCACATGAAAAATTTCAGCCAAACGATAAAGCATTTCCGCATCCGGCAGGGAATCGCCCCGTTCCCATTTGGAAATGGCCTTATCCGAATAAAACAATCGCTCGGCCAGTTCGGCTTGGGTCATTCCTTCTTTTTTTCTTAATTGAGCAATGTTTTTAGAAATGATTTCTTTAACGGTTTTCTCCAATTTCATTCCCTCCTTCCAACAACGCCAACAGTTCCTGTTTGCTGATTTTAAACGATTCTTTCTGTTTGATGACGTTATCGGCCAGATCTTGTTTAGCTTGTTGCAATTTCAACACTTTTTCTTCGATGGTATCTTTGCAAACCAATTTCAAAATATGAACATGTTTGGTCTGTCCGAATCGATGAGCCCGATCGGAGGCCTGTTTTTCGGCACTGATATTCCACCACGGATCCAAGTGGATAACCATATCCGCTCCGGTCAAATTCAAACCCGTTCCGCCGGCTTTAAGGGAAATCATAAACACCTGTATAGCCGGATTTCGATTGAAATCATCCACCAGTTCCATCCGACGTTGAGCAGGCGTCGTCCCATCTAAAATCTGATAATGGATTCCGTTTTCTTGCAGATGGGCTCCTAAAATCGGAAAGACCGTCGCAAATTGAGAGAAAATCAACAGCCGATGGTTCGCACGAAGCGCCCGCTGTGTCAACTCCAAGGCCAGCGACAACTTGGCCGATGAAAACTTTTTATCGTAAATCAATTCCGGTGTGATACAGATTTGTCTTAACCTAGTAATTAATGCCAAAATATCTTGCCCGCCGCTTTTTAAACTGTCTTTTAAACGACTGGCGTACGCCTGATAAATGGTTTGTTGTTCCTCATCCATCTTACAATAATAGACTTCTTCGGTCTTCGGCGGTAAATCGGAAAGAACATCCTCTTTTCTTCTTCTTAAAATAAACGGTTGTACCCGCTTCTTTAAAATGCGCAATGTTTCCTCGTCTTTTTGCAAAATCAACGACTCATAGCGACTTTTGAAGTGGTGATACTCTCCCAAATAGCCCGGCATAATAAAATCGAAAATACTCCATAAATCCGCAAGTCCGTTTTCGATCGGCGTTCCGGTTAAAGCAAAATGAATCTGAGAACGCAGTTTTTTGACGGCTTCGGATTTCATGGCATGTTGATTTTTGATATACTGAGCCTCATCGGCAATCACAAAACGAAACATCCCATGATAAAAATCAATATCCCGCCGCAAAGAATCGTAGGATGTGATATAGATACTTTTAGATTCATAATCGATGGAAGCAATTTTTTCTTCCCGTTCGGAAGCATTTCCCAAAATCAAGACAACCGGAAGATTGACATTCCATTTTTTACACTCGTTTTCCCAATTGTAAATCAAACTCATCGGGCAGACGATGATCGTCGGCTTAGGGATGGTATCCTGATGAATAAACGAAAGAATTTCAAGTGTCTTGCCAAGTCCCATATCATCCGCAAGAATGCCGCCGAATCCCAAGGTAGAAAGCGTCATTAACCACTGAAAAGCCTCTTTTTGATACGGTCTCAACACAGATAAAAACGGTTCTTCGATTGGATACGAATTGGTTTGATACTGTCTCAACTGCCCAAGCATTTTCAAAGAACGTTCATCATAGACGATTTCATCTTCGAAAACGGATTTAGCCAAATAATAAAACGGTTTTTCAACGCTTAGATTCCAATCGTTTAAAGCGATGTTGTAATCTTCCAAAAACCGATCGATTTTTTTGGCTTCCTTGGCATCGATTTTTAAAATAACATTCTTTTTCAACCGAACAAACTTTTTCTTATTGCGGTAAGCGGCAAGCATTCGTTTTGCTTCCTCGATACTAAGCGTTCCCAAATCAAATCGAAAATCCAATAACCCTACTTGATAGGAAGCCGAAATACCGATTCGATTGTTTTTCTTTAAAGTAATCTTTTTGACCGATTCATCGAAATAAACGGTACCGAAACGCTTGACTGACGATAAATCCGAGGTCAAAAACGCATACTGCATTTCCAAAGAAGAAAGAATGTACGTATCTTCTTTTTCTTTTGCAAACCCGTAACTTTCAATCGTTTGAAAATACCCTTCCATTACATAAGACACATAAGGCGTTTCCTGATATTTTTCTTCGACATGGACGACATAATTTAAAAGAATCTTTGCGTTTTGATAAACAAAATACGAATCGATGGTAACAAGCGGTAGATCGTATTTTTGATAAAATGAATCGTCGATGGTGATCTCCGACTGTAAAAAAGGCAATAAAACGGACATAAATTCATCGATGTTGTTATCCAAATAAAGACCTTCTTCTTTGATTTTGAACAAATAGGAAAAAACGATCGCTTCATTTCGTTTTTTAAACCGATAGATATAAATGGATCCTTCTGTAAAAAAATACGCAAAGTTCACACCGCAGATCCATTTTCTCATTTCTTTGGGCATATCGATGCTTAAAAGTCGGTCATCCAACTTCAAACGAACCGAATCCATCTCTTTGAATGAATAATAATCCGTTTGCGTCCCATTTGAATAATACAAACCGCTTTGGTGATAGATTTCCAAAATTTTCAGCAGTTGACTGCGCCGAATCAAAATGGACTTCAAAGAATCAGAGGAGGCAATATTCAATAAAAAACTGTACAATTCTTTGGACTCCTCATCCAGTGCCTCATACGAATGGACAAAGGCCAGTTTTTTCCCGTAAGCATAAAAAAGACCATGTTCCATCCGGTCCATGAATTCACCGATGCTCTTGATCACATATTCTTTATCATAGCCGATATGAAGCGACAAAGAATACGATTGTTCGGTTTCCGTAATTTCCGGAATAAGGCGGATTTTATTGAAATAAAACGGATTGTTTTTTAAATCCTCTGCCATTTTTAAAATCAATGCCCGCTGCCGATCGGTGCGTTTTTCGTATCGATATAAATCCCACTCTTTTTTAAACCGCTCTTCATCCAATTCTTTTAAAGCCAAAGCGTGCAAAAGCGTCGTATGCAGACATTCTTTTTTACGATAAAATTCCAAACAACCGCAATGAGAGCGAAGCGGTAATAAATTTTTATCCAACTGAACTTCTGTTGAAATAGCACCGCTTTCCTCAACAAAAAGAGGCGTCGGAGAAATAAGGAAGCCGTTTTCATCGGAATCGATCGTCATATAGGAAAAAGGATCGATTCCTTCCCCAAGGATTTTTTCCGTCAGAGCGGACTGATCGTATCGATTCAGCAGTACACTCAGTTTTGTCATATCAATCTCCCAAATAAATCTCTTTTAATTTCCGTTGATCCTCAACAGAAAATTGCAGTCCGTTGCGGATATATCCTTCAAAACTGCCGTATTTCAGATCAATAGCCTTCAGCAAAGCTTCCAAATAACTTTCTTTAACACCGTAAACACACCATAACGTTTCTTCGTATTCTTCTCCCAAGCGATTTTTCATTTTTTGAACGACCGGTTCATAAAAACGATTGGTGGCAAGATAGTCTTCCACAATGGTATCCCAAGAAAAATCCAGCAAGTACAAAACTAAAATCGTTGCGAAACCGGCTCTGTCTTTACCGGCACTGCAGTGCCAAAGAGTCGCGCCGTCTGTTTCTTCCAATAATAATTTCAAAAACGTCCGATAGGCCTGCAAGGCTTTTTCGGATTCCAACAAGGATGCATACGTGTTTGCCATAAACCGCTCGGAACTTTTCACTCCCGAACGATGAATTTCATTGATGAATTCGACAAAATCCATTTCGACATCCCCGGTTTTGGTCATACCGATTTTTTTATCCTCCAAAACAGGCAAAAAAATCCACTGGACATGATCTTTTAATCGATCGGGATGATGTGCCGCTTCGCTTTCCGTCCGCAAATCAATCACTCTTTTCAAATGATAGGTTTGATCTAAAATCCGTTGATCGTCTTCTTCGATTCGATCCAGTGCGTCGCTTCTTAACAACAAGTCAGACTTGATCTTCTTTCCCGATCGATTGATTAAATCGGAAAGACTTCTGGTATTATCCGTATTTTTTAAAACAATTCTCTTGGAGTACATTCTAATCACCTAAGTTTAATTTTATCATATTTTTACAAATTTTGTATATACTTTAATGGTGATTTTAATGAATGAGATAGCAAGAAACTATAACGATCCGTTGACCAAACGATCCTTCGACAACCAACAAGGATCCAAATTGCATAACGGCGGGAAAAAAAACAAGAATAAAAAACCGACCAACAAAAACAATTCCCATTAAATGAAAAAGGACTGTTTTCGTACAGTCCTTTTTCGTTTTTATCAGACCGTCTGCGGGCGCAAGCGGTTTTTCACAATCAAAAAAACAAGTATACTCAAAACTACTCCTACTAAAATAAGAGATACCCACCAAAATTCTTCGATCATCGTCGCAACAACATAGACCACCATGGAAAAGAAATACGCCGTCAAGACCCAAAAAAGCAAGGCCAATAAAAAGTGGCGTCGATGGCCCAATTCTCCTTTGGCTGTGGAAGTAGCCGCCATACATGGAATCACCAGCAAATTAAATGCCATATAAGCAAAAATGGCAGCAGGAGAAACCGATGCGATGGCCGCATCCAAAACACCTAAAGAAACAAAAACCGTCGGAACTTCTTCTTTGGCTATCAGCCCGGCAAACGCCGCGATGACAAAAACACCGGCATAAGGACCTTTTCCAAACCCAAGCGGAATAAAGACGGGGGCAATGGCAGCAGAAACCGATCCCAAAATCGATTCATTCATCGCATCGACCATCTCAAAGCGCCAATTAAAATGCATCAATACCCATAAAATAATGGTTGATGCCGCAATCAAAGTTCCCGCCTTGATCAAGTAATGTTTGCATTTATCCCACAATAAAAGACCGATATTTTTGGCTTGAGGCAAATGATATTCGGGCATTTCCATGATAAACGGGGCTTGTGTTCCTTTTATCAAACGGTTCAACACCAATGCCATTAAAACAGCGACGATGATTCCGAAAAAATAAACACCGCCGACAATTAAATCGGCATATTTACCGCCGAATAATACCGTTGCAAACGCCGTCCAAATCGGTAATTTTGCCCCGCACGAAAAAAACGGCGCCAACATAATGGTAATTCTTCGTTCTTTTTCGCTTTCCAATGTTTTCGTAGCCATGATTCCCGGAACGGCACAACCGAAACAGGAAACCAGCGGAATAAAGGCTTTCCCCGATAAGCCCAACCCTTTAAAAATGCGATCCATCAAAAAAGCAACTCTTGCCATATAGCCGCAATCTTCTAAAATGGTAATGAATAAGAAAAGCACCAAAATATTGGGTATAAAAGACAAAATGGCGCCGACCCCGGCAAACAAGCCGTCTACCAGCAAGGAAGAACACCAAGCTGGAGCAAAAGCAAGCCAACTTCGAAAAACATCGGAAAGCCATGAAACAAAAAAATCCATTGCTTGGAATAAAAGCATCCCAGGTGATGCGATCGCATCGTTTCCGATAATCGGCAAATCAAAGCTTCCTTCCGGAATAATACCAAGTGCATGTAAAAATAAAAAGTCCGTACTGAAGGTTAGATGAAAAACCAGCATCATGATTAAAATAAAACACGGAATGCCCCATATTT
Organism: uncultured Mollicutes bacterium; assembly: GCA_900540175.1. Taxonomy (GTDB): domain Bacteria; phylum Bacillota_I; class Bacilli_A; order Acholeplasmatales; family Anaeroplasmataceae; genus Pelethenecus; species Pelethenecus faecipullorum. The sequence continues at coordinate 2,207 of UQFG01000022.1, read as the reverse complement.
TATGAGTCAAAACGGCATCGATCCGATCGCTTTTGGTTTTATCTTCCGAAAGCGGTGCTTTTTTCACAACATCCAGACAGTTCTTTTGAATAAACTGATACCGCGTTAAAGCGAATTCTTCCTGATAAGCCCCATCCGATTTGGTTTTAAGAGAACTCAACCACTGATAAACCGCCTGATTTTCTTCTTTTACCAACGGATCGCCTTCTAACAATTTGATAGAAAGAAATAAAGCATTGTCTTTAGCCAGTTTTTTTTCGGTTATTTCAATCAGCGGATCGGTTAATACCGTTGTTGCCTGTCGATGCTTTTTATCGGCATTTTTACAAGCACGAATCAATTCATCCAATCCGCTTTTTTTCAAAGCCGAAATTTCCACCACCGGCAAATTGGTGTATTTTTTTAAAACCCCGGCATTGATTTCTTCGCCGTTTTTCTTGGCCAAATCCACCATATTGAGCGCAATCACCATCGGACAATCCGTTTCCATCAACTGAAAAGTAAGATAAAGATTCCGTTCCAAATTGGTTACATCCACAATATTGATGATACAATCCGGTTTCTCATTCAAAAGATAATTTCTTGAAACGATTTCTTCCGGAGAATAAGGGGAAAGCGAATAAACACCCGGCAAATCCACAATGGTGATGTCTTCTTTTCCCAAACGGTAGATTCCTTCTTTTTTCGTAACCGTAACACCCGGCCAGTTTCCGGTTTTTGCCGTTGATCCGGTCAAAGAATTAAATAACGTCGTTTTACCGCAATTCGGATTGCCGATCAACGCAATTTTCATGGCAATACCTCCATTAAAACCTGTTCGGCTTCTGTTTTGCGAAGCGCCAAATGATACCCTCGGACATAGATTTCCAACGGATCGCCCAAAGGCGCTGTCTTTTTCATTAAAATAACCGCCCCCTTGGTAATTCCCATATCGATCATTCGCCTTTTCATTTCAACGGAACCGCCGATTTCAATAACCGTTCCTTTTTCACCGATTTTAAATTCTCTTAACGTTTTTCTCATTTTTTTACGTTCCCCGATTCATTTCAACCAGTACCATTATATCCCATTCCGAACGTGTAGTAAAGTCATTAAAAGCCTCAAAACAACTTTTCAATGATCGTAAAATAGAGTATAATAAAAATAAATCAAACAGAAAAAGGTGATTGTATGTCCTTATTAGAATCCGGAGAAAACTATTTGGAAGCCATATTGATGTTATCGCAAAAACAAAGCGAAATCCATGCCATTGATATCGTAAACCAACTCGGTTATTCCAAACCGTCTGTGTCCGTTATGCTGAAAAAATTAAAGGAAGACGGTTATTTAGTCATCGATGCCAACAGTCATATTACTTTAACGGAAAAAGGAATGACCATTGCCGATAAAATTTATCATCGCCATCAGATATTGACCGCTTTTTTTGTACATTTGGGTGTTGATGAGACGATTGCGGAAACCGATGCTTGCAAAATCGAACATGATTTATCCGATGAATCCTTTGACGCCATTGAACAACTGTTAAAAAATATTTGAATGCACTAAACAACGGATTCTTGACAGATAATCAATCACGTTTTTAGATGGATCCTTTTTTATCATAAAAATCTTTAAGTTCAGGAAAAAACCACACCTTCAAAGTGTGGTTTTTATCTTTTATAGTCTTAATCCCCTAGATAAGAAAATTAGCACTAATTCATAAATTACATATGTTCCTAAAGTGCCATAACCAACAACCATAAATACAATGCTAGGAATAAAATTTATTGCAAATTGATTTATAAAAAATAAAATCGTGCTAACAATTACAATAAATAATTGAATTAATATGGTATTACTCTTATATAAAGGAATGGAGGATTTGTCATTTTTCTTTCTTTAAATATAACTAATTTTCTCAAAAATGACTTTTTAAGGACAGTGATTTTTTATAGTTGGCTTCCAAAAATCAAATTTTTAAAATGCATAAATAAACAACTAATATGCAGATAAAAAACACAAATTTCATTTGTTCCCATATTTACCTCCATTTATGTTTACAAGTATGACAATCCATAGTTAATTCCAACCGTTACAACAGTCCATCCAGTAATAGCAATAGTACCTTTAATCATTAAATTTCTAATTGTCGGTGCGATAGCATCTCGCACTGTGGTCCTATGTCAAGATTTAGCGCAAGTTAAAATGAGAAATTTATCCTCATCTTA
>UQFG01000021.1 GCA_900540175.1 uncultured Mollicutes bacterium | reverse complement strand
ATCTGATCCTCCATAATCGAAAAATCCGGATAATGCTTGAGCGAACGAATATCAAAGGGAAAGCGGTTCAACAGTAAAGACAACCTTATGGTTTTGTCGGTCGTAACCGGCTAATAGTTTGGATAAGGAAATCTGATATTCTTTGGCAATTTCGTTTAAATCCTCTTCTTTTTCCACATAAAGACATTTCAGTTTGAAATACTGCGAGGTATTGTCTTCTAAAAAAGATAAAAACGAATCTTCCGTCAAATGCGTTTTCGTTGCGATTACCGTATTTTCCTGCCGCTCATTTAACGAATCCGCCAACTTATCTTCGTAATTTTTGGAAATGTCTTCTTTTATTTTTTCCAAATGTTCCTGTTTGGTTTCCTCTAAAGGAATACTTTCCGGTTCTGTTTTGATTTCCACTTCTTCAATGGGTTCGATTTCAATAACCTGATCTTGTTTCGGTGTTGTATAATCAACACACAATTTACAATCGATTTCCAACCCTTGACCCTCTACGACCGCAAGATTGGTTTTTGTAAGTTGGACGTCTAAAACCGTTAATTCCGTTAATTCCAATTCAAAAGGAAAAGAAAGAGATTGAAAACATTCTTCCTGCGACTGATCGGTATAAGAAAGGTTGATTTCGATTTGACCGGTCGCTTTGGTATCTTGTTTTTCCAATTGACTGATTTTTTCAAGATGCGTCTTCAAAGACTGTATTCCGCTTAATTCGTAAAAATAACGTTTTTCAATTTCCAATTGCATGATCATCACCAATCTACTATATGCTTGCAAAAGGAAAAAAAGAACGATCAATCCGTCAACTTAAACGACGGCATCCAGCACACTTAACACCAAGTCCAGTCCTTCTTTGGTCATGGAAGAAGTAACGATCAATTGGTCTTCCATCGACAGTTGCAACGTTTCTCGGATGATTTCCTTGTTCTTCTTTCTTTGACTTTGCTTGACTTTATCCGCTTTGGTGGCAATTACCGTAACCGGACGATGATAATATTTTAAATACTGATACATCAGGATATCGTCTTCCGTCGGTTTATGCCTGAAATCCACCAATAAGAAAACCATTTTCAAATTGGTTCTACCCGTAACATACGCTTCGACCATTTGACCGAACTTGGCTTTCATCGCTTTGCTGACTTTCGCATAACCGTATCCGGGAACGTCAATGAAATAAAACGAATCATTGATGTGATAGACATTCAGTGTTTGCGTTTTCCCCGGATTGGAAGACGTTTTCGCCAAATTTTTGCGGTTGGTCAAAAAATTGATAAACGACGATTTTCCGACATTCGAACGACCGCAAAACATGATTTCCGCCTCATCGGATATCGGAAGACCGGTATTGGCAACGGCCGAGGTGATAAATTCCGCTTTTCTAATCTCCATAAGAAAAGCCGATCCTTTCTGATAGTGGTTTGAATTCTGTTTCATCAAGCGTTGCACTTCCGATATCGGCATGAGAAGAATCGCCATGACAATCACTGCCGGCAGAACATAGCAAATGGTGGGTTGCGGCAAGATGACGAAAATAGGCCTCATCCCCTTCTCGGTTGTCCGGATAACGAACTTCCAATCCGTCGATTCCCATTTGAACGATTTGTTCTACGATCGGTCTAGGCAACAGACAAGGATGTGCCAAAATCACAATACAGTTCGCCGCTTTGGCCAAACGAATCCCCTCTTCAGTCGTAATTTCGGTTGAAGGAAGATACGCTTTGGACGTTTTGGAAACATAAAAAGACGCTTCCTTTGGCGTGATGGCATTGTATTTTGCCAAATGACGCATCATATTGGCTCTGGTAACGGTCTTGGATTCTTGAAGCAATTCCTCGATATTCATCTTTAAATGATAAATCTGTTGAATTTGTTCCATCATGCGGACGGCTCGTTTTTTTCTGGATTCGATCATGAAATAAGAATAATCGACCATCGCCTTGGGAATCCGGTTATTTTTAAACAGACAAACCAAATGAACCGACTCTTTTTGATAAACCGTCGACAATTCCAATCCCAAAATGACTCTTGTTTTCTTTTTTCCGTCCAGTAAAAGCATCTCTTCGCAACCGAAAACCGTATCGTGGTCGGTCAACGCGAAAACATCCACACCGGCCGATACCGCTCTTTCATACAATTCTTCACAACTTAAAATGCCGTCCGAATAAACCGTGTGATTGTGCAAATCTATCTTCATAATCTTTCCTCCATCGCATTTAGTATAACAAAAATCGCAATATTTCACAAGAAAAAAATGGGATAACCGTCGGTTAGATCATCCCATCCATCTGTTGATATGATTTGATTTTTTTGATTTTTTTAAACGCTTCTTTTTCACCGTCGCTAGCCACCCACTCCAACCATTGTTGTAAAACGGCAGCCGACGTTTTTTCCATTTTACGACTCGTTTCCTGTTTTAAAAAATACTGAAGCGGAAAATCGGATCGATACATTTTTTTGGCATAGATTTTCGAAGCGGCGATCCGATCGCATAAACTTTCCTTTAAATACCGAATCGGCATCACAACCGGACCGTAATCTGTTCCGATGACATCAACCCAATACTCAAAATGATGCTTATTCCGACCTTTATGATGCATCCATGCTGCCGAATACCCTTTTATTTTTCGTTCCTGATCGTTTGGAGATGCCGTACCGGTATAATATTTTGCCCCATTGTAGAATTCGGTAAAAGAATATTTCGACCAGTCATGAAACAATCCTTGGAAACCGATTCCAACTTTAAAACAGTAGTACATGACCAAATGCCGATGATGTGTAATCGTTAAGAAATGTTTGATCGGATGCCCCATCATTTAAGACTCCGATCGTATTGTTTCAAATCATCGAACAGCCCAATGGCCTCATCGATAACTTGACGATTCGGAGACAGTCGGTAGTAGTTTTTAGTGCCGTCATGCTCCACCTCGATCATTTTTGCATGATAAAGGACTTTGATATGATGCGATAAAGAAGGCCTTGAAAGTTTACAGCGCGTTTTGAATTCGCTGACCCGAAGTCCTTTCGGGGAACAAGAAGCAAGTTGGACAATCATATCCTGTCTGATTTCGTTTCCCAAAGCCGCCAAGACGATTTTGGCATTTTTCAACCGTTTTTGTAAATCTTTTGTTTCCTTTTCCATACTTATTCCGTCCTTAACGCCACAACTGGATCTTTTTTAGCTGCACTCTTGGCCGGAATCAATCCGGAAACGGCGGTAAGAGCGACACTGACTAAAATCATGATGAACGCTTGCCACCAAGGAAGTGCGCAGATCGAATCAACGCCGGTAAACTGATGAACGACGATATTCAAAATCAACGAAACCAAGTACGTAACGGCGATTCCGAATACACCGGAACACAAACCGATCATGAACGTTTCCGCATTGAACAAGTGCGAAACATCTTTTTTGCGACCACCCAGCGACCGAATCACACCGATTTCTTTTACCCGTTCCATCACCGAAACATACGTAATAATGGCAATCATCACACAGGAAACCACCAAAGACAAGGCCGTAAAGCAAATCAAAGCGACGGTTACAATATCGATCATACCATTGACCATTGTAATAATCAGTTCCAAGTTGTCGGAATATTTGACTTCATAGCGATCTTCTTTGGCCAACACGTTATCCCCTACTTGAATCGTTTCATCTTCGTTCCATGCATCCAGATAATCGGTTACTAAGAATTTTCGATCAAAATCAAGCGGATAAATTTCGACACTGTTCGGAAGCGAATTTCCGCCGATTTCCCTTATACTCGGTCCGTTAGCCGAAACATTAGAAGATGGCATCATCATCGAAAGCATCCCCGAAGAAGCCGACACGGAAGTCAGTTCCTCGTCTTTTTTTATATTCGGTGTGGTACTGCCGTAATTATACCATGTAAAATCATACGTAATCTTCATCATCGATATTCCCGAATCGGTCGTGATACCAAAACGGAAATTATCTTCGGTTACTTTCCCCTGGTTTCCGGTCATTTGGTTTAAATATCGGATCGCTTCTTTCGCGGAAGCTAAAATCGACGATGTTTTCGCATCGTTTAAAAACCGTTCGACAAGAGCTTCGGTATAATAAAAACCGCTTTGCAGTGCCCCGTAAGAAATATCTTCTTTCGGCATTATAATACCGACTACTTTCAGTTCTTCGCCGGATTGAGCGATGTCTTTTTGATCGCTTTTGTACCGAATCGGATACAAATTGGTCGCCGTTGAAAGACCGTTTTCGTAGATGGCATTGTTCGGATAATAATAAAACGATTTATTCATCAATTCTTCGTAAGTAAACCTTTTTTTATTGTTCGGATCGTTTAAATTCACAGCCAAAGCGATAAATTCATCTTGCGTATAATAACCCAATTGCGCCAATGTCAAATCCGTTACACTCTGATCCTTATTCAATACCAACAACAGTTCGTTTTCTTTCGTCGGGAAATGACCCGCTTTCATATCGTATTGACTCAAAATGTAATCTTCATCCGACAAAACCTGACTGATCGGTTGACTAAGCGAAAGAATCAAATTGGAATATTCGGCAAATCCGTCCTGATTTTCCAGTACCTTCGTGTAAATACTTTTGATAACCGTCAAAGAAGGATGAAACAGTTCTTGCGAAGAAGTAAAATCCGTATAAATATTGTTGCTTAAATTGATGCCGTAATAATAAGCAATCGCACTGTAATACTCTTTGGGCATCGCTTTTAAATAATTGATATAATCTTCGGTAATCGTATTTTTAACGATAAACGACTGATCTCCTGTCAAGTTCTTTGAAAAGTATTCCAACAACGAATTGACGTTGACATGATCTTTGATTATCTCCAGTTTTTCATTCGTACTTAAATTACCCAAAAAAGCATTCAAATCATACGTCGATTCTTCAATTGTAATCGGATTGCCCGACAGCATATCATCTTGCATGGAAGCAATATAGCCTTTGACACCGGCCGATACCGCCAAAACCAACGAAACGCCGATAATTCCTATGGATCCGGCCAGACAAGTCATGATCGTCCTAGCCCGTTTGGTCCATAAATTTCTGGCCGATAATTTAAAAGCCGTCCACAAACTCATTTTAGCCCGTTCTTTTTTTGCTTGAACGAAAATCTTTTCTTCTGAAAGTCGTTCTTGTTCTTCGGCTTTTTCGGAAAACGGATTGGAATCGGAAACAACCGTACCGTCTAACAAACGAACGATTCGAGTCGAATATTTTTCCGCCAAATCCGGATTATGAGTGACCATAATAACCAATTTTTCCTTGGAAATATCTTTGATTAATTCCATAATCTGAATGGATGTCTGCGTATCTAAAGCACCGGTCGGTTCATCGGCAAGCAAAATTTCCGGTTCATTGACCAGCGCTCTGGCAATCGCCACCCGCTGACATTGACCGCCGGACAATTGGTTCGGTCTTTTATGATACTGACCGGCCAATCCAACCCGATCAATGGCTTTTTTCGCCCGTTCGATCCGTTCTTCTTTACTGATTCCGGCAATCGTCAAAGCCAGTTCCACATTTCCTAAAATAGTTTGGTGCGGAATCAAATTATAACTTTGAAAAACAAATCCGATCCGATGATTCCGATAAACGTCCCAATCTTTATCTTTAAATTCTTTGGTACTTCGGCCGTTGATCGCCAAATCACCGGATGTATATTGATCCAATCCACCGATAATATTGAGGAGGGTCGTTTTACCGCATCCCGATGGACCTAATATCGATACAAATTCATTTTTCCGAAAAACCAAATCAATGCCGCGTAAGGCTTCTACTTCCGTATCCGCTACATGATATACTTTGGTTATCTTCTTTAAATTCAACATACCATCACTCCTTTGGTTGAATTTTTTTTACCATTTAATTATAGCACTTTTTAAAAAAAATAGAAGTAAAAAAGAAAAAACTGCAATAAAAAATTGCAGAATCGTTCAAGCAAATATTTTTTCAGATGAAATGACCGAAAAATTTAGATAAAAACGGAACCAACAAAGCCCCGAATACAAAATAAAGTGCCGTATATAAAACATCATCGGGTCCCGGGATGGCATGATAACACGTAATTAAAATAAGGATGCCCGTCAAACCGATCGCAAAAGTAAGGGCAATCAATTTCCAAGTAAAATAGTTGCTGTTATAATCCCAGAAAAAACCAACAGCGACTTTTTTCTTCGACAACGTCAAATAATAGGCGATCAAAGCATCGTATAATTTTTTTCGATTGGCTTTTTCCGGATGAAGACAGATTTTACGTGGCAAAAAATAGACATGTTGCAGTGCTTCTTTGACCAAATCCAAATCGGTTTCTTTTTCTTCTATATACCGATAAAAAATCAACAAAGACCGATACTTTTCTTCTTCGGCATCCAGTTCTTCTATTTTCTTTTTGAAAATCTTAATTCTTCGTTCGTTTAAAACGGCATACATGATAAACAACCATCCGAAAAAACAGATCACCCAAACGGAAAGGGTGATGACACCAAACCACAAAGAAGGAAAATAAATCTCTACAATCAAAAAAACAAGGGCGACAATCTGTAGACTACCAACCAAAATGATTCTTTTCACAGGCATTCCTCCTTTTAATCATTGTATCGTCAAAACCGTTTATTTTCAACCTTTTTTTGAAATAGAAAAGAAACTGGCATCACTGTTTTAAAAATCCTTATCTTATGAAACCATACCTTATGTTTTTCTTTTTTTCTTTGACAAGAATTCTTTACCCATTATATAATAAAAGTAGGTAGAAAATTTGCTAAAAAAGGAGAATAGGAATGAAAAAAATCAAACAATTGATGGGAATCGGTCTTGTTATCATGGCTCTTTGTGCCTGTACAGCCAAAAAAGGAACGATTGAAGGAAATTATAAAGAACCGACGGTACAAGAATTGGAAACAGCCATGCAGACCGTCAATGCCGAAACGCTGTTCGGTGATCCGACCAAAGAAGACTGGCATTATACGACCGAATTTGACTTTTCAATGGATTTTGCCTATAAATTCAGCGGTCAGGAAATGAAGGTGAGCGCCGATCTTGCATACCAATTGGAATTAACCGATCCGGACTCTGCTTCCGTAAAAGGAAAAGGTGATCTCGGCATTGAATTTCAAGTAAAAGAAAACGGCAAAACCGAAAAAGACAAAGCCAGCGGAACGCTTTATAATGATTCCGATTATTTTTATTTCAACAGCCAAGATGAAAAAATGAAAATATCGTTTGAATCGCTCTTTTCTTCTTTTCCGATCGGTTTAGCGGAAAATGAAGAAACTCAACTGGATGCTCAAGCATTGTTGGATTATTGCGATCAATATCATTTAACACTGGGCCTTGATACCAAAAACGGTTTGAAAATGAAACTTTCCGCATCCAAAAAAACGCTTACATCCTTCCTAAACGAAATGGATCCGACCATCGCACAAATAGCGTTTTATATGGACACATTTGTAGCCGATTTCTATATTCACATCAACCAAGACGGCATATTGGAAGCCATCGCCGCAACGATCAACTGTTCCTTAAATCAAGAGGGAATGGAACTTTCGCTGAACATGACGTTTGATGCCGATCTTACCAATCGAACCGTGACCTTACCAAACGATTTAATCAGTTATCCGGAAATAGATTCCATTTTTTAAACGGGCGAATCCGTCCGTTTTTTCTATATCAATTTATGGAAAATTGCCGCAAGTCGATCGATCTTTATAAAAAACACTTACTATTGATCAAGCAACAGTAAGTGTTTTTTCATCCCTGTTATACAGGTCGTATTTTTTTATGGCGTCCCTAACTGGATTCGAACCAGCGGCTGATCACTTCGGAGGCGATTCCTCTATCCAACTGAGGTATAGGGACAGATACCTTTATAGTATAACACATTTTAAAATAAAAAAAAAGAGGAAATTCACGATCTCCTCAAAAGTACATCTTTTTCTTCTGGATGTTTTTCAAACCAGGCCATTGCATAACTGCATTTTAAAGTAACTTGATAACCTTCTTCGCGGATTACTTCAAGAGCCGCTCTCATCAATTGAGAGGCCAAATTCATCCCTCTGAGGCATTCATCCACATACGTATGGTCGATCGCAACAACCCGATCTCCTACAAACGGAAACGTAACATAAGCCCGTTTTGTATGGGTTTCATCTTCGATATAAACGCAATTCTTCTCTTTGATGATCGTCATTTCCACACCTCCTCATTTAAATCGGCTTTTTCGGCAATTAGATGGAAAACATCGCATACAAAAGCAGCCAATTCCGCCTCGTCGTATATCTGCGGGTCGTTTTCTTCATATTCCGACAAGGCTTGTTCGATCAATCGCCGATAATTGGGAAGATGCCGACATCCCCACTCGCCACCTGTCTTTTTAGATGTAATCCGTCGATCGAAAAGGTAAGCTAAAACTCGGCACAAATTCAAAATATAGTACATCGACTGATGAACAATCCTGCTTTTCGCATCAAAGCAATCTCGTAAAATGCTATCCAAATATGCCTTTGGATCAACCGGCCCAAAACAAGCTTCGATGTTTTTGCCGTACAATACAATTCCCGTATGCCGAACCACCGTGATATGGGCCGCCAAATCATAATCTGTTCCTTTCATGCCACGGCAATAAGCATCCATGTCTTTTGAAACTTCCGATCGATGGGCTGGCGAATAATGAAAATCAAACGGTGTCGGATAACAAAAATTCTTGGCATCCTTTTCTAATAAAATACTGAACTCCAACCCCTTCGCCAAACCGTCGTCTTCTAGCGGTAAAATCAACCGCAACAGTTGTTTTTTATCCTCTGTTTTTATCTCTTGTTTGCAAACCACCAAAAAATCCAAATCGCTTCGATGCGGATGAAAACAGCCGAAAGCATAAGAACCATGCAAATAAATGCCGACCAAATTGTCTTTCAGCACTGTACAAAAGCAGGAAACGATTCTTTCCAAATACTCTTTCATTTCCGTTGTTTTCTTTTTCAAACTCGCTAAATCGGGCATTTTATAACACTCCTTGTCCTTATGGTAACCATTTTGATAATTCTACCATTCCGTCCAAACGGACAAAACCGTTTTTTATATAAAATTCATAAGCCGAAACATCGATTCGTGTACTTAAAACAATGGCTTTATACCCGTTTTCTTTTAACGCCGCACTCAATGCTTGCATAAATGCATGACCGATCCCTTGATGCTGATAACGATCGCCCACCAAAAACTCATCGATCTTGTATTCTTTTCCCTGCCACCAATGAATCGTTCTTCCCAAAGCAACGGCAATCAATTCCTCACCGTCAAAATAACCGACTCCAAGACTGTTTTGCGGGGTAATCAAATCCAAAACATAACGATCTAAAATTTCTTCTTCCCACCGATCATTCCAAGGGTCTTTGGAAAAAACGTCTTTAATGCATTTTTTGATTTTTTCTTTATCGCAAACGGAAATATTTTTCAAAATCATGCCTCATTCTCCTTCGTTATCGTGTTCATTGCCCAACCTGTTTTTTTATAAAATCCTAAATTCTTGATTTTATCAATCGGTTTTATTATACCATTTTATCATGCCGAAAAACAAACTTCCTTTTGATTTGAAAAAATTCTTATAAAAACAAATTTTTATTATCGAATGAATTGGCCACTTACATGTTAACATAGGAATTACTATGCGTCTTTTTTATGTTGCACTGATTATGATAAATCATCTATAAAAAAAGACACCTTCGAAAGTAGAATGACTTTTTGAAGGTGTCTTTTTTATAGTCTCATTTTTTATCACAACGGTTCTTTAAAAAACCGTTCAATCTCATCAAACGGAATTTTATAAACATCATCATATAAATCAACATGATTGCAATTCGGTATTACCAGCATGGTTTTGGGTTGTTGTGCTTTTTGATAAACATAATCACTGAAGAAGCGACTTTCCGCCTGTTCTCCGACAATAAATAGAATCGGTCTTGGCGATATTTCCGCTACATACCGCGTCAAATCGTAATTGATAAACGCCAAATTACTGGTGGTGGTAAATCCTCCTCTAGCTTGAGGATGATGTCCTCTCTTGGTTGCGTAGAATTCATAAAATTCCCGCCAGATTCCCTGAATGGACGGATCGATCTTGTCAATCGGTTGTTCTGGAAAAGAAGGGATATATTCGGGATATCCGTTTTCCGCATCCTTCCAACGTTGATAGGATAACCGTTCTTTTTCTTTTTGGAGTTGTTCTTTAGAAAGCCCGACCCTTGCTGCATAAGACATGTCATACATCGATGCCGTAACGATTTTCTTGATTCTGGTATCAACACTGGCCGCACTGATTAGAAAACCACCCGAACCGCAAATACCCAACCCGTAAATTTTTTCTCTGTCAACATAAGGAAGCAAACCCAAGTAGTCCACACCGGCGGAAATATTTTCACTGAATAAATCAGGAGAGGAAACACGTCTGGGGTATCCTTCACTTTCTCCCATATAACAAGGATCAAACGTCAGCACGATAAACCCTCTTTGAGCCAGTTCATTGGCATACACACATGGCCCTTGTTCTTTTACACCACCATACGGTGCTCCTACAACAACCGCAGGATACTGTTTACGCTCATCGCTGTTTTTGGCTCTATACAGATCTCCCGCAAGGCTTAATCCGTAACGATTGTTGTAGCGGACATGATGTCTTTCCACATTTGAATTGAGTTCACAAATATAACCGCTCATCCTTTTATCCTCCTTTCTACAACGGAAATTGTAACCGTTCCCGTCAGTTTATGGATGTTTTCCGTACCGGAAAGGATTTCCCCTATTTCGTATAATCGATTGTTGGGCGGACATGGCGCATAAAACAAAACCACATCGCCCCACGGTGCATAATAGGAAAGCGAACCGATTTGACCGTCGCTGAAAGGGGCATCGGCAACGTTTAACTTTCGGGGTGGATAAAAGATCATTTCATTATTCGAAAAAGGTTCGATAGGAACGGTTAACGGCAATTGCGCCACAAGTTCTTTGGCCGCCAAACTGGCGTTTAATTGATAGATAATTTCATACTGATCGTTTTTAATTGAAATTTGCATTTTCGTTTTTTCCTCCAAATGATTCGCAATGGTTTTTAACCAAGCGTTTATATCGGCCTTACTTGCGTTTTTAGAAAACCTTTTTCCTTCCAAAACGGTAGCTTCTCCTTCTTGCTGTCTGATTTCGTCGACACTCATCGAAATATCACTTCCACCCGAAGTACAAAAAGGAAGAATCGTTTTCCCGGATAAGTCATAGGTATCCATAAACGTATAAATGATTTTGGGGAGTTTTCCACACCAAATGGGATATCCGATCATAACGATATCGTACTTAGAGATATCTTCTACTGTTGCTGATATGGCCGGGCGGGCCGTCGGATCATTTTGTTCACGATTGGCCCGACAGTCTGTTTCATAAGCCAAATCTTCTTGTGTATACGGATTAAGCGGAATGATTTCATAAAGAACGGATGCGGTTTGAGCGGCGATTCGATGAGCAACTTCGGCTGTATTTCCCGTACATGAAAAATAAGCAATCAACGAATTTTTCCAAAATAACGAGTCGGATTGTTCGGGCATTTCATTCGAACATGCCGTTATAAGTCCCAATAGCCATAAAAACAACAATAAAATTTTTTTCATAAATTCCATCCTTGTCGGAATAAATCCATGCTTATTCTTTTAAAGTCGTTAAAATCGGATTGTCTAAATAATGATAAATCCGCTTGATTTCTTCAATCTTCGTAACATCCAACATACTGGGGATGTTTCGATTTAAAGATGCAATTTTATTCATATCTTCTAAATCCAATTCAAAATCAAATACAGCCATATTTTCCTCCATCCGATTTTCGTGGACGGTTTTCGGAATGGTAATGATTCGTCTTTGGATATTCCACCGTAAAATAATTTGAGCGACCGACTTTTGATGTTTGGCGGCAAGTTCTTTTAAAATCGGTTCTTCAAACATCCCTTTCATTCCTTCGGAAAAAGGCGCCCATCCTTCCAGTTGAATATTCAATTTGGTTAAAAAAGATAATTCTTCGATTCGTTGGTAGTGAGGATGACATTCGATTTGATTAACCATCGGTGGCACATCGAAATGTAAATACAAATCGTATAACCGATCGTTTAGAAAATTGGACACACCGATGGCTTTGACGATTCCTTTTTTATAAAATTCTACCAATGCACGGTATGCACCGTAATAATCGCCAAACGGCATATGAATTAAGAATAAATCAAGATAATCGGTTTCCAAATTTTCTAAAGAATCCATAACGGCTTTTCGACAACCCTCATAACTCATCTCATTCAAAAAAACTTTAGAAGTGATAAAAAATTCAGTTCGCGGAATGCCGGATTTCTTTATTGCTCTTCCGAGTGCTACTTCATTTTGATAACTTCTGGCCGTATCAAATAAACGATACCCGTATTGAATCGCCCGAGAAACCGTTTTTTCACATAACTCCAAATCGTCAATTTGAAATACACCGAATCCTAAGATAGGCATTTTAATTCCATTGGATAATGTTACGTATTCCATTTTCTTCTCCTTTTACGTTTTTTCTCATCTATCTTCTCTATTTTTATTATATTGATTTTCTTAAAAATGTAAATTATCTATTTTCTATCGCTTTTTATAGTTTTTATCTATAAATATCATTGCATTTATTACGGACTTCTTTTCCATTCAATCATTCTGATAAATCAAAGAACTTTAGCCGTATTTTTCACCGGAAACCCCTACAGTAAAAAAAAGGTTGATCTCCCTCAATCAACCTTCCTTTTTTATAAAGTAGTTCACTCAAATTTCAAACATAGATTTATAACTGATTTTGCCCGTAATTTCTTAAATCGCTTCGATCTCCGTGATTATAATTCCGGTCAGCATACCTTCTTTGGAAAGTTGAACGTAACCATTGTTAAAAATTTTAAAACACGGTTGTTGATCATCGATTTCGCCGACCAAATAACTTTTTCTTACGGGATCGTAATAATCGCTTCCCGTAAAGTTGATTCGCCAACACGTTCCATCTTCAAGCGTACCGATCTCGGCATATAACGTACCGGTTTGGATGGTTTTTGGTACCGATATGGTTTTTTCGTTGATTTCCTCCAAATACATCTTCATCAAAGAAAGATTGACGACTTTTCCGTCTGCCGGTTCGACTTCCAAACAAATATAGGATTCGCCAAGATACAACGTGATCGGTGCGGTTTGATTCTTTTCGTATGAAAGACCGTCTTTGTCATAGATGATTCGCATTGACTCATCGGCATCGCCTTCTTTGAAAACAAACGAAACATCGTGCAACTTCAGATTTACACGATCAATCTCCTTCTCTATCAAAATGGCTTGCTGCCGCAAATTTTTGACCAACTTATTGTTGATGGCAAGTCCGATTACAATCGGGATAAGTCCCGTAAAAGACCATCCCTCTTCAGGATAGATAATCGCCAGAATCCAAGAAAGAACGATTCCTACGACAACAAAAATAATATAAATTTTTCCTTTAAACTTCGAAAAATTATCATACAGTTGATACCATTCATAATTCTTCGCATACGCCGGATTTGTTTCCAGTTCCGTTTTTTGTTTCTTTTCAAGGGCATTCAATTTTATAATTCTAGGAAGAAGCGCTAGAAAAAGTAAGCCGAAACAAAGCGTAAAAACAATCGGTAAAACATACCCGATCAAAGGTGTCAACGAAACTAAGACGAGGACAATCACAATTGAAAGGAGGCTTACCACAATAAAACCGCTCGCCAATGTTTTCTGATATTTTTTCTTGAAGGTTTCCGCTTCGGCATACAATTCCCGATTCGGAAAAAGATACTTAAAAGATTGAAAATTGGGATCGGATTGCAAATCGTATTGCTGTTTGCGTCCCTGTATTCGGTCAATTACCTTCGCTTCTTCGGCTGTTTGTTGTTCCACTGTTTTGCCTTTTTGTTGGTTGAAAAGATAGTAAAAAGCATTGGAAAGCAGGATAACGACTAATCCAATCAACAACAGCCAAACACCGGTATTTCCCCAAATGCCGTATGCTTCACTGTCGGGGTTTTCTATTACTTCCATCACGATACAAACAATAAATCCGACTAAACTTAATCCGAATAAAATCCATGCCCACCCCAACCGTTTGAAGGCAGACTTTTTTTCCGCGACGGTCTTTTGACGATATGACGTGATTTGCGGAATCTCATCGGAAGAAGCCGGTCGGGTCAAGATATAGTGATACATTTTCCGAAAAGAAAGGCATAAGCAGGCTGTGGCAATGGAAAATCCGATCCATGTGAAAATCAAGGCCATAATCAGTAAGACCGCCCACTCTTCCTCCATGAAATCGCTCAAGGCCAAAATCAACACAACAACGGCAATACAAAGAACGTAAAAAACAAAAGAAACGATCGTCTTCGTCCGATACTTCTTATAAAGCCAGTGGCGTTCACGTTCATCGCTGACTGCTCTACCGTATTTGGCAAATCCCTTTTCAAACATCATCCGTATCCTCCCCTATTCCATCTTCATGTTTTTCAATAGGTAATGTTCCTTAAAATAGACTAAAAACGATACAATTTGTCTATGATTTTCTCTTATTATATCATAATAAAAAAGAAAATTGAAAAACAAAATACTTTCTTACTTCTTTCAATTCATTTTGAAACGTTTTTACTTAGAAAGGCGATCCGGATTTCAAACTATTTTTTAATGAAACGAAAAAAGGTCAACCGAAATGACCCTTTTCCTAAAAGAATTTAAACCGATTCCTCAAGGATACCCATTCAACTTCCTTTGATTGACCTCGTAAATAAAATATTTTTTTAAACTAATACCACGCCATTACACCATAGAATACGTCAGATCGTAGATAACATTCGCCTGATACAAAAAGGCAATGATATCACGTTCAAGAGATAATTCCTGTACGTCGGTATTTTTATCAAAATAAAATACGATTCGAAGGACTGCTTGTACCTGGAATCGGTCTTGCAGTTCTTTGATTGCACTTTCTTTACCGAATAGTCCGCTCAATGTTTTACGCAACATTTCATTGATATTTTTTGAATCGTGATCCTGCCTTGCAAGAATCCATTGATGCTGCTGCCATATCGGTTGCATACCGATGTCATCGATGATCAATCGTTCGATTTCTTCTTTTCGTTCCATTCGGATCGGTTCGGAATTTTTCTTTGTATCCCAGTCAACAGACAAATAAGTTGTGCAAACACGTTTTTTCATTTCAGATCACCTTACAACTGAATTTTAATTTCGTATCCGTCTTGTATAAAAATTCGATAATATCTTGATCCAAAGACAATCGCTGCTGAGGCTGATTGGTATCTTTTACAACAACGGCAAAAATTTCCAACTCCAAAACAACGTAGTATTGATTTTGAAATTCTTTAATCTGTTCTTCTTTTTTAAACAATTCTGCCAAAGTTTTTCGAATCATTCGGTTGATATCAACATCGTAATCGGTATTTTCACCGCAACTGAAATAATCCCATCGACCGACAAACGGGGCAATCTTATGAAATGCCTTTTCTATTTGTTCCCTGTCCATCCAGCGCCATAATTCTTCAGTGGATGTCGTTACAATTTTTTTTGAATACCGTTCGTTCCATTCGGCACCGTCTAAAAGCACCTTAAAACAACTCCAACAAGTCGGTTTGGGTTCTTCTAAAATAAAAGCGATGACGCCGTACTTTTCTTCTTCGGCTTTGTCATAATATCGATACATATTCTCAACAAGCGACGCTATGGTTGCCGTTTCAACCGCTCCCAACGATTGCGGTGAAAAGCGAAGAACATCTTCCCATTTTCGATTTTCCAAACACCTGCTTGTTGTAAAGACGTCGGCAAACGATTTCTCTACCACGGCAATATCGGCAACTTTGCGAATCACACAATCCGCCTCATCGCTTTTTTTTCGAAACTCAATATAATCGCCGATATCCACTTTTTTACGCTTATCGTCAAACAATCGAACTTCCACTGTTTTTGTACCGGCTTTTACCTTTTCAAACATATCATCCGACAAATGCATGACAAACGTTTCGGCTAAACTCTCCTTAGGCACGATGCGGATATCTTCCACTGCCTTATGTTCGGGATATTTGCGGGCTTTCGGATCAATCAAGGAATCCATATAGGCATACATATAAGAATATTTTCCCTCGATTTCATAAGCAAGGGCGATAATTCTGCCCCATCCCCGCCAAGAATAGTCGACATACGTTCCGTCATTTAAAACGGGGCAGTATTCTTCATGTTTATCCCCACCGAATAAATACCCGTGTTTTTGAATTTCTTGAACAATGGCCATATCGACACTTGCGGTGATTGTTTGATGCGGTAGATAATCTTGATCGCCACAATATGTCCAGCCTATAACTTCGTATTTCATCCATTCCTCACATCCTTTTTTAAGACCTCAAAATAAATTTTAACTTTTTCAACTCTGATTGTCAAAAGTAAAAAATGCTTTGAATCGGAACACCGACCAAGCATTTTTTAAACTTTCTATCCTTTTATTTGATTGAATGAAATCCCTCTTGAATTATTAAAGTCTTTTATTCCATTCCGGCTCTTCTTCTTAAATATGCGACCATCTCTTTAAATGTTAGACCGGCACATGTTTCCAGTTCAAAAATTAAATCTTCGTAAATCGAATCCTTTCTCGTTTTTAAAAAATCTTGTTTCAATTGTCGGGCACTTTTTTGTAATTGAACTTTTGCCGAATAACAGTAATTTCCAAGTATATCTCCTATTCCATACATAATATCAAAGGCCCCGAACTCTTTTCTTCTGGCAACTTCTCTAGCCTGATACGCTATTTGAGCCAATTTTTTAATATCTTCTTCCGAACAGTTCATCGTTTTTCCTCCTATTGGAATCTTTTTCTTTACTACACCATTTCAAGTTCCAAATTACCCAAGCTTGCGATCACATGCGGTTTGCTTGTATCTTTATTTTCAAAGTTTTCGATGCATTCATAAGCCAAAATCGGATTATTCTTGATGACAATAGGGACAATCGCATCTAAAATAGCTTGAAAACAGTGTTTGGCATCTTTGGATAATTGATCATAAAATTTTTTCCGATCATAAGCGTTTTTATTCCGCCAATAATCCACGTTCCCTTTTGCTTTGTCTCTTTCACTCCAAGCCCAGGTTCTCTTCCACTCCAGATCTTTTGTTTCCTTTGAAGTAGTACTGATATTAAAAGCTAACGTATGCAAGCGCTCAATCTTATCTAGATATTCTTCGGCCGCTTCATACTTTCTTTCGGCTTCTCTGATTTGAGCAGTATAATCGCGTTGGACAAATTTTCTTCCGAGCCAGTTTTCAAGTGATCCGAAAGACGTTCTTGCTACAGTCACATAAATATTAATACTTGAAGGAATCAGGATTTTCGTCATTTTTTTTGAAAATATATCCAGTTGTCTGAAATCGGAATCATGAGAAATTTTTGCGGTTACATGCAATAATCCCGGAATATATGTGCTGCCAGGAGAAGCACTTTTTTCCATAATTGCTAAATTGGCCATATCTTTTATGATAGATTCAATACTTTCCAATGTGGCATATTTTTGGCTGTTATAATGGACGGTAGCCGTCGATGCATTCGGATTTTCGATCAAATCTTTGATCTCATTAACTATTTTTAAGATTTCTTTGGCTCCCTTTTTTGCTTCATCAATGACATAGGAATCTTCGTAATAGCCAATTTTCTCTTCATACCTTTCCATCATTCGATACGATTGATTCAAAAGGCCATCACAAAGTGAATTGACCGCCGAACTGATATTGGCATGTTTCAAACTTCTTTCTATTCTTAAACACGCATTATCCAATTCTTTCAATAACGATTTGTATTTTTTGGCTTTTACTTCCGTTTCTTGAATGATTCTGTTGCAGTTATCTCTTGCAAAACCGATATTGTATAAATATTCATCATTTTTCATGTTCTTTTATCTCCTCTATACTGCAAAAATAACAATGTAATAAGATACGCACAAGCCAATCGGCAATAGGATACTTAAAAGCGCAAAAGTAAGATGACTGATGATCGGATAAGAATCATATTCGCTGTCGGAATGTCGTTTTATTCCGACTATGAGCGCAAAGATTACACTGGCAGCCGGAAGAACAAAATAAATGGACATCAGTAAAACAAAACAGATCAAATAATACAAAACAATTAAGACCAACACAAAAATCAAAATGACAATCCAAAAAGCGATATGAATAATCGAACCGATCAAAAACCCCAATAAGGAAAGGATCCAAATAGGAATGAAAAGCAAAATACTTAAAATCGCATTATTTAACCCACCGAGCCATGAGTTGAAAAATTCAAACAAAGTAAGGCCCAACCAAGACGATGAAGTCCAATCAAAAATACCGCCCAAAAAATTCCAAAATGCCCCTTGCGTATAGTTGAGGATTTCAACCCATTTAAAAAAATAAAAACATAATGCGAAACCAAGAACTACCAATTCAATCAATATGGGCCATCCGTATTTTACAATATTTTTACCGATATCCGCCAAAATGCTTGCTTTATAATATCTCCCAGCCATTTTCTATTTCCCCCGTTAAAATTAAATTTTGTCATTTGCGCTATTTCTATAGTATAATAATACCCCCCCCCCGCCTTATTTTGTCAAGATTTAATTTTTTTATTTTTTCTTCAATTTCGGATTTCATTTCTTAAATTTTTTTCAAATTAATAGCAAAATTCTTGATGAATCGTTGATTTACAGTTAAGAACCTCATTCGCGAAAACACAAAATACCAACTGATAAATCGAATCATTGATGCAACAAAAAAGGTATTGATTACGAACGTTTTCACAATCAATACCCATTTTTTTATGTTTCATAAACTGCTTTATGCTCGGACTTTTTCCTTATTTTTCCCAATACATAAAGTACGCCTTCATAACGAATGCTTCTACTGTTTAATTTTTTATCTTTTTACCATCGTACGTTCGGCATTGCGGGACTTAACGGCATCCCACAACTTACCGTATTCCGCTACTACGGTCGGGATAAGTGCCAAACCGATGGTTATGAGCCACTGTTGCCAACTAAGAGCAGTCATGCCAAGTGCGGTAGCAAGCGGCAAAATGGCGGCGATACAAGCAAATACGGCCAACATCACACCGCAACTGATGTAAAGTTGCGGATTGTCTTTAATTTTATACTGATACAGCATACTGCGAGAACGTACGGTAAGCACATGCAAAATAGATGTCCATCCCGTGATAAGGAAAGCCATGGTTCTAGCTGCCTCCAGGGAACTTTCGCTATTGCCGAAACTTACATTCATCCCAATATAATAACCAATCAACGTAACGGCGGCAAAGGCGAAAATCTGTTGAATGATTACTTCCATCAGTCCGCCACCGAAGAAACTTTCATTTCGGAGAATGGGTTTTCGTTTCATAATCCGCGGATCGGACTGTTCTTTAGCCAAAGCAAGACCGGGGATACCATCCCCCAACACATTTATAACAAGTAACATAATCGGTGTCAAAGGAAGTTCCCAGTTTATAAATTGCGCAAACAGCATAACGATGATTTCCGAAATGTTGCATACCAACAAAAAATAAACTAGTTTGCGAATGTTGGAAAATATATTTCTGCCTTCCCCGACCGCTTCGATGATCGTAGAAAACTTGTCATCTGTGAGAATCATTTTGGCCGCACCTTTGGACACTTCCGTACCGTTGATGCCCATGGCCACTCCGACGTCCGCTGCCTTGAGTGCCGGGGCATCGTTGACGCCGTCTCCCGTCATGGCAACAACTTCTCCGCGCGCTTGCCATGTCTTCACGATTCTTATCTTGTCCTCCGGCGAAACACGCGCGTAAACGGAATAAAATTCAATACTGTCGCTCAGTTCCTCATCGGTCAGTTTGGATAGTTGCTGTCCGGTGATAACTCCTTCGTTGGCAACGATGATACCCAAATCTTTAGCAATTGCTGCCGCTGTAGCCGCATGATCTCCCGTTATCATAATGGTACGAATACCAGCTGCTTTCGCCTTGGCGATTGCCGCGGCCGCTTCGGGTCTGGGCGGATCGATGATCCCAACAAATCCCGCAAAGGTCTGGTTGCTTTCCACTTCTGTTATATCCTCCGGTAAAATGGGTATAACTTTATACGCCAACGAAATGACGCGGAGTGCATCCGATGCAAACGCATCGTGCGTATCCGTAAGTGACTTCATATAATATAAATCGTTCCGTTCGAAAGGCAACCGGTCAAACGCACCTTTCGTCAACACCAAATAATTTCCTGCTTCGGTTTGATAAACAGCCGTCATCATCTTGCGTGAGGAGGAAAAAGGGATTTCCGCTACCTTTTTGTGTGTTGCCTGCAAAGTAGTGTAGTTGATTCCCTTATCCAGCGCAAGGTGTACAATCGCACTTTCTGTAGGATCTCCGAATATCTTTAAAGATCCGTCATCGTCCGTTCCCACGGTAGCCGTACAAGCCAAGCAAAGTTGTTTTAAAAAGTTCGTTTGTTCTTCTGTGAACATCGCCTTCTCATCCACAATCGGTCCGCCGTAAACCCATAATCTTTTAACCGTCATTTTATTCATCGTCAGCGTCCCTGTCTTATCGGAACAAATGATCGAAGTCGATCCCAACGTCTCCACTGCCTGCATCTGTCGTACAAGCGCATTTTTAGCAGCCATCTTTTTCGCACCTTGCGCAAGGATGAGCGTAACAATCAGCGCCAGTGTTTCGGGCACCGCCGCCACAGCCAGTGTGACAGCCACCATAATCATATCCATCAATTCATGCTCGTATATAAAGAATCCGACCACAAACATAATGATTGCGGAAATGATAGCCATACTGCTTATGACCTTGCCGACTTTATCTAGGCGCACCTGCAAAGTCGTTTTACGCTGTTTTGTTTCGGTAAGGAATCGGGCTATTTTACCGATTTCCGTTTCCATTCCCGTGCTTGTGACTACAGCCGAGGCATTTCCAGCCGTGACAAGACAACCGGAAAACACACAATTCGTTCGATCTCCAAGCGGTGTTTCGGAAGTGAACACAGCCAGCGCATCTTTTTCCGAAGGAACACTTTCACCCGTAAGCGACGATTCATCCACCGCTAAACTTTCGCTTTTAAGCAGTCTGGCATCCGCCGGTACAAGATCACCGGTACGCAGCATAATGATGTCACCTGGAACCAATTCTTCTGGGTTCAGTTCCCGAAGCTGCCCGTCACGCAAAACACGGCAGATGGGCGAGGAAAGACTGCCAAGCGCATCCAATGCATTTTCCGCCGATCGTTCCTGAGTAACCGCAAGAATGACGTTCATGACGATAATCACGAATATGACAAGCGGTTCGATCAAACTATGAACACCATCCCATTCCAAAATGGACATAACAAGACTTAAAATACCCGCTATGATCAAAATAATAGTAGACACGTCTTTCAACTGACCGAGTATCTGACTGATCAAACTGCGCTTTTTTTGCTTTTCAAAAGCATTTTTTCCGTATTTTTCCAAACGGGCACTTGCTTCAACGGAAGTAAGTCCTTCACTGATATCGACATCGTACAACTCGATAATTTCATTCGTAGATTTTAAATAATGATCCATTGTTCACCTCTTATAATTTTTTTATTCGTGTTACAGACGAAAATCGGTAAATATTTTGATGTAATCCGAATTTTCCATCCGTCCTAAAATTCCGCCATTCATAACTTTTCATCGTAGATTTTGGATATTAATTCTTTCTTTATTTCATATCGATGGTCAATTTATCAATTATCATTATAACGATTGAAACTTTTATCTTGGTGTGCAATTATTAAATTCATTGATCATTAACATACATTTTAAATTTTCTTCAATAATTTTATATTTTAGCAAGAAAACAATAAATAGGATGGCTTTTATAATATTAGATCAATGTTAAAATAAATCCATTTTTCTAGAATTGCAAATTTGTTGTTCTAAGTATTTCATTTCTTTTGATGTTTTTTTTATTTTTTTGATGTGAAATCTAAAATTAATGACTGTCGGAACAATAAAACAAACAATCATAAAACTAACTGCTAATATAATATGCCAAGTAATTGTAAGTTCAATGCCAAAGTTTTTAATCATTTTAATAAAAGTATCATATACAGATACAAACGATATAATTGAAGCAACAAGAAAAGTAATTAAGTCAAATCGATATTTTTTCTTATCTGATGCCAAAAGAGAATACTCACTATATAACTTGTAGGATTTATTTGCATAATCCGTTAAAATTTCTAAATCTGCACTTACAATTGCTAACTGTTTTGTAATATCAAATGCATTTTGCAACGTTACAAAAAATAAATTGACATGATCGATAGAAGCCGGTCTATCAAAAAAATATTTTAACCAACATTTATTAAAACTTGCAGAATAGCCGGCCAATTGGTCAGTTAATTTTTTATTTTCATCAAAAGTTTTTAAATCAAAATTATATGATCGTGTTTTATAGTGGCAAAGTTGTAAGAAACATCTTTGATGAATTGATTGTAAAAATAAAAAGAAATACAAATTTGAAATTTTATCCACAAAGGTCGTTTTAAAGAAATTTGTTGTGATTTCATCATTTACAAGTGTTGAAATGTTGACAGCAGAATTAAGGGAGTAATACCAAGTGGAATTATCAAAACACATTGTTTTTAAAATAGAATCATTATTAATTTTATATGACGCTTTCATATTCATGCCGAGATTTTGTTTCATTTTCTCTTCTGGATTATCTAAAAAAATATAAGAGAATAGTGTCGGTTTTGTTGAATAAGATTTTATTTCTAAATTCAAATCTAAATCATAAGCATGTTCAAAATCACAAAGTATTGCCTTTATATAATCTACTACCTTCATAACAGAACAAGTTTTTTCTTTTTTCTTAAGTTCTTCATTCCAAACAAAGCGAATAAAGTTCAGTTCAATATCCGCCTTAAGTTCTAAGAGGTAATAATTCAAATTTAATAATGAACTTTCTTTATCATTCTTGATAGAATATCTTAATTCTAAAAAAGATATACCAGTTTCAAACATGTGGATGCAGATATCATCAATTTCAAATTCTATTGGATCTAATTGATTATGTGGGAGCAACTCTAGCTTTGTATAGTCAATTCCATAAAGACTATAGTAGTTTTTATCTAGTCTATAAGAAGAAAAAATGCAATTATTGCTCTTAATATTATTCATTTCACGAAGTTCTTTTCGAATTTCCTGCGGAGTGATTCTATATCGAATCCATGTATTCACATTGTTTCCCTTTTTGTTTGTGCGACTAATCGTACTTAAAAAATTAATATCATGTTGTCTTGTCAAAAATGGGAAAATCATTCTATTATCATTGATGACTATCACTTTTTAACTCCTCATAAATTTTCGACGCTTTTTCCAAGATCTCTCTTGCTTGTATAGGTATTCTACCTAGCCAATCCGGGCCGATATTAATCAAGAAATTTACGCCTAATTTCTCAAGTTTTAAGCGGGTGTTAGCAACATTTTCAGGAGTACGCCATTTTTCGGCGATTGCTGAATAACCCCAAGAACAATTAAGACTACAAGCAGACTCATAAAGACCATAAGGACTCTTTTTAAATCCCCAAATGTCATTGTAATCAGTCGAAAAATTTGAAGGTATTTCGTTAGGAATTTCATTATCTCCAAGTGTGACATAATCAAACACACCATTACCGAGTCGAGAATTAATCAAACAATTTGGTTGCAATGATTTGACTGTATCGTATATGATTTTACTCTGTTCTGGAGTAGAATCAAGTGGCATGTCAAACCACGCTAAGAATATTTCTCCGTAATTTGTCATAATTTCTTTTATTTGAGGTAATATTTTAGAGTGGAACACACGAGAAAAATCTTTTTTGCATTTATCAGGAAAATCCCAAGAATTATCCCATGAAACACCAGCAGAGCCATATGGATCTACAGTATATCCACCACCATCAATTTCATTCCAATCAATACATTGTGAGTAATAAAATCCTAATTTTAATCCATATTTTTTGCAAGCATCAGCAAGTTCCTTAATAATATCTCGCTTAAAAGGCGTTGCATCGCAAACATTAAAGTTATCAACTTTAGACTTGAATAATGCGAACCCTTCATGATGTTTTGTAGTTACGACAATATATTTCATTCCACAATTTTTTGCAAAGAGGCAAATTTCATCTGCATCAAAATAAATAGGATTAAATATCTTTGCAAGTTTTCGCATTTCTTTAACAGAAATTTGCTGATGGCACTGAATCCATTCAGCATAGTTTGGACCTCTATTATTATTATAGTATCCCCCTAGTAATGAATAAAGTCCGAAATGAATCATTAAACCGTATTTAGCTTCCTTAAACTGTTTGATATTATCCATGTAACTTTGTTTCCTCCATAGTAAAATATTTAATCATGTCTGTTAATTTCGCATTGTCTCTCTTTTCATCATTTAATGAATTGAAAAACGAGAAAGCAATTTTTTTATATTTTATATAGTTTTGTAAATCATTATTACGAAGATATATTAAAGAACATAAAAAATTAAATTTTAAATAAGTTTCTTCATCATTATATCCCTTCTCATTGTACATAAATTGTAAGTCTACAATTCCCTTTTTTATATATTCTTCAACAATTGAAAATTCTAGAAATTTTTTCTCATACCAATATTGAAATAAAAAATTATAGCATTTCACAAGATCGGGTAAGTATACACCTACATCTTCTCTTACACCTACAGAATAAAGATCTATTGCAGATTTAATGGCTTCTACTGCATTAGAAAAACAATCCATATCTCTATAGTAATAAAACCAACATAATTGTAAAAAAGGCTCAGTCCTTTTCTTTATGTCCGATATTTCACATTTTTTTATCTCTTTAGTCACATAATCAAGAATTTGTTTTTGACGCTCATATTTACCGGCAGAATTCGCAATATTACAGTAACAAACATACTCGGATAAAACGCTGATTTTTGAGATTATATTCGAATCGAATTTGTGTATCGCCAAAGTATGTTCCATAATTTTATCATAAATGGCGAGTGCTTCATCATTTCTATTTTGATTCCACAATAAAGTAGCATATTTTCCTAATACTTCAACATATTCGTAAACCTCTATCATGTTTGATAAGTCCAAATTTTGATTATAATATGAAAGTGATTTTTTAAAATAATATTCACTTTGCTGATAATTATTAAACATTAATTCATCTAGTCCGGCATTTGCATAAAGAAAAGCAACTCGTAGCATTTGCTCTCTTGATAAATTTATTTTAAATTTAGAAAAATCATCAAGGTGTTTAAGTATTTCAAGTTCTTTTTTGTTGGCAAAATAGTTTTGTGACCAAGATAATATTGCAGGTATTTTTAAAAAAGCATTTGCTAATAAAATAATCTTTTCTTGAGATATTTTTTCTTGAGACAAAATTGAGTTTAAGCATAAATAATAGACCGTATCTTCTGAATTGCAAAAATCAAATTTTTCTGACGATACTTCTATGATTTTATCACTTATATAATCAATAGTTTCATCTAGTTTATTTTTAAAAATTCTAGCAACAGTATTCTTTCTTTCAACATGATCAAGAGTAAAATATGTTCCGTGTTCACCTCTTTCAGTTCCCAAAAAAAGTCTCATTGAATTAATAAAGCCGAGAAATGCAAAATTAAGGTTATTATTTCCCGAAAGCACTGCAAGCTCATCAAGTGTTACCGGTCTATCAACAATTGACAAACAGCATAAAACATTTATGAACTTATCATAGTATTTTGATCCATAATAGGATTTGATTGACTCAAAATATCTTTCATATAGACTTTCGTCAAAATTCAAATCGTTAATTGAAACTGTCAATATACCTCTTTCTAGATAATCTTTAAGAGATATGCTGATTAATTCTTTAATCAAAGTCATATTCATAATGGACTTATCAATGATGGCCGCAAATTTACTGTCAGTTTTTTCAAAATCTGCGTCAAATGATATACCGTTTCGTTTGCAAAATAATCTACTTTTTTTGATAATAAATAAATCATAAAATTCTTTTACAAATTTCAAATACTCTTCATCATTTTCAGTAAAAGACGTAGTATCACCAGAAAAAGAATGTAAGAATTGTTTGCAGGAATGCGATAGTTTTTCTGTATTACATTCACGACAAGTAACTAAAACATAAATACCATCTACTATGTCATCTATATTAGGAATAAAATCAAGAATATTCCGGTCCGGTTGCTGATTAAGTTCATCTATTCCGTCGAAAATAAATAAAAGTTTCTTATTTGAATAGTATTTTGTTTTATATTGATTTAGGAAGGTGGCAAATGACTTACTTGGCTCATCACTGTTTATATCCAACCGAAATGTATTGTTAGCAATTGTTGTATCTTTTGTGATTTTTCGCATTTGATCTTCAACAAAAATTGAAAAATCGTCAACACGAGAATTATATGTCGAGTTAATATAAAATGCTTTAACAGAAACATCATCAATATAAATTTTATCGATTGAAAATGGATCTAATCCCCTTACAAAAAAACTTTTCCCCATGCCTTTACCCATTTTTAGCAAAAAAACATTTTTAGGATATTTTAATTTAGTTTCGAGCCAATTTACCAAATAATGAGGTGTAAGAAACTCTCCTGACGACAAAAACTCCTCACACAAGTTTCTTTCTTCAATTGTATAGAAAGCTAAATCTGTAGAAAATTCAGACGAAGAAATAGTATTTTCAATGAAAATATTATTTAGTTCAGTGATATTTACTGATTTTTTTAAACTTTGAATGTACTCAACTATATCTGTTTTTTGAAGTTTTTTTACATATCTATCGAAAAGATAAATTCCTTCACTTCTCAAATCAAAAAAAGGATAGAGAGAATATTTGTTTGAATTAATCACAAGAAATAGTCTACCAGTCCATGAAGTTTTATGTAAAGCGCCTTCTAACTCCACTTCTTTACCATCGACAAATTTTATAGCCTGAAACAATGCTCTATTTTGAGAAAAAAATTTAGTTAGTTCAGCCAATTTAGAGGCTACATCATCATAAAGTTCGCTATCACTAAGTTGCTTAGCGGCACCATGAGCAATTGTAGTATTACGCCAATATACAATATCTCCATTTCTATCGGAATTAACCAATTTGCGAACACACGCGATTAGATGTTTAATTTCAACCGGAATGCTATCATATTTTTCAACAACATCTTTTGCAGAATTTAATAATGATCGCCAATCACCTAGAGAAAGAGGCTTTGACATAAGATAAAAAATAAATTCTTTTGCTTTAAGTTCTTGTTCTTCTTTAATAAGAAATGATGCTACAATAAGAACAGGGATACGAATAATCAGTTCATAAAGATCCTTCACTTGAAAAACAATGCCATAGATTTGTTTAGAATGAAGTAAATCTTCAATAACTTTGTATTCTTGTGCAAGAATTGTGTTTAGATCACCTATAAAACTAGGATCATAGAATTCTCTATTCTTTAAAATTATCTCGTTCCATTCTCTCTCACAACATGGGCAACAATACTTTTTACCTATAAATTCTAATTCTTCTTGACAATTTGGACAAGATAATTTATTCATATTCTTCCTCCTTAGTTTTTAGGCAAACATCAATTCATCCATTTTGTTAAAAAAATACTGAATAATCCACCTAAAAGTTTAATGATTTTTTACCAAACTGTTGCATTTTTCATTATTAATTTCTTCACTACGATTCTAATTTTTTATAATATGAAATGATTTTTTTAACTCACTATCAATTTATAAGTTTTACTTCTACCAATGTTACAATTGCTTTATATTTATTTTGATTTATTATAAATATTTAAACTTGACAAATTTTAGATTTCGACAATTTTATTATATACTTTTTTTACTGTTTTTCAATCATTTAACGAGAAAAAAGCCTTTAGCAGATTAATTTTTACTAGAGTCAAATAGGAATATTCCCTATTCTTTAACATGATCATAGGCACTACGATAAACACAATCCTCAATAACCTCAGACTAATTAGAAAGCAATTTAAAGTCCTCATATATTTCTAACATTTTTGTTTTCTCTTTTTATTTCTCATTTGATAATAGACAACATTAACAGCTTGAATATAGCACATTATGCATATAATGATAGATGGTTGTAGTCGTTTTGAGTTAAATGCAAGTTCTTTATCTTTAAATATTGTTCTCTTACTTTTTCCATCCATTTCGGTATACCTTTAATTTTTTAAATTTATCCGTATATTCTTTTTAGTTTGGTATTTTTATTCCAATAATATCTATCGTTCCAAAATATATTTTTCATGTGTAAGTCTATGAAATGATTATCAGCAAAATGACTTTAGATCTCAATTACGAAATGGACTCTTCTATATCGCTTAAACCCTAACTGCACAAAACACTCTTTAGACAATTCTTATAGTTTCTTTCCTTTTTTGTTATTTTCATAAAAAAATACCCTCACTTATTGTAACATATTTGTCCAATAATTGGGGGTAAGTTCATTTCTAGTGGTGCGGCCAATGAGAATCGAACTCACACAGGCAATCCTATACGCACCTCAAACGTACGCGTCTACCAGTTCCGCCATAGCCGCAAAAAAATGGTAGATCGGA
>UQFG01000020.1 GCA_900540175.1 uncultured Mollicutes bacterium | reverse complement strand
TCTTCCGATCTATAAACTGACATCTTATCTCCCGATAACATCAAAGCCACTTCTTCCATTCGAGCCTCAAAATCCAGTTCTTCTATATGCGTTGTTGTGCGGCCGTCGTTTCGTCTTTTATAAATGCGAATATGCCAATCTCCTATAGCGGCAACCTGCGGCAAATGCGTGATACAAAGAACTTGCGATCCTTTGGAAATCTGCAACAATTTCAAAGCGATTTTCTTTGCGGTCGCCCCCGATACACCGGTATCGATTTCATCAAACACCATCACAGCATACCGATTCTCCGCCGCAAAATAACTTTTAAAAGCCAGCATCACTCTGGACATTTCTCCGCCGGATGCGACTTTATGCAACGAATGTTTGGGTTCGCCGTCATTGAAACTGATCAAAAAATCCACGCGATCGATGCCGTTTCCATCAAACTGCTCGGAATCGAACGGATCTTCTTTCAATGTCGAAGAAAAATGAATGGAAAAGGCAGTTTGTTCCAAATCCAACGCCCGACACTCTTTTAAAATTCCCGCTTCGATCTTCAAACAATGTTTTTTTCGATAGTCCGAAAGCAACAGGGCGTTTTTTTTCACCTGTTCGTATAATTGGATAACGGTTTTCTTTTGCGTATCTAAAACAGCATCGTAATTCTCGTTTAACGCAATTTCCAACTTGATTTCTTCTAAATAAGCGATTAATTCGCGGACGCATTTCCCGTATTTGGTTTTCGCCTTTTCGATTTCCAATAACCGTTCGGTTGCCTGATTTAATTCCGCTTCGCTGTAATCCATCATCCGAAGTTCTTTAAAGAGGTGTTGTTTGATTTCATCCAAAAGATAATAGGAATCCAATAATTTTTCCTGATCGTCTTGAAAACTTTGATCCAACGATTTGATTTTTTCCAACTCGGAAGAAGCTCGGTAAAGTTGTTCCAAAGAAAAATATTCATTTTCCAGACATTGATACGCACCGGATAAAGAAGAAAAGATTTTATCGTAATTCTGCAATTTCAACACCGTTTTTTCCAGTTCTTCATCGATTCCTTCATAAAGATGCAGACTGCTTAATTCCTGCATTTCAAACCGTAAACGATCCAAATGCTCCATGCTTTCTTTCTGCCCTTTTAAAATTTTTTGGTACTGTTTCAACTCTTCTAGATATTTAAGATAAGAAAGAGAATAAGTCGCAAAAAGCGCATCGTAGTTGCCATCTTCTTTGGGTGTGATCAATTCAAAATAAGATTCCGGATTAAATAAACGATACGTATCGTTTTGCGTATGAATATCCGCCAGTAAAACGGCAATCTGCCGCAATTGCATCAGCGAAATATTGGTTTGGTTGACTTGAATGACATTTTTGCCGCCAACAGAAAGAATTCTTTTAATCGTAATCGAATCGCCCTTGATGCCGAATCGTTCCAACAAAGCGAAAACAGAAGGCTTGTCCGTTTGAAAAACACCTTCAATCCGAGCCTCTTTTGCTCCGTAACGAATCATATCGCTATCGGCCCGCTGCCCCAAAAGAAGCGAAATACTGTCGATAATCAATGATTTTCCCGCACCGGTTTCTCCGGTTAAAACCGTCATTCCTTCTTTAAAATTCACTTCCAAATCATCAATAATCGCAAAATTTTTGATTTTCAGTTGTAACAGCACCGATCATCTACTTCCTTTCATCAACATTTGACATCTTTTTGAATATAAGCCAAAAATTCTTGATTGCCACTGCCACCCAAAATCGGCGAAGGAATGCATTTTACCAACCGCATTCCATTGTTTTTCAGCATTTGTTCAACGTTTTGAAGCACTTTTTCCCGCAGTTTTTGATTTTTGACAATCCCGTTTTTCAAATACATTTTCCCGACTTCAAATTGCGGTTTGATCAAGCATATCCATGCATTCGCATCATTTAAAAAGCGCTTAATTGCCGGTAAAATCTTTTCAATGCTGACAAACGATACATCCATAACGATATAATCAATGGCATCGGGAAGCGATTCTACATCCAAAATATTGGTTTGTTCCATCACCACGACCGCTTCGTTGTTTCGCAGGCAATCGTCCAATTGATTGCTGCCCACATCGCAGGCATAAACCCGTTTGGCACCGTGTTTTAAAGCACAGTCCGTAAAACCGCCGGTTGATGCGCCGATATCTAGCACGATCCGATCGGAAAAAGAAAGATTAAAGGCTTGAATGGCGGCCTCTAACTTAAGTCCACCCCTTGAAACGTACGGATGAACTTCTTTGATAATCTCAATCAGCGCTCCGTCTTCGATCGCCGTATTTGCTTTCAACACGATTTTTCCGTTAACTTGAACCGCACCGGCTTTAATGGCTTCTTGAGCTTTTGTCCGCGTCTTAAAAAATTGGCGGTCGATCAGGTATTGATCCAGTCTCATCCGTTTTCCCTTTGAAAATCAACCAAGCCGTTTTCGGTCATTTTCTGGACAACCAATTGTTCGCTGGTATTCAAGATGTCATAACATTTTTTGGATAGTTCAAGCCCTTTGGTATAATTTTCGACCGCATCTTCCAAAGAACTGTTTTTATCTTCCAACAAGCGGACAATCTGTTCCAATTCCGCCAGATACTGTTCAAACGATTTATTGTTTTCCATTGTTTTTCACCTCTGTAATCGTACTTTTGATATACCCGTTTTGAAGTTGGGTGATCATTTCTTTTCCAAGTGTAACTTCGTTGATATTTCGGATGATTTTATCGTCAATGCGGCTGATCGAATAACCTTTGTCCATCAATGCCAACGGATTTAAATTCTGAAGGGTCCTAGTCAACAGATCAAATTCGTTTTTCTTTGTCAATAACAACCGCTGAATCAATAAGTTCAAGCGTTTGCCGACTTCTTCTAAATAAATTTTTTGATGTTTGACCTTTTCTTCCGGATTCAAAGCCTCCAAACGTCGATCCATATTGGCCAGCCGCAGATGAATCTGTTCAAAATAAGAGCGAACATGTTTGGTCATATAATTCTGATAATACCGAATATTTTCTTTTAACATATCCAAAGACGGTGTTGCAATTTCCGCGGCGGCCGTTGGAGTTGCCGCCCGAATATCGGCCACAAAGTCGGCAATGGTAACATCGATTTCATGACCGACAGCCGAAATGATCGGTATCTTACTAGAATAGATCGCCTCCGCCACGATCCGCTCATTGAAAGCCCATAAATCTTCCAATGAACCGCCGCCTCTTCCGACGATCAAACAATCGCAAAGATGTTGGTCATTGGCCAGTTTGATTTGACGAACAAGATCTTCTTTAGCCGATTCTCCTTGAACAATCGCCGGATACAACAACACTTTCGTAAGAGGATAGCGTCTCTCAACCGTTCTTATGATATCCCGAATCGCCGCACCGGTCGGGGATGTGATTACCCCGATGCAATTAGGAAAACGAGGAAGCGCCTTTTTATGCGATGGGTCAAACAATCCTTCCTTCGCCAACTGCTCCTTTAATTTTTGAAAGGCCAAGAACAGATCGCCGATTCCGTCGGATTTCATTTCTTTAATGTTGATTTGGTAGGTGCCGGACGGTTCATAAACGGTTACATTCCCTTTTACAAACACTTTCATCCCGTCTGCCGGCATAAATTTTACTGTTTTGGCAAAAGAAGAAAACATGGTTACGGAAATCGAAGCGAACTCATCTTTGAGTGTAAAATAAAAATGACCACGGGAATGGTGCTTGAAATTGGAAATTTCTCCTTCTAACAATACCTCTTCCAAATGGTGGTCGTGGTCAAATTTGTATTTGATATATTTTGTCAGCGCCGAAACGGTTAAATAACGTTCTTCCATTTCAATTTACCTGCTTTAATTTTTTATTGATTTTATCCAATAACCGATTGTTGAAGGCCGTTGCCTTATGATCACCTTGATCGGAAAACTGCTTGGTAATTTCCAATGCTTCGTTGATGATAATGTTTCTGGGTTGATCCGTCAGCATCTCCGATACCGCCAAACGCAGAATCGCTTTATCCACTAAATTGAGACGATTCATGTGATAATTTTCCAAAGATCCTTCGATCAATTCATCGACTTGCGTCAAATGCCGATAACAATGAAAAACCATTTCTTTGGCCACTGGATCATCTTCAACCATAACTGTTTGAAGGGCCTCTTCTATCGTTATTTGATTGAAATCGTAGGCATATAATACTTGCATTGCCAAAATGCGGGCATCTCTTCTTCTCATCTTATCCCCTGCTTTACTTCTTTGTTTTTCTTATTGTATCATAAAGCCGCTTTTTCTTCAAGAATGCCAAGGAATGTTTTACTTGAAAAAATCGATGACCAAATCAATGTCGAAATCGGTTTTCGTATAAACCGTAACCGGAACGGAAAAAATGAATTGTCCGTTCAATGAAACCGTTAAAAAAGCCGTTTGATCCAACAACTTAAACTGCAGTAAGACGTTTTCGTTTTCGTTTTTCAAAATCGGCAAAATCAAATCTTCTTCAATATAAAGATAATACGAAACATCCATTTTCGTATCGTAAATTCCTTT
Organism: uncultured Mollicutes bacterium; assembly: GCA_900540175.1. Lineage (GTDB taxonomy): Bacteria > Bacillota_I > Bacilli_A > Acholeplasmatales > Anaeroplasmataceae > Pelethenecus > Pelethenecus faecipullorum. Next base: position 27,490 of record UQFG01000020.1, on the reverse strand, counting down.
TTTCAATACCGTTACAAAATCATATTTCCCGACTTGTTGGACCAATTGTTTGTGATGATTCCAGTCATTGCCGTCTTGGATTGTAACAACAATCAAATTTTTATTGTCTTCCTGGTAATTGGAAACCAATATTCGACCTGATTTTTTAGTAAATCCAGTTTTCCCCCAAACAAAAGATTCTTCTTGTTGAACCAATCTATGTTTATTGACAAACTGATACGTAGTACGACTGGTTTGACACGTATAGGTATGAGCGGAAGCAATCCGAACAAATTCCGCATTTTTGGCTGCATAAGCGCTCAATAAAGCCATATCGTAAGCCGTCGACAAATTGTATTCCCGTTCATCCAAACCGGAAGCATTGGCAAAAACAGAATTTCTCATTCCGATTTTTTTGGCCGTTTCGTTCATTTGAAGCATAAATTTCGGATCATTGTGACAGCTTAAGGCCGAAGCAGCGTCATTGGCACTGCGAAGCATCAACGCATAAAGTAAATCTTTTCGAGTAACGATTTCATCTTCCTGAAAATAAACTTTCGACCCGACTTCTAATACATCTTCTTTCGTTATGGTCACTTCTTCTTCCAAAGCGTAGTGTTCTAGTACTGTGATGGCCGTTAAAATTTTTGCGGTCGAGGCAATAAGCATTTGTTCATGGATATTGCTTTGCTGAAGAATCCGTTTGCTTGTTGTTTCCATAACGATAAAAGCACTGCTTCGATTGATGAAAGCAGCTGAAACCGAAAAAGAACAAAATAGCAAACAAACAAAGAAGCAGCCCAGTTTTTTCATAGCATCACCTATTTATGTTCTATGCAAAAAGCATCTCGTTTAGACTATTTTCAGCCGAGCATCACATCTAAAATCATCATGATACAAAACCCGATACAAAATCCGCTTGTGCCAACCAAACCATTCGAATCGGGAATCAGTTCATCCACGACGACATACATCATCGCACCGGCTGCAAACGAAAGACAATACGGCAGAATCGGTTCAATCAAATAAATCAGCAAAACGGCCAAAACACTGGCAATCGGCTCGACCACACCGGATAAAAAGCCGATCCAAAACGAACGTTTTTTAGAACAATATGGCAACATGTTCAACGAAACGATGCTGCCTTCGGGAATATTTTGAATTCCAATCCCCAAACTGAGCGCAAAGGCAGCCGTCATGGCAATGGTATCCCCTTTTAAAGCCGCCGCAAAAGCCACACCGACGGAAAGTCCTTCGGGAATATTATGAACAATGACGGCAAAATTCATCAAATTCAAATTTTTTTTCTTTTTGGAAAGAAAAACATCCAACCCCATCAAACCGACCATGCCCACGATAAATCCTGCTGTGGCCGGAATGAAACAAGTATACGGATTATCGCCCGATAAATCAATCGACGGTAAAATCAAACTCCAAATCGATGCGGCCAGCATCACTCCTGCCGCAAATCCTTTCAATATTTTTTTAATGGTTGAATCCATCCGTTTCTTCATAAAAAAAACCAATAGAGCGCCTAATGTTGTTCCGAACAAAGGAATCAGAATGCCAACAGAAAGTTCTGCCATTTTAAACACCTCATTTATGAATATGTCAAAATAAGAGCAAATTCTAGTCGAACATATCTGAAAACATTGTTTTTTTAAAAAAACGAGAAAAAACAGCAATTTTTAAAGAATTGCTGTTTTGACCGGGAATCTTATAATTTCAAAATATTGATATCCTCGATTTCAACAATCGGAATGGTAAGTACCTGATCTTCCATCCGCAGTTTCAATCCGATTTTAGATACTTCTTCGACGATTCCTTCATACTTATGTTCTTTTGTGTAAATTTCCGCTAATACATGAATTCGATAATAAAGCATCGCCTGAATATCTTCCAACCGATGTTTGGCTACTTTTTTCCGTTTGACCGTTCGGCTGTCAAAATATTCTTGATTTTCATTTGCCTGATTTTTATCGCTGACACTATCAATAAACAATGTCGGATCATTCATCATACCATCACCTTTGTATTACTATATGAAAAAAAGATACGTTTTAGCACGTATCTTCTTTAAATTCTTTCAAATATTGCGCCATTGAGGTAGCGGCTACGGCTCCGTCGGCAACCGCTTTGCTGACTTGCAGCAAACCGCCGATCGTATCTCCGGCAGCATACAATCCTTTTATATTGGTTTCTTTTTTCTCATTGACCGAAAGCGTATTTCCGCTAAAAGCAAGTCCTAAATGCATGGCAAGCGTAAATCCATTCGCCGAACCGAGCGCCACAAAACAACCGTCTACCGGATAGATTCCTTTTTCCGTTTGGATTCCTTCCAAATGATCGTCTCCGATCAAGGCAAGAATTTTTTCCTCATGGACAATAACGGAATCATCTAACGATACTTCCAGCGGTTTTCCGTCAGTAAAAACAGCAATATCCGAAACGATGTTTTCCAAAACCGCCAGTTCGTGTTGCATGTAAGGACCGTTTCCGATCAAGGCTACTTTTTTCTTTTTGTAAAAAAAGCCGTCGCAAGTTGCGCAATAAGAAACACCTTTACCTTCCAATTTTTTGCCGAGTGCAAAAGAATTTCTGGACGTTCCGGTTGCAATCAACACCGTTTTGGCCCGGATTGGAGTGGAGGTTGTCGTAACGGTAAAAACCGTATCTTTTTCCAAATTCACGACCTCTTCCATCCGAACCTCAATACCCAGTTTTTTGGCTTGTTCGACCCCGCGCCAAAACAATTCCTTGCCACTGATCGAAGGAATTCCATAATAATTTTCGATTTGATGCGCTTTGGCAAGCGCACCTTCGTCTTTGGCTACAACCAAAACGCGATAGCCGTATCGCTTCAAATAGATCGCACAGGAAATCCCGGAAGGACCGGCACCGATAATCACCGCATCTAGCATCTTATTTTACCAATTCTTTCAGCTGATCCAACGACTGATAGCCTAAAGATTTCCGAACGATTTTCCCGTCTTTGATCACAAATAAAGACGGAATGGAAGAAATCTGAAATTGGCTGGCCAATTCTTCTTCGACATCGACATCGACTTTTCCGATAACGAGGTCTTCTTCCTTATCCAAATCTTCCAATACCGGCGCAAGCATTTTGCAAGGTCCGCACCAATTGGCCCAAAAATCCAATAAAACGGTTTTATCGGATTGAACCACCTCTTTGAAATTATCTTTTGTTACATGTACAATCGCCATTATTGTTTTCCTCCTTTCCATTCTAAATGGATGTCATTTAATTCGGCAAGTGTGACATCATCAATAAAATTTTCTCCCTTTAACGTATCCGGTTCGTGCGCGAGGATTTCCGGATCGTGCAGTTGTTCGGATGCCAAAAATAAAACAATAGCCGCACAATTGGATAAATTCAGACTGCGAATTTTATCGGTTGTGGGAATGCGATAACAATCGTTTAAATTTTCTTTTAAAATATCGTAGGCAATTCCGGTGGATTCGGCTCCGAAAATCAAGTAAATCGGCTGATCTTGTGCTTCTTTTTTAAAATCAATCACCGACGGCGATTGATGTCCGTAGCGCGTAAAGAAATAATATTTCCCTTTGTTTTTAGCACAAAAATCCGAATAATCCTCATACACTTCATAATCCAGATAGTCAAAGTAGTCGACACAACTTCTCTTTAATTTTTTTTCATCCAAAGAAAATCCAAGCGGACGGATCAAATGCAGTTTTGCATGAAATCCGACGCAACTACGCATGATATTGCCCGTATTTTGCGGAATTTCCGGATGATAAAGTACAACATTCAACTTCATATTTTTCATGTATCCTTTAAAAGTATTCCCTTTGTTCAGCAAAAATAAACCTTTTATTTTTCCTGAACACCAGTCAACGTATACGCATCGGCATCCACAATGCGAACGCGCACCTTTTGACCGATCCTCAGTTCTTCTAACGCGGCAACATAGATGCAACCATCAATATCATCCGGGGCAAACGCATCCGAGCGAGCCACATACAAATACGATTCTTCATCGTAATCGATGATAAAGACATCCTCCAAAACCTGCCCGATTTTTTCTTGTTGCAAAGATAAGGCAATGGCTTCTTGTGCTTTCATGAGACGTTCATACCGCTTTTGTTTCGTCTGTTCGCTGATTTCATTGGGATACTCACAAGCCTTCGTATTTTCTTCCAATGAAAAAGTAAAGGCTCCCAAATGATCGAACCGAACTTCTTGGATAAACGCAATCATCCGATCGACATCTTCTTCGGTTTCATAAGGAAAACCGACCATCAGCGTCGTTCTTAAGACGGCATTGGGAATCTTTTCTTTGATTTTGGAAAAAAGCGCAACCAAATCGGCATGGCTTCCCCTTCGCAACATCGCTTTCAGCAATTTATCTTCACTATGCTGAATCGGAATATCGAAATAAGGCATCATTTTCTTTTCTTCTTTGATGAAATCAATCAATTCATCGGTTACGATTTCCGGATACAAATAAAGCAAGCGGATTTTAAAATCACCGGGAATGGCCACCAGTGATCGAAGCAGATCCACCAGCGCCAAACGATGATACAAATCATATCCGTATTTGGTCGTATCTTGAGAAATCAAATTGATTTCGTAGACGCCTTCTGAAACAGCCTGTCTTACTTCTTCCGTGATGGATTCCATCGTGCGGCTTTTCAAATTCCCGCGAATAAGCGGAATCGCACAGAATGCACAGCGATTGGTACACCCTTCCGAAATCTTCACATATCGCATATACGAAGGCGTCGAATAAATCCTTTGAAACGGTGAAAAACGATCTTGAAAAACATGGCTTGATTGACAGACTGCATTCAAAATGGTTCCCAAATGATCGTATTCGTCAATGCTAACAAAACGATCGACTTCCGGTAGCAGTTCGTTCAGTTGTTCTTTGTAACGCTGCGGAAGACACCCACATACGACCAATTTGCTTTGATGAAGTTTTTTGTAATCCGCCAATTCCAAAATGGTATCAATGGCTTCTTTGCGGGCCGGTTCGATAAACGCGCAAGTATTCAACACCATCAAATCCGCTTCCTGCGGTGTTTGAACCAATGTGACCGCATCTTTCATCACACCTAAAATCATTTCACTGTCCACTTGGTTTTTCACGCACCCCAAGCTTTGCATATACAACTTCATAACGTCTCCTTTAGCCTAAATATGGCACTAAATAAATGCAACCGGCAGCCAATAACGCGGAAAACAAAACTGTCAGCAAAACCGAAAATCCGGTTTTTTTATGACGTAAAAGACCGCATAAAGCCGGCAGTAAAAACGGAATCAACAATAAATAACGGTAAGTTGAAAAAAGTTCCGTGATCTCATCTTGCAAGAATCCGACTGAATAAAGAACACTCAAAACGACATACGAAACAGAAAAACTCAAAAAAACCATCAGAAGAGAACCGTAAAAGCGATAAAACCGATCGATTTTCCGACTGTATTTTTCTTCTTTGGCGGTTAGTTTTTTCAATTTATCCGTTTCTTTGGTTGTTAAAATCGCTTCGTTATTCCGTAAATACTTCAGTTGGCACAAACGGTTGTATTTTTTGGCTGCCGAACGTTTCAACCACAAAATCAAAAGCGAAAGGAGCAAACAACAGCCAAGTGCAACACCGAAGAATAAAAGCGCAAGCATCCGGTCGTCTTCATCGACTACCAAAAGATGAAAATCAAAGGAAAGCCAATCTTTTAAATCAATGAATTGAAGTCCCAAATAAACAGCCAGTAAAACCGTAACGAAAATGGAGATTTTCGCAAACCGACCATGTTGGACAATCGATTTTTCCAGTTTACGTAAATCATAAGAAGGTCTAACGGAAACAGGGACTTGTTCTTCGGAAAAAGAAACTGTTTCTTTGATCTTACTTTCTTCTAAAAAGCGCGGACATACAAACGTATTCAAATAGGAAACAACGAGGCTATACGCGTCGTTTTTGGTTTTGATCCTTCCTTTTTTAAACAACATAACGGCTTTTAAATATGTATCGTAACAAGCCTCACTCCAAGCAGCAACCGCCGATAAGGCCGATTTCTTCTTAAGAAGGTGCTTTCCTTCTTTTTTCAGACGCTTGCCGGATTTGCGAATTTTCTTTCCTTCTTTTTTAAACGAATAAAACGAAAGATGGTTTAAAAACCAAACACCGAAATGGTTTTGGAGAACCTCTTTTAAAAACGACTCATCCAAATAGGCTTGCACCATCTGAAGCCCTTTGAAAACCGGGCAGGAAGCCTGACGCATTTTCAATACTTCTTCAAGTGAATAACAAGAAACCAACTGCAACTGAAACGCTTCGTCCGAAAACAATTCCCATAGTTTTTTAAATGCCTGATCGTCGTTTTTTAAATCTTGAAAATACGGTTTTAAATCCGTTATTTCATCGTAATGACGGAAATTCAAGCAGTATTTTACAGCAAAAGGATCTTGACAGCATTCCTCAAATGTTCTAAAATCGGCTTTTTCTTTTTCATTCGGCCAATCCAAAAGAAGCGTATTGGAAAGACCTTGTTCACTTAAAAATGACAGCATTTTCGGATTTTGCCGTTCAACCATCTGCTGTAAAATCGTTATATCCCGACACTCCGTGTGATCAATGTATAAAATACGATCCGTTGTAAAATGATAAATCAAAATGCTTAAAACCGTTTCCAAAGAACGGGTTTTGTATAAAATATCCCGCATCGCCGGATACAGTTTTTTTTGTTTTTTGAGAAACTTCAAAAACGGTTTGGTTGAAATGGCTTTTAATGCTTCTTGATAAGATTGTTTAAAAGCCAATCCCAAATCATTTAAATTCGTATAGGTTTTGTTTTCAAATACAAAAGAACGCATCCTTATCTCTCCTTTATAAGCATTGTGAATCCAGTACTATCGTTACCGGTCCGTCGTTTATGAAATCGATTTTCATATCCGCGCCGAAAATCCCCCGTTCGACGGGAATTGTTTTTAAAAGCGTTTCGCAAAAACAGTCGTACAAAACCCGCGCATCTTCATAGGCCAAAGCCTTTGTAAACGAAGGCCGATTCCCTTTTTTGCAGTCGGCATAAAGCGTAAACTGCGAAATGCATAAAACAGAACCGCCCACATCCTGAAGATTGCGGTTGAGTTTACCGTTTTCATCTTCAAAAATACGTAATCCCAAAATTTTTCGTGCCATGAACTCGACCTCTTGAACGCCATCTTCTTGGGTGAAACCAACTAAAAGAAGGAACCCTTTTTCAATTTGGCCGGTGATTTGATTATCAACCAAGCATTTTGCTTTGGTGGTTCTTTGAACAACAACTCTCATAAATTATCTCTTTCTATATGATGAACATATTTGATTTTATTCAAATTGACGATCAGTTTTTCCAGTTCCTGAATTCCCGTTGTTAAAACTTTCAGTTTGATGATCGTTTCCAAGTTAGTGTTATTGGTCGCATGAATGGCCAAAATGGATAATCCGTTTACCGAAACGACATTCATGATTTCCATTAAAAGATTATTGTTGGTAACAGCGGTGATTTTAATGGAAACCGGATATTTTCGATTGGGATTGGTCGCCCACTGCAGTGAAATCAACCGTTCTTTTTCAAAATGAACAACATTGCGGCAATTGGCATGATGCACCACGATACCGTATCCTTTGGTGACATATCCTTGAATCGGATCCCCCGGAATCGGCGTACAGCAACTGCCCAATTTCAGTTGCGGATTGCGAAGTCCTTCCACAACGACCCTCGTTTCCGAATTGGTTGTCAAAATACGTTGCGAACGCTCCATCTGTTTGGCTAAAACATCCGCATGATTTTGCTTTTCCCCCAACAGTTTATTGACGACGGTTTTTGGAGAAAACGTTCCTTTGCCGATTTCACAATATAGATCGTCCAAACTATTGATGTTGTTTTTGGAAAAATTCTGTTTGATGAAATCATCGGTTAAAAAAGTCGATGAAAGTTTATTGTTTTTGAGTTCTTCTTCTAATGTCTGCTTACCTTGATTGGTCAAAATATCTTTGTTTTGTTTGTTTAAAAAACTCTTGATTTTATGGCGGGCATGGCTGGTTTTGGCGATTTTCAACCAGTTTTCCGAAGGACCGAACGAATTTTTATTGGTTTTGATGGAAATAATATCGCCGGTTTGAAGTTCGTAGTCCAACGCAACGATTCGATTGTTGACCATGGCTCCGACGGTTTTATTGCCGATATTGGTATGAATTTTATAAGCAAAATCCAGTGGCGTTGCCCCCCGCGGAAGATCGATGACCTCCCCAGTCGGTGTATAGACATACACATTGGTCTTTAAAATATCTTCTTTGATCGTTTCGACAAAATCCGTTGCCTCATCATTGGTTTCTTCTTCGGAAAACCGCAACAATTCTGCGTACCATTTCAGTTTTTGCGCGATTTCGAACTGTTCTTTTTCCCGTGAATATTCCACGTTTTCTTTATAAGCCCAATGCGCCGCGATACCGATTTCGGCAACCCGATCCATTTCTTCGGTTCGAATCTGGACTTCGAAAATCAATTCTTCGTTGCTGATTACCGTCGTATGAAGCGACTGATACATATTGGGCTTCGGTACGGCGATGTAATCTTTGAACCGTTTGGGTACCGGTGTGTAATGGGCATGGATAATGCCAAGAACTTGATAACATTCGGCAACGGTCTGAACGATGATCCGGATGGCCACAATATCGTAAATATCCTGAAAATTTTTATTTTGCGTTACCATCTTTTTATAGATGCTGTACGTGTTTTTGATGCGGCCTTTAATATCGAACTTTAAATTCGTAGGCGCCAGATACTGTTTGATCTCGGCAATGGTATGATCAATGCTGTTTAAACGAACTTTCGTATCGGTTTTCAGTTGGTTGGTGATTTTTTGATACCAAACCGGTTCAACGTATTTTAAAGCCGTATCTTCCAATTCGGCTTTGATTTGGAACATACCGAGTTTATGAGCCAAAGGAGCATAGATTTCCAACGTTTCCCTGGCGATACGAACTTGTTTTTCGGCCGAAAGCGATCCCAGGGTACGGATGTTGTGCAAACGATCGGCCAATTTGACGACGATAACACGGATGTCTTTGGCCATTGCCAACAACATATGTTGATGGTTTTCCGCTTGTTTTTGTTCAAGCGAAGCAAATTTCATCTGCGTCAGTTTGGTTACACCATCGACAATAGATGCGATATCTTCACCGAATACAGCCGTAATATCTTCTTTGGTTTCTTCCGTATCTTCAATGGTATCGTGTAACAATCCCGCGCAAATCGTAGCCGGACCGACCTGTAAATTGGCTAAAATACAAGCGACGCTAAGCGGATGAACGATATAGGCTTCCCCGCTTTTACGGAATTGCCCCTCATGGCTTTTCAAGGCGACATCGTAGGCTTTTTTAATCAAATCCTGATCTTCTTGACGATGGATATATTGTTTGGTAATGGCATATAAATCATCGTATACAACCATTTCGTTCACCTCCTTTTTCAAATAAATGAAATCAATACGTCATTAATGAAAGCACATCGTACTGTTTTAAAAGATCGCGACCCTTTAAATCCAAAAGTTCAATCAAACACGCCACACCGACAACTTCGGCCCCTAAGCGTTCACACAGATTGATGGTCGCTTTGACCGTTCCGCCGGTAGCCAAAAGATCGTCGATAATGACCACTTTGTCGCCTTTTTTCAACGCATCGGCATGAATACAAAGCGTGTTGGTCCCATATTCTAAAGTGTACTCCTCAAAAATGGTTTCTCTTGGCAATTTGCCCGGTTTGCGGATCGGAGCAAATCCGATTTTCAAATTCGTAGCGACCGGACAGCCGAAAATAAATCCCCTGGCTTCCGGACCGACAATCATCGTAGCCTGTTTTTCTTTGGCAAAAGCCGTAATTTTATCACATGCATAACGATAAGCTGCACCATCCCCCATCAAAGGAGTAATATCTCTGAAAACAATTCCCTTTTTCGGATAGTCCATAATCGTCGCAACATAATCTTTCAAATTCATTGTTTTACCTCCCTATTTCTGATACTTATTTTTATATTATATCATATTATGGCGTCTGAAAAAAGCATGTAACCAAATAAATTTATACGAAAAGAGGCTTCTACAATGCGAAAAAAAACAGCCGAAAAAATCCAGATGATTTTGCTGATCGGCGCCGTCATCAAAGTCCTCGGACTGGTCTATAAAATCGTTTTGACCCGTATTTTGGGAATGGAAGGAATGCGATTGATGTCCCTGGTTTTTCCGACCCTTTCTTTGGCGCTTTGCCTTTCTTCTTTATGCATTCCGGCCGTTGTCAATCAAAATATCGCCGCCAATTTGTTCACGCACCATACCAGGGCCTCTACCATTGTCAAAGCCGCTTTACGAATCACGTTTATTTCTTCTTCGCTCATCAGTTTGATTTTAATGGCTTCTTTTCCGCTTTATAAAGTGATTTTCGAAACCTCGTTCATCTATTATCCCCTTTTAATGTCCGTCCCGCTGATTTACATTTCCAACTGTACAGGTGTTTTAAGAGGTTATTTAGAAGCCAAAAATCGATTTGACACAACCTATTTAGCCAATTTATTTGAACAAATCACCAAGATCGCTCTTTGTTTTTTCCTTTTGTTCCTTTTTAAAGATAGCGATATCAAAACACAGGTCCTCCTTTGTTTTTTAAGCATGACCGTATCGGAATTTGCCTCTTTTTTCTACATTGTCGCCAAAATCAAAAAAACAACCCGCTTGCGCTATACGGATGTTTCTTCTTTGGGATACGAAAAAAAAATATTGAAACAAGCTTTACCGCTCACCTTCAATCAACTAGTGATTACCCTCGACAACTATTTGGAGCCGTTTCTGTTTTATTTGGTTGCAACCAAAGTCGGTATTTCCATCTACGATGCAACCGTCTATTATACCGAAGTGACCTCGTTTGCCATTCCTTTACTGATTTTCGCCCATTTCGGCGTCCAAAGTATCTCTAAATTCACGTTTCCAAAAATCACGGAATTAAGATGGCAAAAAGAATTGTTGCATCCGGTTTTACGGCAAGCTTTCTTCTTTTGTTTTTTAATCGCCGTGTTCAATTTCATGCTTTGCTATTTCTATGCCGAGGAAAGTCTTTTGATCTTGTTCAAAGACGCTTCCTCCTCTACCGTGGTATCTTCTCTTGCCGTGCTTTATTTTTTCGCGTACTTCAATCCGCTTTTTGTTGCGATTTTGCAAGCCTACAACAAAGAAAAAAGGCTGCTCATCACAACCATTGTTTCTTCTTTTTGTTCCCTTCTTGGAATCATCATTTGGACCCTGATCCCCACCATTGCTTTAGAAGGATTCGTTTTAGGATTGGCCGGCGGCAGTTTCGTTCGGTTTTTACTGCTGTTTTATTTTGCACACCGCGAAGTCCGCTTTAAAGTAAGAAAATTACCGCTACTCTGTCTTATATTGTTTTGTACCGGCTATTTTCTTGCCAACCTCATTTATCACCATTTACTGTATTTTTTACTGGTAACTCTAATTGCTTTCTTGTTAGCTCTGTTGCTTTATCGTCAGTTTTATAGAAATAATAAATCAAACCCTGACCGTACGATGCGTAAAGAATCGCTTTAGGATCGATTCCCTCTTTGGCAAAAGCCTCCGAAATGGTTGCTTCGTCGATCCCCAAAACGGAAAAACTTTCTTTTACCATTGTTCCGCTGGTAATAACCGGAAGACGGATCGTATCAAACTGGGAAACACGAAAAATCGACAGAGTTCCGTTGGTTTCCAAGATGGCCAACCGAATTTCTTCTATATCCATAATGTGTTCCAATCGCATCTGATAAATCAAGTCGTCGATGGTATAATGTTCTTTTTTCATATTCTGAACCAACAGTTTCCCGTCTTTGACAATCGTAACGGGGCTGCCGTCGATCCAAGAACGGTACTTTCCGTGATGCAGTAAAAAAACGGATAATACCTTTTGTAAAACGACAATCAAAACACAGGACAGCAATCCCATCCAAAGAAAATCGTCATTATCGATTCCCAACGAAGCGATATCGGCAATGATCAGCAAAACGACCAAATCGAAAATGGACAGTTCACCAACTTCTCTTTTCCCCAAAACCCGCAACATAACGATCAAACTGACATAAACGATCAATACTTTGGCCAATACCCAGATGTACTCCATACTATCACCGTTGTTAGTATTGTCATAATAAAACGGTATTATACATATAGTTAACTGGTGATCAAGCATGAAATCAAAACTGAAAAGCGGTCTTAAAATCTATCTTAGTCTGATTCTTTTTGTTCTTTTGGTTTGTTTTGTTTATGCATTCTATTTGAATAAAACCAATCAGGAATATCATCCTGTTTTAAAACTTTTCATCGGCAGCATCAGTTTTCTTTTACTGGGATTGTTTTATGGAAATGCCGTCCATAAACGAGGGATTTTCGTCGGATTATTCGTGGCGGTTGTTCACTTGTTGCTGTTAAAACTGATCTTTTTCTTATCCGTCGGAAACTATATGTTCACGCCACTATCTTCTGCCATCTATATTTTATCCTCCGGAATCGGCGGAATCTTGGGGATTTCCTTTAAAAAAATCTTTTAATGTGCTACAATAAAAAGCGGGTGATATCATGAAACCACTTGCTTATCGAATCAGACCGAAAACATTTGACGACATCGTCGGTCAAGATCATTTGGTAGGACCAAACGGCATTATACGCAAAATGCTTTCTAAAGATCAATTATTTTCAATGATATTGTACGGTCCGGCCGGTTGCGGCAAAACGTCCATTGCCGAAATCATTGCCGATCATTTCGCACTTTCCTCCTATTCTTTCAACGCTTCTTGCGATACAAAAGCCAAATTAAAAGAAATCGTCGAGGGAGCCAAACGATATACCAATACCGTTTTGATTATCGACGAAATCCATCGGATGAAAAAAGATGTGCAGGATTATTTATTGCCCTTTGTCGAATCGGGAATCTTAACAATCGTCGGTCTGACGACGGAAAACCCTTATCGAGCCATCAATCCGGCCATTCGTTCCAGAACACACATTTACCGTTTGAATGAAATTACCGAAAAAGATGTTTTAACGCTGCTTAAAAAAACCATTGAACAAGAACATCTGCCACCGGTTGAAGAAAATATTTTACGATACATCTGTACCGTATCTTCCTGCGAAATCCGCTCGGCGCTCAATATGCTGGAAATCACAACCATGCTCGATCCAGACGAAATCACTTTAGAACACGTCCAACAACTCATCGGTAAAAAAAGTTTTTTAATTGATGAAGAAGGCGAAAATTACTACGATGTGGCTTCTGCCATGATCAAATCCATTCGCGGAAGCGATCCGGATGCCGGAATCCATTACCTTTCCAGATTGCTTCAAACCGAAGATTTGGAATTCATCGGCAGACGGTTGTTGTGCTTGGCTTACGAAGATATCGGACTGGCCAATCCCAATATCGGTCCCAGAGTTTATGCGGCCGTCCAAGCAGCCCTTTATCTAGGACTGCCGGAAGCCCGTCTTCCGTTAGCCTATGCGGTAATCGATTTGGCCACTTCTCCCAAAAGCAACTCATCTTATCTGGCCATTGATAAAGCCATTGCCGAATTGCAGGAACTCACTTCCATGCAAATCCCTGCGCACATTCTCAATAAAGAATTAAAAAGTGGAAAAGTAACGTATCTTTATCCGCATGATTTTCCAAACGGCTATGTCAAACAACAATATTTACCGGATGCCCTCATCAACCATACGTATTACGAACCGAAAACGACCGGTTCGTACGAACGGGCCATTAAAGAGTATTTAGCCAAATTAAACCATTAAGCATTTCGTATGATGGAATCAAAATCTTGAATACTGATATAAGGAGTTTGTCCGTGAAATACTTTGCCTTTGCTTGCAATCAGGACATCTCCTTTTTTTTGCAATTTGCACGCCATTTCCGAGCCGAATAGTTTTAAAGAAGTCGATACGTCCGTCGTTTGAAAAACAATCAAATCACTGTGATTCAATTCCAATTTGCTCAACGCATTTCGGTTTCTGCAACAAAGAATCAACTGAATCCCGACTTTCAGCGTAAACCGAATGGCATAAGAAATTTTTTGAACAAGCGACGCGCTGACTTTTGTCACATCCAAATAAAGAAAATGAAATTCCGGCAACAGCGGTTCGATCGTTTCACCGCTTTTTTTGATTTTCTCGTTGGCTTCTTTGATGCTGATACAGTCCAAATACTTTAAAACTTCGCTTCTTCTTTCGTATTCTTCAAAGGCCTCATCTAAAGCAATCGCCGCCGAACGTTCGTTGTTGATGTATTTGATAAACGATCCGTCTAGCGTACTGAATTCGTTTTCCAAATCATAAAAATAAACTTCACGGTACGGAATCCCTTTAATCAAAAGACTGACCAATAAACTCCTTAAACAACTTTTGATGCCGCTGGATGGATCCCCGAACAAAACAATAAACCGCCCTTCTTCGATGTTTAAGTGAATGAGAGTTCCATCCACATCAAGCGCAACCGGCAATTCATTGTTTTTCTTTTCCGCCAATAAGACACTTTTTAGCGTCAGCAATTTACGAAACTGATTGGGCAGTTCCAATGCATAATCGTTTTCAAGTGGCAGAAAAAAACCTTGGCGATTGAAAAATCCGGCAATTTTCCGGAATTCCTCTTCGCTCTTATGGGCGAATTTCAGAACAATTCTAGATGAAGAATAAGACGTATAAAATGAATCGACAACACAGTATATTTTCTGATCCCGAACGTATCGTTTCAAATCTTCAAACCGCTCTTTGATAATCTCGTTTTGTAAAGTAAAATTCACTTGATCGTCGTGATCCGATAACATGGAAAGGCTTACCTTTTTATGCGTTTTGATGGTCGGCTTTAAATTCGGATAATGAATATTATCCAGATAGTTTTTGATTCCTTTATAAATTTTAATCGGAATCACCTTCAATTTGCCGCCTTTAATAAAGCGCAGCAAATCCAAATGGGAAAAGAAACTAAGCCCGATCAGAACAAACATCAAACCCAACAAGATCGTTCCTACTTTGCCAAGCAAAAAAGCCGATATCTGCACAAAAATCGCCGCAATCAAACCACCGCCGCAACTGTATGTGATCTCGTAAGCTTTCAAATAATGCTGATAAAGCGTCAGTGTTTTGGATAAAACGGTTTTAGAAGACATTTCCAGCGCCTCATACAATCCCAAATGCGCAAACATGGAAACGGCAACATATAAAAAAACACAACCGATAAAAGAAATATGATGAAAATCGATTTTCTTTTTAAAAAGAATGAACAAAATCGTATAAGCAAACACCCCGGCCAAAATAACCGTGGAAAAATCTCCTAAGATAAAACTTAAAAACAAGGCCAGGATACTCCCTGCTTTTCCCACTCTTCCGATGATCAAAAGACATAAGATCATGACGATGATCCCGACGGCCACATTAAAATAATCTTTCTTTTTTTCAATGACATGATTCTTGATTTTAGGCATGTTATCAACTCCGCATGTTTTATCCTACCATAAAATCCTAAAAAAAAACGCGAAAAAAAGAGCCTATTGGCTCTTTTGTGCATTCTTTTTCAACGCTTCCGTATCCGTTGAAATCAAAACCGGAATAATAATCGGACTTCGTTTGGTTTTCTTATAAATATAATGAGACAACTCGGCTTTAAGCGAATTTTTATATTCACTCCAGTTGACAAACTTATTGACCAAGTATTTGATGGATACCTTTTTAAACACATCGATGATCTCTTTGGTCAATTCTTCGTTTTCGTTCAAATAAAGAAATCCTTTGGAAACAATTTCCGGTCCGGAAACGATTCCTTTTGTTCTGGGATTGATATTGGCACAAAGCATCAAAACACCGTCTTGAGCCAACAACTCCCGATCCCGCATCACGACATCGCCAATGTCTTTGAAAGCCTTTCCGTCAATCAACACTTCTCCTACCGGAACATCTCCAGTAATACCGATGTATTTACCGTTTTGGAAAGAGGCAACATCACCGTTATCCAGTAAAAGAACGCGTTTATCTTCATAGCCGATGCAGTTGGCAACAACCCGAAGCGCATATTGATGGCGGTACTCTCCGATCACGGGAATCACGTATTTCGGCAATAAGATATTGATCATTTGTTTGATTTCCTCGCGGTTTGCCGATGGAAACGGCAATAAATTCGCCGTAAATTCTTTGACATTGGTCGTTACTTTATAAATAATATCCATCGTTCTAGCCGCCATTTTTTCGGTTCCCAAATACGGGTTGGTTAAAATAACAATGGTATCGGTCGGTTCCAAATGAATCAAACGGTCAATCTGTTTGGACATCCGCTGCAACATAAAATACGGTTCATGTCGCTCGCCGGTTACCAAAACGACTAAATCGTTATCGTTGTTTTGATGTTGCTCATCCAAATACCGTAAATTGGCCAAATTTTCTTCCGGAATATGCAGATATCCCAATTGCATGGCTTGGTTGACCAAACGTTGAGTTTTCCGTCCGATAATCGCAATTTTTTTGTGATGTTCGATCGAAATATCGATAATTTGCTGAATCCGTAAAATATCTGAACTGAATAATGAAAAAATCAAGCGATGTTCGGCGGTCGAAATCAAATTGGTGATCCGCAATTTGAATTCCAAAATCGTTCCTCGCGATTGTTCGTTGTTGGCTCCCAACGAATCCGTCATCAGCGCCAAGACACCGTCTTTGGCAAAAATAGCCAATTGCCGATACATATGCGCATAGTTGATTTTGGAGTTTTGATCGAAATTGTAATTGCCGGTATAAATAATATAGCCATCTTCTGTTTTAATGGCAATCCCCAAACATTCCGGTATATTGTGCGCCACATCGAAAAAGCGAATCTCTATATCCGTAAAACGCAAGACCGTTTTGGAAGAAACCGTGTGAAACAAGTCGCTTTTAACCGGAAATTCTTCGTTTTTCAAGCGATCCAGCAAGACCGCCATCGTGAATTTAGAAGCAAAAACCGGTGTTTCAAATTCTTTTAACAAATGGTAAACTCCGCCGATATGATCGTCGTGTGCATGCGTTAAAAAAACACCCATAACACGGTCTTTGTTTTCTATCAGATACGTAATATCATTGACGATGATATCCACACCGTAAAGTTCGGCCGTCGGATATTTCAATCCGGCATCCAAAATAAAGATTTTTTGATTGACATCTACGATATAAAGGTTTTTTCCGTCTTCTTGAAGACCACCCAAAGAAAAAATTTGAATATTTGCCATGTTAAAATTTGAACAGCTGATCGCGCGGTTCTTCCTCCTTTACTACATTTTTCGTGAATCGGAATCTCTTCTATTATCTTTCATTATATCCGATTTTCAATAACTTCTCAATACTTTTCCAATATTCTTTTGATAATTTTTGCTGCCGATGCCGGTGCGAATTTCGACGGAATAGCGCCGTAGATTTCATAATGGATCCCCTCATCCTGAATTCGATCCAAATCAAATCCGTACGGAAAAGAGGCGACATCCAAAATCGTTTTGTCTTTCCATAAAAGGTAGTCGACTTCCAGATTTTTCGGAATCGTATTGATGGTTATATCGTATTTTCCGGCATGTTCGATTGCTTCCAATCGGTATCCATCCAGTAAAACAAATTTTTGTTCGATATCATGCGGCGTGTAAATGGCAAAATCACACCGATAACAAGTTAAAAGTTGCGCCAGACTATTACTAATATGACCGTAACCTAAAAGAAATATACGCTGATCACAAACCGCACGGTCGCCTCTGTTTAAATAATCGATGATTCCGTAAGCGGTAAGACGTGCATTCGGAATCGTAAACTCCGGTAATTTCAACAGTTCAACCAATCGGATATGACGCTTAAGACAAAGTTCTTTTAACGCGTCATTGGCTGTGCCGGTATAAATTGTTTCCACGGCGTTTTCTTTTAAAATATCCAACAAATTCAAATTGCTTTGCTTGATATTCAAATAAGAATCGACTCCCGAAAAAGGCAAAAGCAATCGATCGATCCACAAAAAATCCGCCAAATCTTTCGAACAGACGCTGTCTTTGATCATTTCATGCAAATAATCAAAACGAATATCTCCTTTGACAATTCCCAACATATTTATCACCCATGTATAAAATATGCAGGCAAAAATAAAAGGTGCGGCAGGCACCTTTTGATTTTAATATCCGAAATTCGGTACTTCAATTTCGACTTTCATGCCTTTTTCGGCAACGAAAGTATGATTTAAAACTTCTTCGTTATAATACCCTTTTTCTACGTTGTTCCAATCTTTTTTCGCCAAAACCTTGAATTCAACGGTTTGTCCTACCGGAAGCATTTTGGAAACGGTATAACAACCGCATTCGTTGCACAAATCCAATTTTACGGCTTTACTCAATTCCCATTCGCCTAACGCACGAACATTTCCGATTAAATACAATTCATCAACCGGCTGATTGGTTTTAATTCTGAATTCAACTTTTGTATTTGCCATTTTCTTTGATCCTTTCTTCATTTCTTACACCATCAAGTATAAAAGAACTTTAAAAAAATTTCAACTGTAAAGCGTTTCCTTGAAAGGATGAAGTATTTCTTGAATACATAAAATACAAAATTCGGCAAAAAATAAGGATGCATTCTAAAAAAAATAAGATATAATTGAAAATGGTGATACAGATGAGTCTTAATTTTCCGACAATTAAAAAACAACGGCAAAAAGTTGTCAATAAAGCCAATTTGGGAATGGATTTAGAACAAATGATCAATGAAAGCAATACGTACTATCTCAATAACGATATTGCCGTCATTTACAAAAAACCGACGCCGGTGCAGATCGTCAGAGTGGATTATCCGTCCAGAAACAAAGCGGTCATCACAGAAGCCTATTATAAAGTTCCTTCTACAACGGATTACAATGGCATCTATCAAGGAAAATACATCGATTTTGATGCCAAAGAAAACCACAATAAAACCGCTTTTCCGCTGGCGAATGTTTCTCTTCACCAAATTGAGCATTTAAAACGCGTCCAACAGCACGGCGGCATCGCTTTCTTGCTGGTGGCTTGGAATTTATACAATGAGTATTATTTACTGCCTTTCGACGTCCTTTACCGTTTTTGGCAAGACGCTCAAAACGGCAGCAGAAAATCCATTCCGTATGAAGCCTTTCAAAAGGAAGCCTATCCGATTAAAGAAGGCTTTTTACCGAGACTGAACTATTTGAGGGTTATTGATGAGCACTATCTTTAAAAAACTCTTTTTCCTATTCAGCCTTTTTGTTTTTATCTTATTTTGTTTAGGGAGCATCTTTGGTATTGTTATTTTAAACCGTGCCAAAGGTGCTTCTTTGTCTATTACGACGACGACTGCTCCGATTTATATCTACGATCAAGACCAAAATTTGATTTCAACAGATAGTTATTATTACGAATACTGCCCGATTACCGAAATCAACCCGATGATCCTTCATGCGTTTGTATCCATCGAAGATCGCAGTTTTTACAAACATCCCGGTTTTTCCATCAAACGGATCGTAAAATCCGCTTGGAAAAATCTCATTTCCGGCCAAATCCAATCCGGCGCTTCGACCATTACCCAGCAATACGTCAAAAATGCCTATTTGAGCCGTGAACGCACCTTTTCCAGAAAACTAAACGAAATCGCTTATGCCATTGAATTGGAAAAAAAATATACCAAAGACCAGATCATGGAAGCGTATTTGAATACTATTTTGTTCGGCGGAAATATTTACGGAATCAAAATGGCCTGTCGCTATTATTTCGATACGACACCCGATGAAATTACGCTTGCTCAAGCAGCTGTTTTAGCCGGAATGATTCAAGGACCCAACCATTATCATCCGTTTTTAAATCCAGAAGCAACCGATCAAAGAAAAAACGTCGTTTTGCATGCCATGCTTGAAGAAGGCTATATTACCGATGCCGAGTATTTGGAAGCGATCGGTCAAAAAGTCGAAGAAATCACCAAAAAAGGCTTTACCAATCCTTCGACCAATTATTTGACACCGTATTTGGATTACATCAATCAGACACTGCCGATGCAGTCTTATCCGATCGAGAAAATCGAAACCTACCTCGATCCGAAAATTCAAAAAGAACTGTATGCGATTCTCAACAACGATTACAATTTGTTTAACGATGATGCGTTAAACTGTGCGATCGTCGTATTGGATAATCAAACCTACGGAATCAAAGCCATTGCCGGAAACCGATCCTTTGATAAACGCGTTTTAAGTTATGCTTCGGATGTTTTATTGCAACCAGGTTCGGTCATCAAACCGATTTTGGATTATGCACCTGCCATCGAATACTTAGGTTATTCGCCGGCAACCATTCTTACCGACGAACCGTATACGTACCAAGACGGAACTCCAATCAAAAACTTTGACGGTCAGTTTTTGGGAAAAATCACCTTAAGAAAAGCGCTAAGCAATTCAAGAAACATTCCGGCAGTCAAACTTTTCAATGAAGTGGGATATGAACGGGCCTTTGAATTTGCCGAAAAATTGGGGATCGAAAAAAAAGATGCGATCTACGAAGCAGACGCAATCGGCGGTTCTTCTTACGGATATACGCTGTTAAGTTTGGCCAATGCCTATCAAGCCTTTGCCAATTTGGGCTACTATAAAAAAGCCTCCGCGATCAAATCAATCGACTACAAAACAGCAACCGAACAAAACGATGCAAAACCGAAACTGGTTATGAAACCGTCCACCGCTTTTTTAATCAACTCTATTTTACACGACGTCTTCAAAGGCAGTACATTCGATCAAACCAAAACGTACATGATGGCCAAAACAGGTCAAACCAATTATGATGCCAAAACACAGGCAACCTATCAAATTCCCGATTATGCGACCAAAGATTCCTTGATCGTCGCTTATACCAAAGATTTAACCATCGGAATTTGGGTCGGCTATGAAAAACTGGCGAAAGGTCAATTCTTGGATTATTATAAAAAAAATATTCCCAGAACCATTATGAAGTTGCTGATGGATGATTTTGCTTTACCGAATCAAACGTATGA
This sequence comes from uncultured Mollicutes bacterium, assembly GCA_900540175.1. GTDB lineage: Bacteria > Bacillota_I > Bacilli_A > Acholeplasmatales > Anaeroplasmataceae > Pelethenecus > Pelethenecus faecipullorum. The sequence goes on along the minus strand of UQFG01000020.1, from coordinate 6,427 downwards.
AATAATCGACGGAATCACCCAAGCCTATATTACCATTTACGAGGATCAAGCGTATTTGGCCAAAGAAAACGGATATTATGAATTTTTCCAAACCGGCAATGAACCGCTTTCCTATCCGGAATACAACACACCGCTTTAATAATAAAAGGAGCAGAAATCTGCTCCTTTTTACTATCAGGGGGCGGTCGTTTTTTTCGGAATGAAAAAATGAGGTCGATATGCCTTTTCCAGTTTTAAGAGGGCGATCTTTCGGTCAAGCCCACCGGCATATCCCGTCAAACTACCGGACGTTCCCACAACGCGATGACAAGGGATCATGATGGAAATCTCATTACGTCCGACCGCTCCGCCAACTGCTTGTGCGGATACTTTTTTTTGGTGCTTGTTTGCCAGTTCTTTGGCAATGGCCCCGTAGGTGGTCGTTTGTCCATAAGGGATTTGACGCAGCAATTCCCATACTTCCTTTTGAAACGGAGTTCCTTTCAAATGAAGCGGAAGAGAAAAGGAAGGTTCTTTTCCCGCAAAATAAAGATCCAGCCACCGAACTGCCTGTCTGAAAATCGGCAGGTCTTTTTCTTCTTGTTCTTTTTCCAAATAAAGACCGAAGTACTTTTGTCCCACAAACCATAAACCGGTCAACCCAATGTCATCCGCAGCCAAAAGAATTTTCCCAAGCGCAGACGAATAGGAATGAATGTATTGCACAATAAGTTCCTCCTTACTTTCAAAACATGTCGTTTTCTTTCTTGAACGCACCAACATGCAACCTTACAGATTCAAAAAAATAAGGGCAGCCAATCCGTAATAAACCAAAACGGCCAATACATCATTGATCGTTGTGATCAAAGGACCGCTTGCAACAGCAGGATCGATTTTCAATTTCATAAATAAAATCGGAATCAAAGAACCAACCAAACTGCAAACCGTCATTGAAAGAAAAAGCGATATACCGACAATTCCGGCCGCTTTCAAAGCTTCCAAATGACTGAAAACATCGGTTGTAACTGCCTGTTTGGTAACAAAAAGAAACAAATAAACAAAACCAAATGCCAACATCGCCAAAACCAGACCATTTAAAAAGCCGATTTTAAATTCTTTGACAATGGTTTTTAAGATTTCTTTTTTAGTGATTTCATCGTGCGACAACAACCGAATGGTAACCGCCAAGGACTGCGTTCCCGTATTGCCGGCCATATCCAAAATCATCGATTGAAAAAAGACAACGACCGGCAAAGCCGCAACGACATGTTCAAATCCGGAAATCAAACTGGAAACAACCAATCCTAAAAACAGCAGAATCACAAGCCAAGGAAGTCGTTTTTTCACCGATTGGAATACCGGCTCTTTTAAATCTTCTTCTTCCGTCAAACCACCCAACTTGGCGTAGTCTTCTCCCAATTCCTCATCGATGGCCTCAACGACATCATCGGCCGTTATGACTCCAATGACTGCGAAATCTTCATTTAAAATCGGGTACGAATCCAACCCGTAATCCCTACATTTTAAAAGGACCTCATCCACCGCTTCTTTGGCGGAAAAAGCCGGATAATTTTGTTTGATGACCGTTTGAAAATCATCGGTTTCACGGGCAATGATCAAATCTCTTAAATCGATGGCGCCATAAAAACGGTGGTTTTCATCTTCCACATAAATCGTCGAAACATTTGAATGAGTAGCCGCTTCCGATACAACGGTTTTCATGGCCGATCGAACCGTGTTCTCTTTATCGATCAAAATAAAGTTATTGGTCATTTTACTTCCGATCTGATCGTCGCTGTATTGACGGATGAGTCGGATATCATCCACACGTTCTTTTTCCATCAATAATACGATTTGATTTCGATTTGCCTCATCCAATTCAGTCAAAACATCCAGCGCATCATCGGAATCCATCTGCTCAATGATATCGGCCGCATCATGAGCGGGAATTTCTTCAATATAAGTTTCCACATCATCCAAATAAGAAAAGATTTCGGCCATCCGATCTTTTCCCAATATTTGATACAGTTTCAGCCGTTCTTGTTTGTCCAACTGCATCAAAGCATCGGCAATATCACTTTCATGATACGATAAAATTTTCTTTTTTTTGTCCTCGTCTGGTTCTCTCGATTGAATAATCCAATGAATTTCTTTTGCATAATCTCTTGTCATAGTGGTCTCCTTTTCTTGTTTTTTCATCTATCAACGGAATTGTATTGTCTTGTATATCCATATGGGAAACCACCTCCTGTACAAAATTTGTCTGCTTAAGATTCAATATTATAATCCATAGAAAACTGGGCTTTAAAATCTTGATGCAAAGCCTGATTCATTTCTTTTAATTGATATAGTTTTTCTCTTAATTGCCCCATATGGGCCGTAATATCGTCATATGTGGATACGTATTTGGTATGCGTCAAAGGAAACGAGTTTTTATTTTTTTCAATCAGTGCGGATAAATTATCGATGGACATCCGGTAAAAAACAGCCAAAGAATCGTAGTCTTCTTCTAAAATCGGCGCACTTGTCAATAGATCTTTATTTTCCTGTAAAAAACCGCGAAATCCTTGTAAATTCCCCATTCGATACAACATCGAAAGCGTATTATAAATACTTTTTTCCATATCGGTCGAATGTGCTTTCATAATCGGATGATAAACGGAACAATATTCCGCATATTCCTGATCCAATTTCTGCATATCAATCGGGTTATAATGACTGCAGCGTTTTTCCATATCTTTGGCCAATGCCAAATTCGTATGAAACTGATCGTTTTTGGCTTTCATTTCTTTTTTTGCCTGCGACAAATATTCTTCAATCTGCTGATTCGTTTGTTGATCGGCTTTCATTTTGATGGCTGCCATCATAACTTTGTTTTCTTCATTCAAATACGTTTCTTCTTCTAATTCTTGAGAAAACTGGATCAAATAAGCTTGCTTGATGAAATTGCTTGTCCGTTGAAGTTGTTCGTATTCGATAATCGTATTTTTCAATTGTTCTTTTAATTCTAGAAACTGTTCTTTTGTCATCTGTACTATCCCATTGACTGAGTCAATTTTACTTCCTTTCGCATCATTTATCCCTTTCTTTTTTTTCACTTGAAAGGAATAGCATTTTTATTCTATCACAAAAGCAAAGAAAAATCACTAATTAATCCATCTTTCTTCTTGCAATCAAATTTGATTTGATATATAATAATATCGCTTTAAATGGTTGGATACTGAAAAGACTACCAATCTAAATATTTTTGACAATGACTCCGTAGCTCAGCTGGATAGAGCAACGGCCTTCTAAGCCGTCGGTCGCACGTTCGAATCGTGTCGGAGTCGCCATTTTTTTATATTTTAACAATCAAAAGACCTTGAGTAAGGACTATTCAATTTGTCCTATATTCAAGGTCTTTTCTGCTTTTTTAAATTTAATTTTTATAAATTCCAAATAACCGCTATCCTCATTATTATAGGTGCCTGAAAGATAGTCGATTTTGATTTCTGTTTTATTCATTATTTTATCCTTTCAAGTTCTTTACTTGCCTAGACAGAATACTTAATTTATGCAACCTATAAAATGAAAAAAGTCATTCGATATAAAAGAAATTTCTTATAAAGAATGACTTTGCTTTAATATTTAATTATTAGAAAGAGGTCACACACTCTTATTCTGTTTTTTTATTCTATTTCTATAGATACCACAAACATGTTTCGGAAGAAAGTGCATATACACTCATTTCTATATCTAATGGGATAAAATCAATTTCTTTTAGAGTCTTGTTTTCTAAATCTTTTTTTATAAAGTTTTATACAATTATACCTGTAATCCTTCCTAAAATGTCTCTTCGGCCCCAATTTCCATTTTCATCAACTTTCATAATAGGAATATTCTGGCAATAATTAAATAAATTCATCCCATTAATATTTTCTGCTTTTAGATATTCTATGCTATCACCATTTAACCAACGACACCACTCGACTACATAATATCTACTCTTACAATAATAACATGTTGCTTTCAACGGGTCTCTTATGAGTATCCTCATAATAACCATATCAAAATTATAATGTGTTAGTAATGAAATTGGTATCCAATTTGCATATAGTAAGTATTTGGAGAAATATTATTAAATATCATTCTCCTTATGCTCTTTCTAAAAAATGAATTAATCACAAAATAAACACACCTAGTTTTGCTTGTGAAAGTAATTTGCAAATTTTTGTTAATTATTTTTGTGTTTTATCATACTATATTTTCCATGGTTTGAATTAATTATGATAAAATCGCCGTCATTATCATTAATAAACATTTTTATACCATTACAATAAATCATAACATTTAGTTCATAATTTTCTATAAGATTAAGAATGTGTATAACATTATCCATACCAATAGTAATATTAAAGTTATAATGTTTTTTGTCTCTTTCTGAAATAATGCTATCAACAACCCCCAAATGCTTCAAACCCATTATTTCATCAATAATTTTAGATTGATTTGCATTCAAGCAACAGTTAATAACAATTTTATCACTCAATGAATCAACAAACAGTTCTAAATAACTAATAATATTTTTAATTTTAAAACTTCTATCACTGTATGAGTGTTTTATCATAATTTGTTTTTCCATTTATATATCTCCTAAATTAATACTCTGTTCCAATAAATCCTGCTTCATAGACTTCTTTTAATATATTATGTATAAATATTTCTTTAAATAGGTTTGTTTCTAAAAATTTTCTCTTTAGGTTTTGGGAGAATGTTGAGTGATCCGGAACCTTTTCATCCAGGTTGATTCTTAAAAACCATCGATAGGCTATATCGGTTTGACATCTTTCACATGTCTTTCTTACCGAGTGTATCCCTTCTATATAATTTAAAAATATTATTTTAAATAATACGATTGGATCGATGGATGGCTTTCCCGTAGTAGAATACAAGTCTTCAACTAATGGATAGATAAATTTCCAATCTACAGCTTGATCATAGGCTCTGATTTTATGTTCTTGTGGGACTAGCTCTTCTAATGTTGACAAGATCATATTAAACTTACCTACATTTTCTTTTTTGGTCATCATTTTTATCACTCATTTCTACATCTTTATTTTACCATTTCTTACCCCTCTTTTGTAGTTTTACTTTTCCACTGTATAACTTTTGAATAAAAAAAGACTGTTGACTTTTTCCTTTGTCAACAGTCTGAAATATTATTAAATAATATTCTCCTTATGTTCTTTCTAAAAATGAATTAACCACAAAGTAAACACACCTAGTTTTGCTTGTAAAAGTAATTTGCTATTTGTTTTTTAATATTTTCCTTACTTCTTCTTTTGATATTTTAAAATTATTCGTATTAATTAAAATTGTTGTCATGTTTTCGCCAAAGTCAAAATCAATTAATATTTTTTTATCTACTAGAATATTTACTTCTTTATCCATTAAACAAGACTTAACAATACCATCAAATATTATAATGGATGTATTAATATTTGAGATATATTCGATAAACTCAGCAGTAGTAATACAATTATCAAAAACGTATCTATTACATTCATCTTTTAATATAGAAACGTTATCAATATTCATAGTCAACAATATTTTTTCTACTTTTATAAAATCAATTTTATGTAATGTAATATTAATATAATTTTTATTGCTAGTTATCGTTATTTTCATATATTATTTCTCCTTTTAGAATAGTTCACTTATACCCACTATTCCCGGTATTAAAGGAATATGTTTTGACCAAGTCCATATATGTCCATGTATACCATACTTCCCAAAATCTAAAGATAGTTTTGCTCCATTTCTTGATCCTAATCTCAATACTGTCATTCCAGGTTTTTTATGATACAATTTATCAGGAGATATAAATCCGAAATTTTTAGCGTCTATTCCTTTAAATCCAGTTTTTGCTTTTAAAAATCTAAAGCCTCCGCTTAACATTTGAGAACCACCTGATAAAATTCCACCTAGCATATATGAGAAAGCAATCGTATCACCGACATTATCAAAAAAATCATTACCTTGAACTAAATTTGAAACTCCATTTGCGACAATTCCAACTCCCACACTTGCTCCAACTTGTATGGTAGAACTTAATAACGCTGAACCAAAGGCAGCCCAAGCAGTTGTACCAGTGCCACATGTTAACGCCGTTACCACTGCTCCAGTTACAATAAAGGCAGTTCCAACAAGAACTTCTACCCAATGTTCTTCAAACCAATTTCCAACACCATTCCAAAATGATTTCCAAGAATGACCAGTGGAATCAAATCTATTAATTGGATCATTTCCACAGTAAGTAAATAAATTCAATCCATTGATACTTTGAGGATCTAAATATTCGATCAAATCGGAATTTAAAAATCTCCCCCATTCAGGAACATAATATCTACTCTGACAATAATACATGTTGCTTTCTTTATCATAATAGTAGCCTTTATACCGAAATGGA
>UQFG01000019.1 GCA_900540175.1 uncultured Mollicutes bacterium | reverse complement strand
AATATCAAGCTACAGTAAAGCTCCATGGGGTCTTTCCGTCTAGTCGCGGGTAACCGGCATTTTCACCGGTATTATGATTTCACCGAGCCCCTTGTTGAGACAGTGCCCAAAGACATTACGCCTTTCGTGCGGGTCAGAACTTACCTGACAAGGAATTTCGCTACCTTAGGACCGTTATAGTTACGGCCGCCGTTTACTGGGGCTTCAATTCGAAGCTTCGTTTCCTAACCTCTCCTCTTAACCTTCCAGCACCGGGCAGGCGTCAGCTCGTATACGTCACCTTTCGGTTTTGCACAAACCTGTGTTTTTGTTAAACAGTTGCTTGGGCCTATTCTCTGCGACTCATATCTCTATGAGTCCCCCTTATCGCTAACTTACGGGGTCAATTTGCCGAGTTCCTTAACAAGGGTTTTCTCGCGCGTCTTAGAATTCTCTTCCTACTCACCTGTGTCGGTTTACGGTACGGGTACTTATAAAATATCTTTAGAAGTTTTTCTCGGAAGTTTGACTCCATCTAGCCTTACCTCGATAACTAACAGATCCTTGTGCGCATTTCACTACACAACTGCCTCGTTATCTTGACCTCAATCCACTAAGAGGTGCTACCTTGCCTCCTTCGTTGCTCCTTCAGTTCTATAAGTAGTTCTGGATTCTAAACCAAATGTCCATCAGCTACGCTTTTAAGCCTCACCTTAGGTCCCGACTTACCCAGGGCGGACGAACCTTCCCCTGGAAACCTTGAGTTTCAGACGGATGGGATTCTCACCCATCTTATCGTTACTTACACCGGCATTCTCACTTCCATACTGTCCAATAGTCCTCTCAGTCTATCTTCTTCCTGCATGGAACGCTCCCCTACCAATATGTTGCCATATTCCGCAGCTTCGGTAGTATGCTTAGCCCCGGTACATTTTCGGCGCAGAGTCACTCGACTAGTGTGCTATTACGCACTCTTTAAATGATGGCTGCTTCTAAGCCAACATCCTAGTTGTCTATGCATCTCCACATCCTTCTCCACTTAGCATACATTTTGGGACCTTATCTGGCGGTCTGGACTCTTCTCCTTTTGACCATGAACTTTCTCGCCCACAAGTCTGACTGCTAGCCGTGTTTTATGGCATTCGGAGTTTGATTAATATCAGTATCCCGAGGTGGGACCATCTACTATTCAGTGCTCTACCTCCATAAAACTCTTCGCTAACGCTAGCCCTAAAGCTATTTCGGGGAGAACCAGCTATCTCCCGGTTCGATTGGAATTTCACCCCTAGCCACAAGTCATCCAGGCCTTTTTCAACAGGCTATAGTTCGGACCTCCACTGTGTTTTACCACAGCTTCATCCTGCTCATGGCTAGCTCACCGGGTTTCGGGTCTACATCAACTAACTCTTTCGCCCTATTCAGACTCGCTTTCGCTTCGGCTCCGGGCCTCTACCCTTAACCTCGCTAGTTAACGTAACTCGCCGGTTCATTCTACAAAAGGCACGCCATCACGCTTTAACGCGCTCTGACTACTTGTAAGCACACAGTTTCAGGTTCTCTTTCACTCCCCTCCCGGGGTTCTTTTCACCTTTCCCTCACGGTACTGGTTCACTATCGGTCACTAGCTAGTATTTAACCTTCTGAGGTGGTCCTCATTATTCGTTCCAACAGGATTTCTCGTGTCCCGCCGTACTTCTCGTACACCGGCTCACCTACAATTTCGACTACAGGAGTTTCACCTTCTTCGCTCGACTTTCCCAAATCGTTCGTCTATCATAAGTTCTTGCCTTTTTGTGTATCAGGTTCCTCCAATTTCGCTCGTCACTACTTTCGGAATCGCTTTTGCTTTCTTTTCCTCCGGCTACTAAGATATTTCAATTCGCCGGGTCTTGCCTACCTTTCGGTATCCTTACTCTCCTAGTAAGGGGGTTCTCCCATTCGGATTCCTGCGGTTACGTTTACTTACAACTACCCGCAGCGTTTCGCCGTTCGTCGCGTCCTTCTTCGCCTTCTAGTGCCTAGGCATCCACTGTGCGCCCTTTTTTCCTTAACCTTTTTTTATTCTTCGACTTTCATTTTTATCTACTTTTCAAAGATCTCTTTCTTTTCTTTTTTGGTGGAGCTAAGCGGCCTCGAACCGCTGACCTCCTGCTTGCAAAACAGGCGCTCTCCCAACTGAGCTATAGCCCCTTTACCTTTGGTGGGCCTAAATGGACTTGAACCATCGACCTCACGCTTATCAGGCGTGCGCTCTAACCAGCTGAGCTATAGGCCCGCTTCCTTTGAGAAACTTCTTTTTCCCTTTAGTCTCTCAAAACTATATATGACGACTTTTTCGCTTTTCTTTTCTTTTCTCCTTAGAAAGGAGGTGATCCATCCCCACGTTCTCGTAGGGATACCTTGTTACGACTTAACCCCAATCATCTGTCCTACCTTAGACGGCTCCCTCTTTCGTTAGGCCACCGGCTTCGGGTATTACAAACTCTCATGGTTTGACGGGCGGTGTGTACAAAGCCCGAGAACGTATTCACCGCGACATTCTGATTCGCGATTACTAGCGATTCCATCTTCATGAAGTCGAGTTGCAGACTTCAATCCGAACTGAGACTGCTTTTTTGAGTTTTGCTCCACCTCGCGGCTTCGCCTCTCTTTGTTTCAGCCATTGTAGCACGTTTGTAGCCCAGGTCATAAAGGGCATGATGATTTGACGTCATCCCCACCTTCCTCCATTTTATCAATGGCAGTCTCTCTAGAGTCCCCAACTCAATGATGGTAACTAGAAATAAGGGTTGCGCTCGTTGCGGGACTTAACCCAACATCTCACGACACGAGCTGACGACAACCATGCACCACCTGTCTTGCTGTTAACCTCCATTATATCTCTATAACTTCGCAGCAGATGTCAAGACCTGGTAAGGTTCTTCGCGTATCGTCGAATTAAACAACATGCTCCACCGCTTGTGCGGGCTCCCGTCAATTCCTTTAAGTTTCATACTTGCGTACGTACTACTCAGGCGGAGTACTTAATGCGTTAACTTCAGCACTGATTCTCACCAACACTTAGTACTCATCGTTTAGGGCGTGGACTACCAGGGTATCTAATCCTGTTTGCTCCCCACGCTTTCGTGCCTCAACGTCAGTATCAGCCCAGCAAGCCGCCTTCGCCACTGGTGTTCTTCCATATATTTACGCATTTTACCGCTACACATGAAGTTCCACTTGCCTCTGCTGTACTCTAGGTCTACAGTATCGTTTGCCCTACTAAGTTGAGCTTAGCATTTTTACAAACGACTTATATTCCCCGTCTACGCACCCTTTACGCCCAATAATTCCGGATAACGCTCGCTCCCTACGTATTACCGCGGCTGCTGGCACGTAGTTAGCCGGAGCTTATTCTTTTGGTACCGTCAATCTTTTTCCTTTTCTTCCCAAATAAAAGAACTTTACATACCGAAGTACTTCTTCGTTCACGCGGCGTTGCTCGGTCAGGGTTCCCCCCATTGCCGAAAATTCCCTACTGCTGCCTCCCGTAGGAGTATGGACCGTTCTCAGTTCCATTGTGGCCGTTCAACCTCTCAGTCCGGCTACGCATCATCGCCTTGGTGGGCCCTTACCCCACCAACTAGCTAATGCGCCGCAGGCCCCTCTGTAAGCGGATTTCTCCCTTTAAACAACTTAAAATGCTTTACCTGTTGTCCCTATCCAGTATTACCCATCGTTTCCAATGGCTATCCTCGTCTTACAGGTAGGTTACCTACGTATTACTCACCCGTTCGCCACTAAAATACCCCGAAGGATATTTCCGTTCGACTTGCATGTATTAGGCACGCCGCCAGCGTTAATCCTGAGCCAGGATCAAACTCTCCATTTGTATCCTTTTTCTTCTTTAATTCTTCTTCGCTTCCGTCATATATAGTTTTCAAAGACTAATAGATTGCCGCAAATTAATGCGACCTTTTTCATAATACTCCAATTTGAAATCAAAGTCAACAAAAAAATTACATTTTTTGAAAAAAAATTTCCTGATTTTTCCGGTTTTCGCAAACCTTCCGAATCAGGAATCTTATTATAACTTTTCTTTCAGCATTTCTTCGTAAGAATGAACACTCAAATAGCGCGGAGCAATATCAAATACCGTTTTGCAACCGTAATTTTTTTCCAAGAAGAGGCGATAAACGGCTCTGGCATAAGCCACCATCACACTACCCGTAAATTCCGGATTGGAATCTAATTTTAAACTGTATTCGATGCATTGATGATGTTCCGATGAAAAGCCCGTTACACCGCTACGAATGACAAAACCGCCATGCGGCAACCGGTTATGATTTTTCAATAACTCTTCTTCACTGATAAAATGAACGACCGTATCGTAATCCGCAAAATAGTTCGGCATCGTTTTGATTTTTTCTTCCACAACTTTCGGATCGGCACCTTCTTTTAACACGACATAACATTCTCTTTTATGTTTTTCGCGCGTCGTCAAGTTCGGTTGTTTTCCACTTCTAACGGCATGGAGTGCTTCTTCAAGCGGAATGGTGTACTGTCTAGCATCCAGCACCCCTTCAATTCTTCTGATGGCATCGCTGTGACCTTGAGAAACACCGCTTCCCCAAAACGTATAATCTTTGCCATTCGGCAAAACCGCTTCCATTATCAAACGATTAAGCGAAAACATACCGGGATCCCATCCTGTTGAAATCACAGCAACTTGATTGCCGGATAAAGCACTTTGGTGAACCTGTTGATAATGCTCCCAAACTTTGGCGTGCGTATCAAAACTGTCGACGATATTGAAATGCTTGGCCAGTTCTTTAGATTGTTGCGGCAAATCCGTTGCCGAACCGCCACATAAAATCAATACATCCAAACGGTCTTTGAATTGCAAAATTTCATCCATCGGGTAAACCCCGACATGATCTGTTTTTAAGAAAATCGTTTTCGGATCCCGTCTGGTAAAAACCGCCTCTAACTGCATGTCTTTTTGCACCGCAAGCGCCGCCTCTACTCCTTTACCTAAATTGCCGTATCCGCAAATTCCAACTCTAATCATCTTTTTCTCCTTATCGGCGGAATTTTCCGCCTTACTTTCTACTTCATTGATTCAATATATTTTACTTCGGTATAAGCCATAATGAACGGTCCGACACCTTTGGCATCATTTTCCACAATCGGTTCGGAAATATAATATTCATACGTTCCGTCGCGTCTTAAATTATTTTCCGGTCCGAGCCCGGCTACCAAACAAATACCGCCCAAATTCAAATCACCGTCTTTGATCGTCAAATATTTTCGGCAGATGCCGTTAAAAATTTCCAGCCCGATCGCCTGATAGCGACTCGGAAGAACTTTCAGCCGAACACCTTTTAAAATAGCATAGGCGATCATACAAGAACCGGAAGTTTCCAAATAATTGCCTTCCCGTCCGGGATAGTTCGGAACCTGATAAAACATTTTGGATGTCGGATCCTGAAATGCCAATACATCTTTGACAATCTGTTTGAAAATCTCTTTGATGGTATGCCGTTCATCATACATCTGTTCATCCATCAAATCGTATACATCGATCAGCGCAACCGTGTACCAACCGATCGACCGCAACCAGAAGTTTCGGGAAAGACCGGTTTTCTTATCGGCCCAAAACATTTTCCGCGCGCTGTCATACCCATGGTAATAAAGTCCCGTTTTGGGATCCCGCATAATTCGATACACATTCTTGAATTGATTTACAATATCATCGTAATGCTGAAATTTATTCCGTTTGGTTTCGTAACTCGTATAAAACGGCTGCATCATATAAAGACCGTCGAGCCATACTTGATTCGGATAAATCAATTTATGCCAGAAGTTTCCTTCTTCGGTTCTGGGATGCGTCTTAATCTGTTGGTAACAATGTTCAATGGCTTTCAAATATTTTTCGTTTTTCGTCACATCGTATAAATCAAATAAAATACGACTTTCCGACACATCGTCGGTCGAATATTTTTCCATTTCGTATCCTAAAATAGAACCGTCTTCTCGGACATAATAATCGACGTATTTTTTCACAAAATCCAAATATTTTTCTTCTTTCGTCACGCGGTAAAGCGACAACAACGACGTCATCATGCATCCGTCGATATAATTCCATGAAGGCCGTTTGCCTTGCCGAATCGCTTCAATGTTCCAAAGCGGTTGATCCGGTTGTGAGGTCATCAATTTGTCAATAAATAAATCAATATTTTTGTACATTTTTTTCTCCTTAAATCGGTGTTTTGTTTTTCTTCATTATACAAAAATATTGATTTATTTTCAAGTTATTCTTGCCGCAATTCCTTGCATAAAAAAAGAGAGGATTGAAAACTTGTATTTAAAATGTTTTCCTCGTTGATGAAAATCATTTTACTTTCAACCGGTTTGAAAGACAATGATTGAAACAACTCCTCAATCTGGCTACATTCCGCAATACAAACCAAAACCTCGATATCTTGTTTGAGTGCTTCTTCTTCCAATGTGTTTAACAACTGCTTTAAGTAATCCAGTGATAAAATCTTTTTAAAAACAAAATAGCGAATCAATGCTTTTTCCGAAAAAACTTCAAACGAGATACATCCCACGATTTTATCGTCTTCCTGAGCCACGATCGCATTATCTAAGATTTTTTCATCGATTTTTTCAATAGACGGGACGCTTTTTAAAAAATCTTCGACTTTTTTCCTAGAAAAAGCATTGACTTTTTCAATAGTTATCATTTTATTCTCCTTTGATCATTTCAAAAATACGAACAATCAAACTTTCGTATTTTACTTCCTCACTGCTTTCGATTTGTAAAAAATCGGGATATACGGTTCCCCACCAATTCGATCCTTCTCCGTTTCCTAAAATGATATACAACGTCATCGTATTCTTATTTCGAATCGCACTATCATTATATGTTTTATTATACAAGGTATGCTTGGTAAACGTAACTGTACAGGCGGTCGAAAGTTCTTTTTCAAGCAACTGATTAAACGCCTTTAAAGACTGCCGAATCCGATTTTTAAACACATCGTAATCGTCACAATACGCTTCTTTCAAATAACAAATCGTATATTGTTTGGCTTCTTCTTTTACCGCTAAATCGATCGAATCATTGCTGTTGGGAATGATTCGAACCCGTATTTCTTCCGATTCTTTGAAAAACTGACTGCAAGCAACTAAAAATAAAACAACAACAATCAATAAACCGATTTTTCGCATAAAAAATTCCCCCTCGGTTTTTAGTATGGCCAAGGGGGTCCGGTTTTATGCATTTAAAAGTTCGATGATCGTTTCTTTTTTAATCGTACCTTCTCTTAAAATTTCCGCCGTTCCGTCTTTTAAAAGTACCACCGTCGAAGCAACCGCCGAAGACGGTTCCGGCGGATAAATTTCATCCACCAAATCCCGATACCGTTTAAGGATATCCTCGTATTGATTCATCGGCAGACTGCCCGAATCGTTCACGGATGTTGTCAACATCGGTCCGTTTTTCAGCAACAATTCCCTAGCGGTTGAACAGTCCGGAATCCGAACGCCGATCGTTTTGTATCCGATTTTTTCTTCTACTTCTTTTTGGGTTTTCAAAATCAACGTAAGCGCCCCCGGCATCAACGAGCGAATCAGTTTCAGTGCCGGTTCGTCGGTGACCGCAATTTGTTTGATTTGGTCTAAATCGGCACACAAACAAGCGAGTGGTTTGTCAAAAGAACGATGTTTAATGTCATAAATTCTGCGAATATTTTCCAAATCGAAAATACCGCAACCGATTCCATACAACGTATCGGTCGGATAAATAATCAATTTTCCCATTTGAAATCCCCCACATAAATAAACGTCATCCGATCTTTTTTTTCCAAATCCTTCAACACTTCCACTTTGGCCGAAGGAAAATACGTTTTTGCCAAACGGATCATTTCTTCTTTTTTATCGTACCCGTGTTCCAAACAAATCATCGCCTTTTCTTTCAAATACGGCGCAATACCGCTTAAAATAATCCGGTAAAATTTCATGCCGTCTTCTCCGCCGAATAAAGCAAGGTGCGGTTCATTGTCTTTTACAAGCGGCATCACTTCTTCGTTTAACGGAATATAAGGCGGATTGGATACGACAATATCAAATTTTTTTCCCTTTAACGGCTCCAGCATATCGCCTTGCAAAAACGTAACACCGGCCTGAAGTCTTTTGTTATTCGTTCGGGCCACTTCCAAAGCTTCTTCGGAAAGATCGGTGGCCGTAACATGCAGATTTTTTTCTTCCAAAGCCAGCGTAATGCCGATACAACCCGATCCCGTAGCCAAATCCAAAACATCCAGTTCTTGTCCTTTAAAGTGACGATCATAACGGTAAAGCACGTTTTCCACCAATTCTTCCGTTTCAAAACGCGGAATCAAGACCGCCGGATTGACGATAAAATCATATCCGTAAAAACAACTTTTACCAATCAGATACTGTACCGGCTCATTTTGTTCCAAATAGCGATCCAACAAAGCATTGAACTCTTTTACGATTTCTTTTTTAACTTTTTCTTTGGCTTTTAAATACAATTCGTTTGCCTTCAAATCGGCAACCGATTCCAACAACAAGACTGCCGCACTTTCTTCTTTGTCATACGAAACGACTTTTTGAGTAGCCTGTTGTAATAATTGTTCATACGTCATATTCATTCCTCTTTCCAACGAATCAATTGATTTTGACGGTAATAAATCGTCATTTTAAAAAACGGATCACCGTTTAAAATTTTCGGAAGAAAAATCCGATCCGCTTCCCACATCGAAAGGTCAAACAGTTTTTCAATAGGGATCCAAGCCAACGTCCCTTCACTACATTCACTCAATGTCCCTTGTTGAAAATCCGCTGTGAATACGTAAATTTTTTCAACTGCCGCATCATTGAAAACCGTTAATTCTGCCCGCAATTCAACCGATGGCAGTAAATATCCGGTTTCTTCATAAACTTCCCGCAAAACACATTCCTCCGGTGTTTCCTCTCCCTCGAAATGCCCGCCGATGCCAATCCATTTTCCTTGATTGATATCCTGCTTTCTTTTATTTCTGAAAAGCATTAAAACCTGATTTTCTTTTCGGATATAACATACCGTGGTACGTTCCATTTTTTTCACTCCTATTCTGAATCGAAAAATGACCATCGTTTTGTTTCGCACTCGAAAAAAAGCGCATCTTGCAAAAAACAAAAGGAAAAAACGCCTTTGACCTTCTTTTCATCGGCAAAATCAACCGCATCATTCGACAATCCGCTCGTGAAAAAAATACTCTATATAGGATAGAGCATCTTTTTATTTTTATAGTTTGATTGCTTCTTCCGAAGACAGTTTTCGCTTTTGATCCTCATTGATCAGTTGGTCGATCACCAAATCCAATTTACCGTCGATAATCGCATCCAAGCGGTTAATCGTAAAGCCGATCCGATGATCCGTTACACGATTTTGAGGATAATTATACGTTCTGATTTTTTCCGAACGATCGCCTCTTCCGATCAAAGATTGGCGTTGCATACCTTCTTCTTCTTCTTTGGCCCGCAGCAATTGGTCATACATTCTTGTTTTAAGCAATTCCAAGGCCGCTGCTTTATTTTCATGTTGAGAACGATACGTCTGGCAGGCAACCGACATCCCCGAAGGAACATGCGTTACCCGAACGGCCGAATATGTCGTATTGACTCCTTGTCCGCCGGGACCGGATGAACAAAACGTATCGATTCGAAGGTCATTCATATCCAGTTCAAACTCAATATCCGTCGCTTCCGGCATCACCAAAACCGTCGAGGTAGATGTATGGATTCGCCCTTGTGCTTCCGTTTGCGGAACGCGCTGGACACGATGCGCCCCCGATTCGTATTTTAAAAAAGAGTAGACCATATCTCCGCTGACTTTAAATTGGATCTGCGAGTATCCGCCCATTTCCGAAGGCATCGCATCCAATACTTCGACTTTCCAACCTTTCGATTCGGCATACCGGCTGTACATCCGGTACAAATCACCGGCAAAAATATTGGCCTCATCACCGCCGGCCGCACCGCGGATTTCCACGACAACGTTCTTATCATCGTTTGGATCTTTCGGCAATAAAAGAACTTTGATCTCTTCGTTGATCTGTTCGATCCGTTGCTGGGCTTGTTCCAATTCAAGGGCAGCCATTTGAGCCATTTCTTCATCTTCCGAAGCCTTCATTTCTTTTAAATCCGGAATAGAGGCCTCCAGTTTCTCTTGTTCCCGATACAGTAAAACCGTTTTTTCCAAACTTCGTTGTTCTTTGGACAACGCCGTCAACTGTTTGATATCCGAAACAATTTGAGGATCCGACAACAGACGATTGATTTCTTCGTAGCGTTGATCCATTATTTTCAAACGATCTCTCATGTTTTAACTCCTAATCTTCTTTCTTTTCTCTGAAACGGGCGTATTCCCCCGTAAAAATAAACGGTAATCCTTCGTGCGTGGAACCGGAACGGTTCTTGGAAATAATCAAATCCGCTTCGTTTTTTCGCTCGGATCCTTTATTATAATAATCATCCCGATACAAAAACATGACAATATCCGCATCCTGTTCGATCGATCCGGAATCCCGCAAATCGGCCATAATCGGATGTTTGTCATCTCGTTGTTCGACTGCCCGGGAAAGTTGAGATAATGCCAAAACCGGAACTTCCAATTCCCGAGCCATCAACTTCAAACTTCTTGAAATCTTGGAAATCCGTTCCTGCTGAGAGGACTTGGCGAAAACGGCATCGCTTTCGATTAATTGCAGGTAATCAATGACAATAAAATCCAATCCGACATCCGATGCCAACTTTCGACACTTGGCACGGATGGTCGAAACAGACGTATCGGACGAATCGTCAAAATAAAGATTGAGTCCGCCCAATTTCGCACAACTCGTATTAAAACGAATCCAATCGGCTCTGGCGATTTGACCGTTTTTGATGTTGTTCAGCCGAATGTTGCTGTCGCACGCCACCATTCGTTCCACCAACTGTTCTGCCGACATTTCCAAAGAAAAAATGGCAACATGGGCTTCTCCGCCTTTATTTTTGACCGCCACATTGACGGCCAAATTCATCGCCATGGCCGATTTACCCATGGCCGGCCGCGCCGCCAAAATAATCAGCGATCCATTTTGAAATCCTTGCGTATATTTATTCAACGAACCGAAGCCCGTATCCAATCCGATCACTTCGTCGGTTCGTTTGGCATTGTTTTCCGTATTGGCCAGAACGTTTTTACTAACCTCCGAAATCGCTTTGAAACTGTCCACTCTTCTTCTTTTGGACAGTTCGAAAATTTCTTTTTCAACTAGATCGATGTAATCGAACACTTCGATCGTATTGTCGTATCCGTCTTGAGCCAATTTCGAGAGTTTTTCGATCGTTGCCCGCTTGATAGACGCTTCGGATATCAATCTTACATAAGAATCCACATTCAATGTCGTATAACTGTAATCGGCAATCGACGAAAGATAATCGTAACCGCCGCACTGTTCTAAAAGATGATCGCCCTGGAGCGCGGATAAAACCGTCATAACATCGACGTTTTTTCCTTCTTTTATCAATTTCAACATCGTTTTGTAAATCAAACGATTTTTAACGTCGTAGAAATCTTCCGGGAGCAGTAAATCAGAAACTTCCAATAAAATATTTTCATCGACAAAAACACAGCCGATCAACGCAATTTCGGCTTCGATGTTACACGGAATCGCCGGTTGTTGCATACTGATTCCTCCCTTTTATTTTTCAATGACATTGATTTCGAATGTTGCGATAATATCTTTATCCAAGCGGACATTGGCCGTGAAAATTCCGACCGAATTGATTTCGGCAGGCAGTTCCAATTTCTTTTTATCCAAATGGATTCCCGTCTGGGCTTCAAATTCATCGCAAATATACTTGGACGTAATATGCCCGAAATTTTTACCGTCCGCACCGACTTTGATGTACACCGATATAAACTTGCCCTGAATTTCCTGTTTCAGTTTTTCAAGTAAGTTTCTACGGTTTTGATTTTCGATTTTTTCCTGTTCTTTTTTCTTTTCCAATTCTTTTAAATTTTCATCCGATGCCATAATTGCCAATTGGTTGGCAATCAAAAAGTTGGCATAGCCATTGGCAACATCCAAAATATCGTCTTTCTTGCCTTTTCCTTTGACATCCGCAATTAAAATCACTTTCATTTTATTATCCCCCGTATCTACGTAATCTCGTTTGATGATTTCCAACAGTTTTTCTTTCGCTGCGGCAACCGACATGCCTTTAATCTGAGTGGCAGCGGCATTGAAATGACCACCGCCTTCCATTTCTTCCATGATAATCTGAACATTGACGCTGTCCATGCTTCTTGCCGAAATTCCGACTACGTCTTCGGATATTTTACCGATAGTAAAGGCCGTTTCGATTCCCTCGATATTCAACAATTTATCCGAAACTTTGGCCAAAAGAGCCCGATCCGGAAAAATAAAATCTTCCGACTCGGCGACAATCGCAAACTTTTTCTCGTAAACAACCGCGTCGACCAGGGCCTGAGCCAATATCTTTTCTTCTTCCATCGAATCACGCAACATCCGACGAACCGCAATGATATCCGCTCCCATCGCATTCAATGTCGAGGCCGCCTCAAATGTTCTGGTTCTGGTTCGGTACGTAAAATTATTGGTATCCACCACAATTCCCGCAAACATAATCGAAGCCGCCAAAGAGGAAATTTCAATATTCTGATTATAGAACAAAAACATCTCGCAAATCAACTCGACCGTCGAAGAAGCGGACGTTTCAACATAATACGAAACCGTTGAAGCATACCCCGCATCGCTTGCCCGATGATGATCGATAACCGAAACCGTTGAAACCTGTTCTAAAATATCGGGAAACATCGCCAATTTAGGCGACTGTGTATCGGTGATGATCAAAAGCGTATTGGGTTTGATATAATTCAAAGCTTCCGCTTTACTGATGAATCCTTTATAAAGCGTATGATCGGCTTGATTTTTAATCAATTCGAAAATTTTTTGAACCGTCAACCCCGCCAGCGCCGGGTCAAAAACCATTTTCGCTTCTTTATTCGAACTTTGAGCCAAATGCCAAACACCGATCATCGAACCGATCGCATCACAGTCCGCCAGTTCATGGCACATAATCAACACATTACTGCTGGTTTCAATGGCTTCTTTTAATGCCATCGTCTGGATACGCGCTTCAATCAACGTACTTTTTTCCAACGAATTGGTATTTCCGCCGAAATATTGAATCTTTTCGTTTTGAATATTGACAACCACTTGATCACCGCCGCGTTTTTCGGCCAGTTCGATTGCGTTTTGCGCGATGGTTAAAAGTTCACTGGCCTCAACATCATAACACGCAACCCCCATAGACATACTGGCCTTCAAATGATTTTTATCGGCAATTTCCCTTACCTTTTGCAAAACGGAAAATTTATCCTGTACCATGCGGTTCAGCGCTTCGTGATCCAACACAACAAACATCTGATCGTCGGACAACGGTTCAAAACAACACCCGTTTTGATGCAACCAATCGGAAATTACCCCTAAAATCTGACCGCGAATCGTCGATTGTTCCTGCATGTCGTAGCGCTTTAACGTTTCTTCCAAATTATCAATGTCGATAAAGCCGAATGCCGTAATCCGATTATCGTAGCGTTTCAACGTTTCTTCTCGTTGTGTCACATCGAAAAAATAAAGAATTCTGTTTTCGACATTATGGACAACATCAAAACTTTTTTCATAAGCCGAAATCAACATTTCTTCTTTTCCTTCGGATATATCCGTTGCCAATACCGGCGAAATGACATCCAGCGAGGAGTTGATTAAGTTACTGAAAAAAACACTTTTTGCGTAGTCATTGGCCCATTTGATTTCCAAATTGGTATCAAAAACAATGATTCCGATCGGCAATTTGGTAAATGCCTCATCTCCTGCCGCCGAAACATGGTGCGAAATCGAATTCCAAACATTGAGTCGATTTTCAAGCCAAGTAATCTTTTCTTTATTCTTTTTATTCAAAATCAACATGAAAAAGACAACAGTCAAAGCCAAACATACGGCAGCCAAAATAAGATAGGTTAAAAAATACGTTGCCTGTCCGTAATAAAAATAGGACAAGTAGGAAAATAATATCGTCAAGGCTAACGATATCAATGATGCAATTAAACTATACATAGGCATTCACCTCTATTTTAGTATTATATCAAATTATCATCAAAGAATCAATGAAACAGGCCGAGTTTTCCCTTCTTTCGATTGCCGTTTTTTTATTCAATAAATTTCAGTCGTAAAAAAAGATGTTTATGCAAACACGAATGCTTGCACAAACACCTTTTTAAAATTATTGTAAGTCGGTTTTAGCGATTACGTAATACTCGTCTTGTTGTTGCACGGTATAACCTTCAGCAACAACGATTTTGGTAGGGAATTCAGTCGGATTTTGCGCATATGTTCCGCCTTTTAAAACCAAAGAATCCGTTTCTTTGAGTGTATCAGTAGGATGTTCTTCGAATCTTCCTTCAAAAGTTCCGCCATAAATTTCAAACGAAATGCTGCCGGCTTCATAAGAATCATACCCGTTTCTGAAATAAATTGAAACCGGTGTGGCAAAATAGCCACCGTTAATAACGGTTTTATTTTGCTGTTTCATATAGGCACAAACCGTAACCGCTTGATAGGAACCTTTGAACTTTCCACCATCAATCGTCATGGTTGCCCAATTCTGAATGGATGCATGCAGCGTGCTTTTCGTTTCGAATATTCCGTCTTTTATCGTAAGAACTCCGTATTCATCGTTTTTAACTGCGTTGCTGGCAGCGGAGTAGTACGTACCTGATTCAATTACAAGTTCCGCCGGATTTTCGCTTGAACAACTTGGATTGTTGGCAATCAACGAAGAAGGATCGGAAAGATTTTCGTTTTTCACGTTCACATCTTTGATTGTCAGGATTCCTTCATTTTGAATGACATAATAGTTACTTGTTGTTTCACGGGTTATCGTTCCGCTTGCGGTGGAATCCATTACCGTCAATTGACCGTTATTTAAAATCGTTGCTTTGCGTACCTGATCGGAAGATAACGTATGGCCGTTTAAATCCAATGTCACATTGCCTTTTTCCGCAATTTCCACATTCATCACCAAATCGTTTCCAAGCACAACCGTCGGTTTTCCGCTCATTAAAACGGCCGAAGCCAATGTTTCTTCATCGAATACCGTTATGGTTCCTGCTGTCGCGCTTCCGCCCATCTGCATCAATAACGGAATCTCTTTCGAATAATCATCCATTGCCACAATCGTCAATTTTCCTTGATCCATCGTACCATTTAAATAGCCATTTAAGAAAATAGCTGTCGCCTCTTGGCTGGCTTGGAATGATCCGCCGTTGATTTCGGCAACATTCCAGTTCAAGACAACCGCTTGAGCCACATTGGTGAAAGTTCCGCCTTGAATCACTAAATTTCCCCAATCGTCGTTTTTGATAGTATTGAGCCCACCTTCAAAGTGACCGCCGTTAATGGTTAAATAAGCCTCTTGCTTACTTTCATTCTTATTTCCGTCGTACCACCCGTTTTCCACCAAACTCGAATACCGTCCGTTTTGATAAACAACAACGCCGTCTTCCATTGTCATTTCGCCGTAGTTGCGAATAGCATAGTAACTGTTTCCGCCGTTTTCGATCGAGTTTTTACCGTTTTCTTTACTGCGTGTAAACATACCGCCCTCTAAAACGACAACGCCGCCGACTTCATTGGAAAGCGCCGCTTTCGCATGGGTTACATTATCTACAACACCCGTTCCGACCGAATCGGTTACCGTCAATTGACCGTTATTGACAATGGTATGATCGCTTTCATTCGTCAAGGTATGACCATTTAAGTTAATCGTTACGTCCATTGTATCTTCAATGACCACATCCATCACAAGATCGTTCATCAATTTAATATGCGATACACCGTAAGCAAGCAATGTCGTTACATCCGATTTTGAAGCAGCGCCGTATTCCGTTCCGTAAACCATATCCAAAAAGTCTACTTCACGAGTCGTACCGTCGCTCATTGTAAAAACATACGTCTTGGAGATTCCCCACTTGTCGTTGGTGCGAATCGAAATACCTTGAATACCGATACCATCTTCTCCGTCTTCGCCGTCTGCGCCATCGGTTCCTTCGGCCTTTACACCGGTATCGGTCGTACCGATAAACCAATTGCCGTTTTCACCGATATAAGGCGTTTGACCGTTTTCGCCGTCTGCACCATCGGTTCCTTCGGCTTTAATACCCGTATCGGTCGTACCGATGAACCAATTGCCGTTTTCACCGATATAAGGTGTTTGACCATTTTCACCGGCCGGCCCTTGTTGTCCCGGTTTTCCGTCTTGGCCATTGCTGCCGTTTTGCCCCTTTAAACTTTCAAGCCACTCTGCTTCCGTTCCTTCAAAACCGTTTTCCACGGCGATTTCGTAGGCCGATTTGCCACTAGCTTCATCGCAGGCCAAAAGCGGTGCCGTAGCAAACGCTATCAATCCGGTCAGCGCCAATGTTTTTAACCATTTTTTCATCTTTCCACCTCTTATATTTTTATAAATAAAAAAATAAATCGGCTGTTGAACTTAATTTTTTAGAAAATAACGTAGATTATGCTTCAATTTATTTATTTTATAAACATTTTCCCATAAAATAAGTCAATAACCATATTATATATAGCATATTACCCCCCCCCGTCAAGATTTTGAAAAAATTTTCAATAGATATAGCGTTTCAAACCAAACAAAAAAAGACGACACCATGCCGTCTTACGTTGAATTTCGTTCTGATTCGATTAATGCGTTAATGATTGCCTGACGCATGGAAAAATCAATTTCTTTGCGGGGAAAAGGCGCATCCAAAACAAACTCTTCCTTACTGCCGCCTTTGCCCAAAACCACAATTTTTCCACCCAATAACAGTGCTTCATCCAAATCATGAGTCACCACCAAAACCGTTGTCTTTTTTTCTTGCCAAAGTTTGACCAATGCCTCAATCAACCGTTGTTTGAGCAAATAGTCCAAAGAGGTAAACGGCTCATCCATTAACAAAAGATCGCCGCCGTATAAAAATGCCCGGGCAATGGCCACTCGTTTGGCTTCTCCCCCTGAAAGTTCATCGGGATAAGCATCCTTTTTGGATTCGATTTCAAGCAACTGCAATACTCTAACAATTTCATTCGGATCGGGATGTTCCAAAACAAAAGTCAGATTCTCATAAACCGTCCGATTAAACAGCAAGCGATCCTCTTGAAAAATATACGCGATCTTTTTCGGCGGATCGATGATTGCCCCTTCATAATCGGTTAAACCGGAAATGATCTTTAAAATCGTCGTTTTGCCGATTCCGGAAGGTCCTAAAAGACATGTGATATTTCCGCTTTCGATTTCCAAAGAAAAGTGATCCAGTATACTTTTATTTGGATAACTTTTACAAATATTTTCGAGTTTCAACATGTTTGATACGAACCACCTTTCTGCCGATCAAACGAATCAGCCACTCCAAAAACAAACTGATGAAGACAGCAACAATCGTCAAAGCAAACAGTTTTTCCATTTCCAAAGCGATTTTACTGTACTGCATCAACTGCCCGATACTCTTTCCGGTTTGAGCCAATGCTTCGGCTGCAATAACCAATTTAATGGTCAAAGAAATTCCGGATGCGCTGTTTTCAAATAAAACCGGTGCCATATTGGGCAGATACATTTGTTTGATTTTTTTGATTCTCGGTACTTGATACAAGTAAGCCATTTCGATGAGGTTCAAATCAATTTGTTCAAACCCAGCCAAAAACGACGAATAAAGCGTCGGACAAATCACAATGGCGGCAATCAAAAGCGGAGCATAAGCGGGAGATAACCATAAAATAACGATCAAAATAACCGACATGGTTGGGATCGCCCGAATAAATCCCATCAAAGGGCGCATCGTTTTTTTGGCCAACGGAAATGCATAAGAAGCTAAGGAGGCTCCTAACGCAATCAAAAATGCCGCTAAAAAACTGATGATTCCCCGGCCGATCGTTGCGAACAAAGCTTGATAAAATGCGGAACTTCCCAAATAGGCAAAAAGACTTTTGAAAGCAGCAAGCGGAGTAGGCAAAATCAAATCGACATCGATGATCCAAGCCGCCATATACCAAATCAACAAAACAAAAAGGACGATCGAAAACGAAAATAAAAGATTAACCATCCATTTTTTCATTTTCCCGCCCCCATTTCTTTTATTTTTTCACAGTCCAAAAGAAAGAATCCGCTACTGTATTTCCGGTCAAAGCCGAAAGATACGTTTGTACTTCTTCTTTGATGTTCTTGCTTTCCTCCAAACGAATATTGCAACGACGAATCGTATCCGTCGTAAAAGTCATGGCCTGCAAACTGCTGTTATACCGTTTAAAAACTTCCGGTAACGACTCAGTATTTTCCAGCAAATACGTTTCATTGGATAAAAGAGCCGAAAGCAATGCCTGTAAATAGGCCGAATGATCGGATGCAAACTCGCTTTTAACAACCAATCCGGCTTGCGGATACCCATCGAATCCGGTAATTTTTCGATATTCTTCCTGTAAATCAAATGAAATCACAAGATTGTCGATTAGTTGCGTAGCTTTGGTTACCTGCGGCTCTCCTAACACGCCATATGCTTCTTGATTTTTATTGGCAGCCGCTTTTAATAACGGAATGATTTCCGAACCGTCGTTTTTAGATGACAACGTAACCTTACCTTCTTCGGCTTCCGCTCCGAAAGCATATTCGATCTCGTTTTGTTCTAAAAGATATTTCAGCATATCAATGGTTGTTCCGACCGTCGTATAAACTACTTTCCCTTTTAAATCCTCAAGTCGTTTGAGTTCGCGCGTCCCGGCAATAAACAGATTTCCAAATACATTTACACTGGCCAACTGAATATCAATGCCTTTGTTAAAAAGCGTAGAAGCCACCGTCATCGGCGCAATCGCCAAATCGCAATCTTGCTGACTGATTCTAGCAGCGATTTCGGATGCTTGGACAAGATGAAAGTATGTCGTAGTTTCTTCATAGACGAATCCCTTATCCAAAACAGAAGCCATGGCCAAAGCAGGTGTCCCATCCGGTAAATAGATATGAACTTCATTCAAATCGTTTTGTTTGCAGGAAAACAACCCCGCCGTAAGAACCAACAATAATCCCAGTACAAATTTTTTCACAAATCTCTTCCTCTTTTTTTGATTTCGTTAGTTATAGTATACCATAAAACCTCTTACTTTGCATTAATCAATTCAAGAAAAAAAGGCTTTTCAAAAAGCCTTTCGTTTACTAGTCTTTTACAAACGGCAATAACGCCATATGACGGGCACGTTTGATCGCAATTGCTAATTTTCTTTGGTATTTTGCAGATGTACCGGTAATACGACGCGGTAAAATCTTGCCTCTTTCCGTAATGAATTTCTTTAACAAATCCACATCTTTAAAATCAATATGTTCAATATGGTTTTGAGTAAAATAGCAAACTTTTTTACGACCGCGACGTTGTACATCCCGATCACTTTTACGATTTTGTTGCATGATCTTTCCTCCTTATAAGTCTTAAAACGGTAAATCGTCATCCGCCACGTCCACATTAAAACTTTGCGGTGTAGGCGATGAAGACGGCTGATTGGTGCTTTGCGGTTGATTGGTATTATACGCCGCACCACCATAATTTTGATAAGACGGATTGGTATAATTGGTATTGGGTTGATACGTATTATTCTGCATCATCGGTTGAGAAGACGGATCGCGCGGTTGAAGATTTTCAACTTGATCGACCACAACTTCCGTAACATAATGCATCTGACCGTCTTGCCCTTGATAATTACGGGTTTGGATTCTGCCTTCTACAGCCAACATATAGCCTTTTTTAATATAGCGGGACATAAAATCCGCCTGATTACGCCAAGCAACGCAATTGATAAAATCCGCTTGACGGTTTCCGCTGGAATCTCTCATTCCACGGTCAACGGCCAATGTAAACAGAAGCGAAGGAATTCCGGATTGCGTGTATCTGATTTCCGGATCTTTTGTGATCCTTCCCGTTAAAAGAACTTTGTTCATAATCGTTCCTCATTACTTTCCGTCTGCAACGACAATGTGACGGATAATGTTTTCATTATATCCGGCAATACGGTTGAATTCCGATACAGCCAGCGGAGTGGCTTCAACCAACATCCAAACATAGTATCCTTTACGAGCATGTTCGATCTCGTAAGCCAATTCCCGTAAGCCCCATTCTTTACATTCTAAAACTTTAGAGTCATTGTTGGCGAAAATAGTGTTGACATTCGCAATTTCCGCTTTAATTGCCTCTTGTTCCAGATTTGCACGAACGATAAACATTACTTCATATTTTTTCATTTTTCATATACCTCCTTATGGACTTTTCGGCCTGGTATGCTGTCCAGGCAAGGACATTCCGAAACGAATGCTTTATAATTATATCATAACTTTTCGGCAATAGCAATCATTAATTTCCGTACTCATCGTTCAAATCATCATTTTGGACAAATTGTTGATCGAACTCAATCACAAAATAATAGGTTTTCCCTTCATCTTGAATTTTTTCCTGTAACAGTTTTACAATCTCTTCGTTTGACCGCGTAAAGCGATAAGGAACAACCAAATCAAAAATCAAATTGGTATGGGAAGGTCCTTCGACCACTCTGAAATCATGCATCGACAGATGCTCGTCGATTTCTTCCAACGCTTGTCTGATCCGAACGCGCAGTTGATTGACTTCGGGATTATCCGTTTGAATCGGATCCATATGAATCGTCAGTTCGACTTGATACTCTAAGCGGATTTTTTTCTCGAGATTGTCAATCACATCGTGGATTTCCAATAACTTCTGATTGGCATCGACCTCTACATGAATGGTCATAAAACACTTTGTCGGGCCGTAAAGATGACAGACAATATCGTGAACCCCCAATACAAACGGATCCTTTTTGATCTCTGTTACGATTTCTTTTACAAAGGCTTTATCCACTTGTACCCCAATCAGCGGATCAACCGTTTCTTTGATCAAACCGATTCCCGAATAAAGGATAAACAGCGATACCAAAATTCCCATCACGCCGTCTAAACTGAACGGAATGTTTTTCCAAAACAACAGCACAATATCGGCAAGCAATATGGTAAACGTCGCAATACAGTCGTTACGGCTGTCTTCGGCCGTCGCACATAAGGCCACCGATTGAAGAAGATTGCCGATTTTTTTATTAAAATACGACTGCCACATTTTAACCAATATAGACAAAGAAAGAATACCGATGGATATCCAAAGAACCGTGTTGGAAACCGATTCCATTTCATAATGAATGATTTTATTGAAAGAGGAAAAAAACAGATTGCCGCCGACGAAAATAATAATCATCGATACAATCAAACCGGCAATATATTCAATACGTTGATGTCCATAAGGATGTTCTTTATCCGCCGGGGCACTGGCCAATTTAAAACCGACCAACGTAATAACGGAAGACCCCATATCCGATAAATTATTGATCCCGTCGGCAATCATGGCGATACTGCCTGAAATCAAACCGATAACCAATTTAACACAGAATAAAAAGCAATTGGAAATCACACCGACCAAAGAAGCCAGTTTCCCATGAGCTTTACGAACCGATGGATCCTTAATATTTTGATAATCTTTAATAAATGTTTTCCTTAAAAACTCTACCATATTCTTCAAAACTCCTCTACTGATTACAAATAAAAATTATACCATAAAGGACTTATTTTTACAAATAAACTCCTCTATTCAAAACCATACTATAAACGGTGATGAATTTGAAAAAGAAAATAATATCCTATTCTTTATTTTTCTTTCTTTTTATGTTTATTTTTTTAATTCTGATTCTGTTTGTCTTCCAACCCTTTACCTCACTTGCCGACGTGCAAAAAAATCCGGAAATAGTCATTACCGACGAACAAGGAAACGAATTGATGCACTACATGAACTATCACCGAATTACCCCCGTTGATCTTGAGCGTTTCGACGAAGACAACTTGTCCTATCTTTTGCATATCGAAGATCGCAGTTTCATGACTCACAGCGGATTTAACCTACAGCGAATCTTCAAAACGTTGACTTCCAATCTTTTTCACAACCAACGACACGGCGCATCGACCATTACCCAACAATACATCAAAAATCTTTATCTGAACAACTCCAAAAGTATTTCCAGAAAAATCAAAGAGTTGTATTATGCCATTAAACTAGAACAAGTCGCCACGAAAGAACAAATTTTAGAAGGGTATCTCAACTGTATTTATTTAGGAAACGACATCTACGGATTTGCCAACGCAAGTCGTTATTACTTCAATACTTCTTACGATCGTTTGACCGCCCAACAAATGATTGCGCTTATCGCGTTACTGAACGCCCCCTCCTATTACAGCAGTCATATAACGGCTTGGGAAAAAAGAAAAAACGAACTGGCAAAAATTTTACATGATGATCACTTGCTGGACACAACAGTCTACCAACAGGTTGTTCAACCGCTTGATTTTGACCATTGTGCCAAACTTTATCCGGATGCTTTGCTGTATTATTGCGATGCGGTATTGAATGAATTCAAACAAATTGCCGTAAAAGCCAAGTTCAACCAAAAAATTATCATTCAGACTCGTTATCATTCCGCCATCAACGATCAAAAATTTACCACCAATGCGAATATCGCTTCCATCACCATCGATCAAGACGGTTTTATTCTGTCTTGCATCGGCGATATTGACTATGCCCGATCTACGTTCAATATTGCGTTAAACGGGAAAAGAGATATCGGTTCTACCATTAAACCACTTCTTTATTATGAGGCCCTCAAATGCGGTTATTCCCCTTCCACGACCCATTATTCCGCGCCGTTTTCTTTTCAATATCATGACGAAACCATTTCCGTTTCCAATTACGGATCGATCTATCCTTATCAAAAAATCAATATGAAAAATGCTTTGGCCACTTCCGATAATATTTACGCCATCAAGACCCATCTGGATTTGGGAATGAAAACGTTGGTATACCACTTGCGCAAATACAATATCGCAGCTCAGGCCCTGCCGTCGTTGGCGTTGGGGAGCATCGGAATGAGTCTTTACCAATTGATACGAATTTACAGTCAATTCTTTACCGAAGGACTTTATTTGGAACCGAAATTTATCGAAACGGTATCCTTAGATGATCAAGCGGTTTTTAAAGCACACCCGCAAAAAAAACAGTTATTGAAGTCCGATTACGTCAAACAAATCAAGGAATTAATGAACGGTATGTTTGACAGTAAAATTAAGCACGCTACCGGGCTTGGCATTGCTTCCTTGTTAAAAGAAAAATGCTACGGAAAAAGCGGCTTGACCGATTATGACTCTTACATGATCGGATTTTCAAACGATATTCTGATCGCAGTATGGAGCGGCCATTTAGACAATCGGGAATTAAAGGACAGTGCGACCAAAAAACTTCCCAAACAGATCTTTTTACAACAGATGAATGCCTATATAAAAAATAAAAATGATGTCTGACAACATCATTTTAACGTCTTTATATCATCAATACGCCCATGCAGCGCCGACAAGAATAACTAAAATAAACAACACCAGAATAAAAGCGAATCCGCCTCCGGTTGTTCCTGTATTGCAACAACCGTTGTTGGTCGTTGTCGTTGTGTTATTACAACAAGTATTTGCCATGATATCACCCCTAATTTAATATATGAAAAAAAGCCTTGAATGCTAAAGGCTTTTTTATTATTTACGTTATAAGGTAATGGTCACCGTTACTTTCTTTTCATTGGCATGAGCCCGATATACCTCAAAAGTAATCGTATCCCCCGGCAGTTTAAGAGCGAGAATATTCGATAAATCATTCGAAGTCGTAACGGTTTTACCGTCTGCCGTTAAAAGAACATCGTTTACTTGAAGCGACGAAGAAGCCGCCGCTCCATCTGAATCGATCGCGCGAACAATCAATCCTTCTTCTACTTCATTTGGAAAATACGTCCATTCCGGTGCCTGCGGTTGTAAATACCGATTCAAAGCGGCAATGGTAATTCCCAATTTCGGACGCTCAATGACACCGGTTTTGTTTTCGATGTCCGTAATGCATTTTTTAACCACATCCAAGATCACGGCATACCCCATGCCTTCAACCGGAATCTGTTCCATATTTCCATTCTCATCATAACTGGTTGTATAAACTTGTTTTTCCGTATTGATTCCGATCAGACGTCCCGATAAATTGAATAAGCCGCCACCGGAATTGCCCGGATTGATTTCCGCATTGGTTTGAACCATAGCCGAAGTCACTTTAGAAACAACGCCGGTTGACAAATAGTTGTAATTCTCCAATCCAAGCGGACAGCCGATTGCCAAAACCGTTTGACCAACCGAAACGATTTCCTCATCGTAACTGAAAATATCGCAAACCGCAACATCCCCACCGAACAAATCCAACGAAAAGGTCAAAACCGCAATATCATTAGACGGATCTCTTCCCACCAACTTGGCCGAATAGTAACGCGATTTTCCCAAATAAATCTGATAGGCCGTCATATCTTCGACAACATGAGAATTGGTAACAACAAAATAAGTACCGTTATCCTCTTTATAAATTACACCAGAGCCCGATGAGGCAATATTTTCCAATCGGTTGGTCGCATAAATACCGACACAGGCTTTGGATACCTTTTCATATGTTTCGGTGATACTGCTTTGAATTTCAACGATATCCGGTTCTTTTTCGATCACAGTCGGATCTTTTTCTCCTTCAAACAATCGGCATCCGACCAATAATAAAGCCAAAAGAACCAAGCAAATTCCCAAGTATGTTTTCTTCTTCATTTTCTTTCCTCCAACTGAAATAAGGTTCGTGCATTTGCCGTTGTGCGGTTCGCAATTTCTTCCACCGAACAATTTCTTATGGCGGCAATTTGTTTTCCGACTTCAACCACATAAGAAGGTTCGTTTCTTTTTCCGCGATACGGCTGCGGAGCTAAGTATGGACAATCCGTTTCGATCAAAAGGCGGTTCAAATCCAGTTTTTCCGCTATCCTTTTTGTTTCTTTCGCATTTTTAAACGTAACCGGACCGCCCAATGAAATATAAAAACCGAGTTTGATAAATTCCAAGGCCATTTCATAAGACCCACTGTAACAATGCATGACTCCCCATATTTTTCCTTCGTATTTTTTCAAAAGCGTATACGTATCTTGAGTTGCATCGCGCATATGAATAACAAGCGGCAATCGGTAACGAATCGCCAAAGCGATTTGGCCTTCAAACAATTCTTTTTGAGCCTCTAAATTGTCTTTTCCGTAATGATAATCCAAACCGCATTCGCCGATGGCCACAACCCGGTGATGTTTTAAAAATAAGTCCAATTGTTCAAGAGACGTGTTTACATTCTCATTGGCTTCCGACGGATGTAGTCCGGCCGTCGGATAAACAAACGGATACCGCTTAGCCATTTCATAAGCTTTTTCATTGGTACGGTGAGAATAACCTACCAACACAATTTGATTCACATTTTGTTGTCGTGCTCGTAGTAATACTTGTTCGTAATCCTCTGAAAAGGCGGTATCGAACACATGAGCATGGGTGTCAATCCACATATTTTCTTCTTCCTATCCTCATAAAATAAAGCAACTGGTTGATGATCGCAATCCCCAATAAAACGGATAATGCGCCTAATGAATCGATCATCACATCTTTTAATTGCGGCGAGCGACCGGCAACGAACGACTGATGATATTCATCGGAAACAGCATACAAAAAACAAATGGCAAAGGAAAGAGCATTGCAATACTTTATTTTGAAAAAACCGCCGAAACCGACATAAAGAAAAAAAGCCAATATCCCGTATTCCAAAAAATGAGCCGCTTTGCGAAAAAACGATGCAACCGAATAAAGTAATGCCTGTTGTTGTTCGGGTGTACAGTTTTCATAATACCGTCTCATAAAAATATAAATGAAATCAAGGCCCAACTGATCACTCAATCCGCCGGAGGTAACCCCGTTTTGATGCGATAATAAAAAAATGATTCCCATCCAAATTGCGGCAAATCCTAAAAATAAGATGCCGATCATTTGTTTTTTCATTTTGTTCCTCCCCTATATTATACCACAAATCATTAAAGTTTATTGATAAATTTAGGGTTTTATACAAAAAGAAAAAGACAATGCGTTTGCATTGTCTTATTACGGATATCCGTTAATTATTCAAGAATTTCAACAACGGAACCGGCACCAACTGTATGGCCACCTTCACGAATAGAGAATTTCGTTCCTTGTTCCATTGCGATCGGGTGAATCAATTCAACGGTCATCGTTGTATTATCACCAGGCATTACCATTTCCGTTCCGGCAGCCAAAGTAATGATACCGGTAACGTCCGTTGTACGGAAATAGAATTGCGGACGATAGTTCGAGAAGAACGGAGTATGACGTCCACCTTCATCTTTGGATAATACGTAAACTTGAGCAGTGAATTTCTTATGCGGTGTAACGGATTTCGGTTTAGCAAGTACCTGACCACGTTGTACTTGGTCACGGTTGATACCACGAAGTAATACACCGATATTATCGCCGGCTTCAGCATAATCCAATAATTTACGGAACATTTCAACACCGGTAACAACCGAGTTTTGAGTGTCTCTAATACCGATGATTTCAACAGCATCACCAACGCGAACTTGTCCACGTTCAACACGTCCGGTAACAACGGTACCACGACCAGTGATCGTGAATACGTCTTCGATCGGCATTAAGAACGGTTTATCGGTATCACGAACCGGAGTCGGAATATAATCATCAACGATAGCCATTAATTCATCGATCTTTTCAACCCATTTCGGATCGCCTTCCAATGCTTTTAATGCAGAACCGCGAACGATCGGAGTATCATCGCCAGGGAAACCATATTCGCTTAATAATTCACGTGTTTCCATTTCAACTAAGTCGATTAATTCTTCATCATCAACCATGTCGCATTTATTTAAGAATACAACCAATCTAGGTACACCTACTTGGCGAGCCAATAAGATGTGTTCACGAGTTTGAGCCATCGGTCCGTCTGTTGCGGCAATAACCAAGATACCACCGTCCATTTGAGCGGCACCGGTGATCATGTTCTTTACATAGTCGGCATGACCCGGGCAGTCAACGTGTGCATAGTGACGTTTTTCCGTTTCATATTCTACGTGAGCGGTATTAATCGTAATACCACGTTCTTTTTCTTCCGGAGCAGCATCGATTTGGTCATAAGCTTGTGCCTTTGCTAAACCCTTCTTTGCAAGAATAGTCGTAATAGCAGCTGTTAAAGTTGTTTTACCATGGTCAACGTGTCCGATTGTACCAATATTAACATGCGGTTTGGTACGAACAAATTTTTCCTTTGCCATTTTTAATGGTCCTCCTAATTTTTATTTTTGATTTCTTCTTTTTTCAAATTTTACCAATATATATTTTACCTTAATTGGTGTTGGTTTTCAAGTGTAATTTAACAAATTACGCTCTTCTCTTGATAATCTCTTCCTGAATGTTTTTCGGAACGGCTTCGTAATGATGTGTTTGCATGATGAAGTTACCGCGTCCTTGTGAATTCGAACGAAGCGACGTTGCATAACCGAACATTTCGGCAAGCGGAACGTACGCACGAATCTTCATTCCGTTTCCGCGTTTTTCCTGTGAATCAAGACGACCGCGGCGGCTGGTCAAATCACCGATAACGTTTCCTACGTATTCTTCCGGAACCGTAACATCAACTTCCATAATCGGTTCTAATAAAACCGGTTTACATTTATCTTTGGTTGCTTTTAAAGCCATGGAAGCGGCGATCTTAAAGGCCATTTCGGATGAATCGACTTCATGGTAAGATCCGTCGAACAACGTTGCTTTGATGTCGATCATCGGATAACCGGCCAAAACACCGTTTGGCAGAGCTTCCTGCAATCCTTTATCGACAACCGGAATGTATTCGCGCGGTACCGTACCACCCACAACTTTATCCACAAATTCGTAGCCTTTTTCCGGATTCGGTTCGAAATGAACCCAAACATGACCGTATTGACCACGACCACCGGATTGACGAATGAATTTTCCTTCACAATCGGCAGCAACCGTAATCGTTTCACGGTAAGATACTTGCGGTGCACCGACATTGGCAACCACGTTGAATTCTCTTTTCAAACGATCGACGATAATGTCCAAATGCAATTCGCCCATTCCGGCAATGATAATCTGAGACGTTTCCGGATCGGTATACGTACGGAACGTCGGATCTTCTTCGGCTAATTTCAGTAAAGCCGCTGTCATCTTTTCCTGATCCGCTTTGGTTTTCGGTTCTACGGCAACGTTGATAACCGGTTCCGGGAATACCATTTTTTCCAAAATAACATCAAATTTCTCAGATGTCAGTGTATCTCCGGTTGTGGTTCCTTTAAATCCAACGGCAGCCGCGATATCACCGGCATATACCTCTTTGATTTCTTCGCGGTGGTTGGCGTGCATCTGCACGATTCTTCCCAACCGTTCCTTAATGTTTTTCGTTGTATTTTTAACGTAAGATCCCGATGTGATATGGCCTTGGTAAACGCGGAAATACGTTAATTTTCCTACAAACGGATCGGTTACTACTTTGAAAGCCAAAGCGGCAAATTCAGCATCGTCACGCGGATAAATATCAACTTCGTTGCCCGCATCGTCCGTTCCTTTGATCATATCGACATCCGTCGGTGCCGGTAAATAATCTAGCACACCGTCCAACACTTTTTTAACACCCATATTCTTGAAAGCGGATCCGCAGAATACCGGGAAAAATTGAACAGCCAATGTCGCTTTACGGATAACCGATTTAATCATGTCGGAAGGAATTTCTTCTCCTTCTAAGTACATCATGGCCAAATCGTCATCAAATTGAGCCAGTGTATCCAACAATAATTCTCTTTTTTCTTGGCAAATATCCATTAAGTCAGCCGGAATTTCACCTTCTTGGTAATTTTCTTCCGCACCGCCGTCATAGATGTAAGCCTTCATTTCGATCAAATCGACTTGACCCTTAAATTGGTCTTCCGCACCGATCGGCCACTGAACGGCAGCCGCAACGGCACCCAACCGATCGTGGATCGTATTGACGGAATATTCGAAATCCGCACCGATCTTATCCATTTTATTGACGAATACAATGCGCGGTACATTGTAATCGGTTGCCTGACGCCATACGGTTTCGGTCTGCGGTTCCACACCGGCCTGTCCGTCCAATACCGTAACGGCACCATCCAAAACACGAAGCGAACGGGAAACTTCTACCGTGAAGTCAACGTGACCCGGTGTATCGATGATGTTAACCCGATACCCCTTCCAAATAGCGGTCGTAGCGGCAGAAGTAATGGTGATTCCGCGTTCCTGTTCCTGAACCATCCAGTCCATTGTTGCGGCACCGTCATGTGTTTCACCGATCTTATGAATCTTCTTCGTGTGAAATAAAATACGTTCTGTCGTTGTCGTTTTACCGGCATCAATATGCGCCATGATTCCGATATTACGTGTTTTTTCTAATGTATACTCTCTTGGCATATGTTGTTTCTCCTAAAAATTACCAACGATAATGCGCAAACGCTCTGTTCGCTTCCGCCATCTTGTGTGTATCTTCACGTTTTTTGCAAGCACCACCAAGACCGTTTGCAGCGTCCATGATTTCTTTTGCTAATTTTTCTTCCATTGTTTTATCGTTGCGAAGACGTGCATATTTGATTAACCATCTTAATCCTAATGTTTGTTTTC
The DNA here is from genome assembly GCA_900540175.1 of uncultured Mollicutes bacterium. GTDB lineage: Bacteria > Bacillota_I > Bacilli_A > Acholeplasmatales > Anaeroplasmataceae > Pelethenecus > Pelethenecus faecipullorum. The sequence goes on along the minus strand of UQFG01000019.1, from coordinate 5,256 downwards.
TTTCAGGTCTTACTTCTACCGGTACTTGATAATTTTGACCGCCGATTCGACGACTCTTCACTTCCAAAACCGGCATAATGTTTTCCAATGCTTTATTAAATACTTCCAGCGGATCTTGACCGGTTGCTTCTTTAACGCGATCAAAAGCGCCGTATAAAATTGTTTGTGCCGTTCCTTTTTTACCGTCTAACATAATCGTATTAATCGTTCTGGTAACGATTTTTGAATTATAAATCGGATCCGGAAGCACATCTCTTTTTGCAATATGTCCCTTACGAGGCATGGGCGATTCCCTCCTTATTAGTATAATTTAAATTATTTTTGTTTTGGTCTTTTTGCGCCGTATTTAGAACGACCTTGCATTCTGTTGGCAACACCGGTGGTATCTAATGCACCACGAATGATGTGATAACGAACACCCGGTAAGTCCTTAACACGTCCGCCACGAATCAAAACGGTACTGTGTTCTTGTAAACTATGACCGATTCCCGGAATATAAGCGGTAACTTCCATTCCGTTTGTAAGACGAACTCTGGCGTATTTCCGTAAAGCGGAGTTCGGTTTTTTCGGAGTCATTGTTGTAACACGAGTACATACACCACGTTTTTGAGGCGAAGGAAGCTTCTTATATTTTTTATCTAAAGAGTTAAAACTAACACCTAAACTCGGTGATTTGGATTTAGACACTTTATCTTTTCTTCCGTTACGTACTAATTGTTCAATAGTTGGCATATATTGTTTCTCCTTTCTATCCCGCAAAGGATATCCTTGCCATTTTATTGTATCCTTATGATTTAAGGTTCCATAGGCACAGCATTTAAATTATATCAAAAATAAAAGTAAAGTCAATGAAAATTTGTTATTTTTTTAAGATTTTTAAACGAATGAAAAAACACTGAAACCCGTGTAAATAAATTTTCTTATTATATAAGGATTTTTTTAAAATAATTACTTTTTATATTTTAAAAGAAAACACACGAAAACGTGTGATAGATTCCGCTTTTTACCAAACAACATGCGTATTGTAAAAAATTCCGCTTTTTGTTAAAATGAGATAGGTATTCCTCTTTTCTTATTCTTCTTTATTAAAATAGGATACACCAAACCAACTGTTTTATACCGAATCAATGCCTTCAATCGTGTCTACGTAGCTCAGCTGGATAGAGCACATGCCTCCTAAGGGGTTGCTCTATCCAAACAATTCGGAACAAATCGGCAGTAAAAAGGCTGTTTCGGGCGGTTTTTCATAGAAAAACCGATTGACCGCCGACGAAATTACATCTTTTTTACACCCGCAAGGATATTCCTCGATTTTAGACAGTTGAGAAGTATCTGAAAAATTGAATATGCTTCCGTAGTTAAATGGAGATAACAAACCCCTCCTAAGGGTTAATTGTGGGTTCGATTCCCGCCGGGAGTACCAAAAAGTCGCTTGATTGAAAATAAAATCAAGCGACTTTTTTATGCTTTTTACATTTCAAAATCTCTTTTCTTTACCCGTTTCATCTCCAAAAATTCAAGATACTCTTTGTATTCTTCCAAAGTTTCAAAGCCAAGCCTTTGCATTTCGGCTTTTATATGCCTGAATTCAGCCACAGCGTCGGTTTCGTCCGTGTCAGATACGGTTTCTTGCTCGGACGATTTAAGAGTTTCTGAAGGCTTTTCTTCGGCTGAAAAGATACTGCCGAGTTTGTCCGCGGCCATTCTATCCGTGCTGCGCAGCGCATAGGCGTAAATATCGCTGGTTGTGCTTGCGCGGGCGTGTCCCGCTCTCGCTGCGACAGTTACAATGGGAACGCCTGCGGCGATCTGCAAAGTGATGTTCGTATGACGCAAACTATGCAGCGAATAATGGTCGATATTCGCTTCCCGCAGCATTTTGTTCAGCCACCCTGTAAATGTGCTTGGATAAAGCCGCTTTCCGTTCTCCTGCGTGAAAAGGTAATCATTTTCTTCCATATAATCACCGAGTTCTGCGCGGCGTTTTGTTTGCCATTCTTTGTACTCTTTCAGCGTTTCAAGTAAGACTTCTGGAATTGCAAGAGTTCGTTTGGACATTTCCGTTTTAGGTTCTTTTTCTATCATACCAAATCCCGTTACGGTCGTTACCGAACGGCTCACTGTAATCTCGCCCTTGTCAAAATCAATATCTTTCCATTCAAGTCCCGCAACTTCGCCGCGGCGAAAGCCCGCAAGCAGAAACAGAAGCATTGCAGATTTATAGCGAATATCGGGATAGTCCAAAATGAATTTGTAAAAGCGTTTGGCATCCTCGTCGGACATACATTCGATTTTATGAGGCGGGCGCTTCGGAAAATTGATATAATCCGCCGACGCATAGTTATCCGTAATCAAACGGTTTTTCTTTGCGAGGGATAAGACGGCGCGAATGATACGCTTGAATTTATGTATCGTTTCGTAGGCGTAAGGTTCTTCCGTTATTTTCTCGTCAAAGAGTTCGTGGAACGGAATGCCCGTGCGTTCGGCAAAGTCGCTGCTCCAATTTTTACTGACGGCTTTTCCCGCGAAAGCATTTGCGAGGGTACAACTCTGTATATTTATCTCATACCGCAGTTTCATATAGTTAAAGCCGTGTTTCTCCAATACAGCACGAAAATCGGATTTCGGAAAAACCTTCGACGTTTTCTTTTTCATGGCGTCGAGTTTGTCGTAAAAATTCTGAATGACCGCAGGAGTAAGTTCTCTCAATTTATACCCGCCAATATACTCATTCGCAAGCGCAATACTGTCGCGCGCTTTTACATAGTAGGTCTTTGAACAATCGCGTTCAACTTTCGCTAACCATTGCGCAGCAAACTCTTTGAACGTGATATTCGGCGTATCAGTGGTCGATGTGGCTCCGTTCACGGTTGCTTTGATTTGGCGTTCAAATTCTTCCGCAAAAGTCTGGACGGCGCGTTCTTCTTGCTTTGCGGTCATCTTCCCGTCGGGACGCCAAGTCGTTGTTTCGAGTATTGTTTTCCCGCTGCCTTTATCTTTGAATTTGACCTGTACGGTATAAGCGTTCCCGCCGTTCTTTAATTGTCGTTTTCGTATCGTCGCCATATCAACAAGCCTCGTCAATGTCTAAGTTCAGATAGGCAAGCAGTTCGTCGTAGTTGATAAGAATTTTCTTTCCCGCCCGAATAGACTTGATGCAGCCGCTGTCGCATAATTTACGGATAAAATGATAGGTAACGGCTGTTTGGCTATCCGCTTGTTTCAAAAGCGCAATTACTTCTCTGATAGTACGGATTCTTGCTTTTCTTCTCGGTGTATTCTGCATTCACATCTCCTTGAAATTTTAGAAAGAAAGGCAAGCGAATTTACACCCCACTTGCCCAAAGAAATCGGGTATCCCGATTGTCTTAGAATGTAAGTGTGACTCAGTTTGAGTCTCACTTCTTATCCTGTTCCACAAAATAGGTCTTTTTGCTTCATTTTCGTTCGGTTTGACTTCACCCTTCAACAAGTTCAAATTATCCGTCGTCCGATTTATGAGATTGCCGCTTGCGGCTGCCCGTATAAACGACAATATTTCCGTTTTGTCGGTGCAGCGAATTGTAACTCGGCGTTCGCTTGATCTGTCCTGATACTTCTAATACAGAAAGGTCGTCCTGTATCGCTCGCTCACGCCGAACTCTCTCACCATGACCGCCACAAGAAATCTTCGCCCGCTTCGTCGCCGTATAAACTGTAAAAGTTCTTCCCGTCGCTTATTTTTATTGTTCATAAAATCCTACTTATCGTGATAATGAAATCCCGCTTGCTTATACATGCCAGAGAGCGGATATTCTTCAAAACTTCTTTCTATATATCCATGGACAAAACAAAGGGGAAATCGGCTATTTTTTGAAATTTTTTTATTTTTAATAATGAAATAAAAAGCCTCTCATATATCCGTGGACAAAATCAAGGCAAAATCGGACCTGTTTCAAAAACTTTCTTAATTTTTTAAATTAAATATCTCTCATATATCCATGGACAATTTGAAACTAAAATCGGGGGTATTTTAAAAAAATGTTGCTTTTATTTTTCTTTTATTATTGCGAACGTTATGTAGTTTGAATTTTCAATGAATGAGAATGCATTCGAAAGTTCAATATGGTAATGAAAAAATATAAAATAAGTTAAAAATGCATTTTTGAGAAAAATAAAAAGGCGCTCATGCTTATTTGCCTGAACGCCTTATATTTTAATATTGACCGAACTTATTTTTGAGAAATCTTAACAGAATTTATGCCTGTACCTATCCAGCATCCGACACGAATATCAAACCTGTATATATATTGAGAAACGCCGCTTTCATCCGACAAAGTTCCTGTTTCACTTAAATTGTATCTTATCTCAACCTGATCTGTTTCCGTTATATTACAAGCATTGCTTTGCGTCTCATTGTCAACTGTTATATTTCCTGACGACGGCAAATAGTTTCCGAGATCGAAAGTAAGTACCTTTTTATCCTTTAATGTTACGGTAAGGATAAGATCGATAGACGCTGCACTTAACTCCGTAATTTTTTCGGAAGTTGTGATATCATAAGAAATTTCAAACTCAACGTGCGTAGAATACAAAGTATCTTTATTTGTGACGATAATATTTTCGTCACTATAATAGCCTATCGTTCGATTATAAACCGCAGCTTGTTCCTTGAGTTGATTAATATTGTCAATAATTTTTTCTTCATAGATATTGCTCCTTTTCAAATCATTTATTTTTTCCGAATGCTGATCAAAATTTTCAGAATCAGTTGAATAATGCGTAAAATAGCAATGATGAACTGTAATACGTATTCGACCAGATAACTGCGGAAGATTTTTTTAACAGTGACCATTTCCTCGCCGGTCAATTCGTTTTCCAGTATAACTTGCGCACGTTCCATTGCTTTCTTTTCCACGGGAATATTTAAAAGAGTTACAATAAATCCGAACAGAATAAACAACAGCCCGATTCCCGCCGTAACCAAAGAAAACAGAAGTGTTTCCAAAACAAAGATATCAACCAGAAAACCGATAAGGACCAACGGTACAAATAAAATCGGTGCAAACACGCCCAGTCCCTGCAAACGGCTTCTGACGATCATTTTTGTATCGCCGTCTCTGTGTTGTTCGGCAAGCGCAACCTTCTGCGCCGCCATTGCTACTGCCGTGAGACTGGGTTTATTGATCGTACGCATACGGAGATAAACCGTTCTTTTGGTGATACTATAATGGTTTCCGAATAAAATGGTTCGTATAAAGATCGGAAGAGCACACG
>UQFG01000018.1 GCA_900540175.1 uncultured Mollicutes bacterium | reverse complement strand
AAATCGTTTCTTTCTTTCCCGATAAAACCACTTCGATCGTTCCGTTTAAGGAAAGATCAAACGATGTTTTTCCAATGATTGATAACAGGTAATCCAAACTGTCTAAAACAAAACAAAGATCGACATATTGATTCGGATCAATCCCAATCGTTTGGTCGCTTGCGGTATGGACATCCAATTTCAAATCAAAATAATTGGCTTCAATGTGAAAACCGGTCTCTTGATTGGTTATCAAAACATGTAAATCTTGGAAAGCAGAACACAAAGAAGAAAGACCCAACCCGATTTCGATTTGATCTTCTTTCAAATCAAATTCACGAAATAATCGATCGTAATCAATCGCAAACAACGTATTGATAATTTGATTGACATCCAAAGTCAAATTGGGCATCTCCATTCCCATTTCATTCAAAAACGAAATCAAATCCGACATCGCCAACTGCACTTTGATATTTCTGTAATCCACGTATAAAACATCTTGCAAAAATGTAAGACAAATTTGCTCATCGATATTTTGTTCCAAATAAACCAGGTTTAAATCTATTTTTACTGCCGGCAAACCGGAAAAATCCACAAACAGATTTCCATTTACCTCAACACCGGCATAAGAACCTGAAAAGCCGATTTCCGTTTGGCCGTTTTTTATAATTTCAACCAAATCATCAATCAAAAATCCCAAATGAGATAAATCATCGTAATCTCCTTCTAAAGTAGGAAATGTCAACGACGGGTCGTTATCCAATTGAACGGAGAAAGAAAAATCATCCCAAGCCAAATTGCAGGCGATAGACTGCATTACATAAGATTCTTCCGTTTCTTCAATTAAAAAAGAAAGCGGCACAGTCCAGTCTCCCAAATGCAACGTGGCATGAATCGAAATTTGATCTTCTTCTTTGATGATTTCGGCCGAATTGAAATCATTCATAATAGAAGTCGTATTCAAAGAAGATAAATCCAAATTTTTATCTGAAATCAAATTGAAAAGCGGCTGCAATAAATCCATCAAATCAGGGATTGTCGTTTTTAATTTGATCGAATTAAAATCAATATATGCCGTTTGATCCTGATATTGAATCATTAAATTGCCTGTTTTCAATTTAAGAGAAATATTATTTAAATCCGCTAAATTTAAAGCCAAACTTCCCCTTAGCGTTTGTTCCTTGCAGGAAAGCGTAAAAGAAAAGGCTTGATCTTCTTGTTTAGCCAACGCTTTCATGACATATTCCAACGCAGTCGGCTCTTTTTCGACAAGTTCACCATCCGAAGGCATCAAATCCTGATATTGCTCGAAAAACGAAACGGATTCGGCATCTAGTTCTACTGAATCGTAGGAAAAAGTTTCCGTAATATCCGTCGTACAATCTACGGCAATCGGGAAAACGCCGGGGGTGATGTTGTACTTTTCCTGAGTATGAACTTCACGTAAAACCCAATTTTGATCAAAAGTAAATTCCAATCGAATGGAAGCAAATTTCGGTTTGTCTTTGGCATTGGCATTGGTAGCCACTTCTCTTTGATACCAAAACGGAGCGTATTCTTCCCCCGGATTCAAGGACACACTGATTTGATAAAGACCCTTTTCTACCGTCATCAATTCCGAGATTTCCAAAATCGTTTCCTGACAAATGATATACGCCGTTGCCTGAGCGGGCGTCCACCCATAGCGGCCGATGTATCCCTCTACGGTAATGCATTCCGGCTGATCGGTTTTCCAAGTGATTTCATCGCCTTTTTTCGATACGAAATCTCTTAGCAGTACCTTTTGACCGTCGATGAAATATTTTTGTTTTCCGGTCGTTGCCGGCCCGATTGAAATGGTATCGATCATTTGAACTTCCGGTGTAACCACACGATAGTTGTAGATCGATTGTTTCTGTCCTACCGAAACGGCACTTCCGACTGTCACAGAAGAAAACGTATCGGTATTTTCCAACTGCCAAAACAAATAAGCTAAATTATCATAAGAGGTATGATCCTCTGGTGTTGTTCCATCTTTCGGTGTTTCCAATAACGTCGTTTTATACTTTGCTTCTCCGGCCCAAGTAATGGGACTTTTGTGTGACTGTGTAAAGTAAAAAATCCCCAATCCCCCAAAAAGCAATAAAACGATAAAAACGGATAAAAAGATCAATTTCTTTTTCATTTCTATCATCCTTTCGCGTAAACACACAATTTACATTATATCATTATAGCACAAAGAAAAGAAATGTCAAATTCATTTTACATGTTTTATCAAAAAAAGAAAAACCGTCTTTAAAAGACGGTTTCATCCCCTTTATATGAACAATCATTTCGACGCTTTTTATGCTGAAATTTTAGCGACTCTGACGGTATCCCGAGCGATCATCACTTCTTCGTTGGTCGGAACGATAAAAGCTCTGATCGTTGAATTCTTAGTCGTGATTTCCCGTTCCACACCGCGAACGTTGTTTGCTTGTTCATCCAGTTCCACGCCTAAAACAGTCAACCGGTTCAAAATATTTTTGCGTAAGTGAATTAAATTTTCACCCATACCGGCCGTAAAGCAAATCGCATCACAACCACCCATCAATACGTAATACGATGCGATATAATCCACGATGCGTTTGGCTTGAACATCAAATGTCAACCGACAACGATGATCGCCTTCTTCCATTCCCGCTGTTACATCGCGGGCATCATTAGAACGGCCGGACATTCCCAAATAGCCGCTTTTTTTATTTAAAATATTTACTACTTCGGCAGCGGTTTTGCCTTCTTTTTGGCAAATATAAGACACGACTGTCGGATCCAAATTACCGGAACGTGTTCCCATCGGGATGCCTTCTAGCGGGGTCAATCCCATCGAAGTATCCACACACTTACCGCCTTTAACCGCGCAAATGGAAGCGCCGTTGCCCAAATGACAAACGATGATCTTGGATTGTTCTAACGGTTTACCGATCAATAAAGCGGCACGCTGCGAAACATACTGATGGGAAGTTCCGTGAGCGCCGTATTTACGAATGCCGTATTTTTCATACCATTCGTACGGTGTTGCATACATATAAACTTCTTCGGCCATCGTCTGATGGAAAACCGTATCAAAAACAACGACTTGCGGAACCGTCGGAAGAGCCTTTTGGAACGCTTTGATTCCGATGATATGCGCCGGATTGTGCAGTGGAGCCAAATCGGCCAGTTCGGCGATTTTCTCGATTACCGCATCATCAACCAAACTGGAATCTTTAAAATATTCCCCACCTTGAACGACACGGTGTCCGATACCGGAAATCTCATCCAAACTCCGAACGATATTTTTTTCAATCAACGTTTTTAACAGCAATTCCACCCCTTCGGCATGGGTCGGTAATACCGGATTGGTTTCTTCTTTTTTTCCGTCATATTTTAACGTGAAAATTCCTTCCTTCAAACCGATCCGTTCCATGACGCCGGATGCGATCACTTTTTCTTCCGGCATTTCCAACAATTGAAATTTAATTGACGAACTACCGGCGTTTACTGCCATAATTTTTGCCATTGTTATTTTTCCTCACTTCTATAATTTTTTTCAAACCACGCTTCGATCCGAAGCAACGACTCATTGAAGTCTTTGACATCGGTGAAACTTGGCAGTTTGACCATAAAACAATTTTTTTTATCGCGTTTTTCCTTCGATATAACTACGATCGTTTTCGGTTTTGACACAAACATCGCATCGGGTAGTTCCACCAACCCGATGATCGAACAATCCTCCAGTAAGGCTTTTTTAAACGACTGATCGTCATCATGATCGAAAAAATCGTTTCCGACGATACCGATGATCGCGCCGTTTGGGCGCAACATCGCTTTATAATGAAGAATCGCCTGATACGGAAAATACGTTGATTCAGACGTGGCATTGGGCATATCGAATATAATAAAATCCAAATCCCGCATCGCAAGCGTCAACGAATCTTGCAAAAAGATTTCCACACGCAAGTTCAAAAGATCGCTGACCAATGAAGTCAATTTGGTCATCATAGGATCCAAATCACAAGCAAAAAGCGTTAAATTTTTATCTAAATGATCGGCTACGGTATGCAGTAAATTTCCGGTACCGCATAACGGATCCAAAATTTTCAAATCGGAACGATCGGATAATTTGGTAATCAAATAAGCCGTAAAAATGCCCAACGTATCCGGTGTGGTCGCACCGTTTTGCAGGCGCATTTCTTTTAAGCCCTTCAAAATAATGGCTTGCATCGCTTTTCGTACTTCTTCAACTTGAAAATCGATATCAGCCAACCGATCATAAATCGTTTGTAATTTCAGCGTCGTTTCCTCATCCGTATCGGTTAATATTTCTCCTGCCAAAATATTTTTAACCGTCATTTCGATCAGTTCGAAATAATCTTTATGAAACGCTTCGTATAGTACGTTATTCGATTCATCTACACAATCGTAGAATAATTCCAAATGATTGGTTTTGACATCTTGCATAATTTCACCAATTTAAATTATATCAAATTCTTCGTTTGTTGTAAATATAAACCCCGATTTCTCATTCGTTTCCGAATTGGGCGGACTTTTTTTGCTTATCTTCTAAAAAAGAATGAATCTCATGGGCGCGACCGACAAAAACAGTCGGCCTGCAACCAGAAAGTTGGGTTGCCGAACGAAATCCGTATCCAACCAAACAACTGTCGGTTCCGGCCGCCACAGCCGTTTGGTAATCCACTTCGCTATCCCCGATCATCAAACATTCAGAAGGCAACACCTGATATAAGTTTAACGCCCGATTGAGGGAAGAAGGATCCGGTTTTCTGATTCGTTTCGGATGATCCCCCCAAATAAAATCAAAGGTATCCTTAAAATGTTCCTCACAAAGTTTTACGGCAATATCCTCAACCTTATTGGTTAATACGCCGATTCTTAATTTTTGTTTTTTACACCAATCCAGCAAGTCCGAAATGCCTTCATACGGTTTGGTAGCGACATTATAATGACGGCAATAGTGGGTTTCAAAGGCTTTGATCAAGTTTTCTTGATGAGGAGCATGAGCGGATGCTTCGCTGATCAAATGCGCAATCCCATGCCCCAAAAACCGTTTGGTGTCATCCAGCGTGATCGGTGCAAGACCGTTTTGTTCCAACGCCCAATTGACCGATGAAGTTATATCCCCAAGCGTATCAAACAGCGTTCCGTCCAAATCAAAGACGATCATTTTGTACATGACTGATCTTCCTTTCGTAAAAATATTTATAAAATTCTTCCGCAAGCCCGCCTTTGGCAACTTGATCGTAAGCCTCTTTTAAATCAAACCAAGCAAAACGATCGACTTCTTGATTGGGGGTTACGTCCATTGAATCGACAACCGCCAGATAATTGATCAACAACGTATTGGTTTTAGGCCAATATTTTGTCTTTTGAAACGATAACGTTTGAAGATGCAATCCGACTTCTTCTTCCAATTCCCGTGCAGCCGCTTCTTCGGCCGATTCCCCTTTGTTGATATATCCCGCCACCAACCAGTTTTGGGCTTTTCCGTACTGTTGAATCAATAAAACTTTCGTTTGATCGGGGTTCAAAACCACCAAACTGATGGCGGTATTAAACGGTTCAAACCGATACGATTGGCAATTTCGGCAATAAGGAACTTCTTTTTGTTCTGCCTCCAATAATTTTAAAACAAGCATGTGGCCGCATTCAGGACAATATTTCATCATTTTTCCTCCGATTTTCCTTGTTTATTATAATCTATTTTTACAAAAAGAAAAAGATTTTATGAACCGGACATAAAATCTTTTAAATTTCCTCTATTTTCCAACCGTAAGCGTTTGCCCCGGATTCAAAAAGATCGTTTCGTTCAGTTTCAAGAATTCAAGCGGCGACAAATGATGCATGGCCAGAATATCTTCGATGGTATCATTGGTCCTGACAACATGCTGATTGGTTTTGCTGCCGGCATAATTGTATGTTCCCTGAACTTTATTGATAAACCCCTGAATTCCGTTGGTCGTTACCGAAGACGGAGCGGTTTGTGTTTTCGGAATAAACAGAATCTGATTCGGATAAATCATATTGGAAACCAAATGATTGGCATTTTTCAGTTCATCAACCGAGATATGATATTTTTTGGCAATCATATAAAGCGAATCGTTTTGTTTGACGACATACTGCTCTAAATTGCCGTACGTAGGATTATAATAATTTCCTTGCATTTTATTCACCCAATGCTATGTATATGACAAAAGATAGATTATTTCTGGGCTTTTATCCACCGGATCGGCTCAACACCGTGAGCCGTTAAAAATTCATTTGTTTTAGAAAAGGGTTTAGACCCGAAAAAACCGCGGTAAGCCGAAAGCGGCGACGGATGTGCCGATTTTAAAATCAAATGATTGGGATTGTTTAAAAATTTTTGTTTGGACTGGGCAGCCGCTCCCCAAAGAATAAAAACAATCGGCTGATTCAGTTCATTCAACTTTTGAATGGCATGATCCGTTAAAATTTCCCATCCCAGATCCCGGTGCGAAAAGGCTTGTCCCTGACGAACCGTCAACAATGTGTTCAATAACAATACCCCTTGTTCGGCCAAATAATCCAAGTTTCCGTCCTGAGCGACCACGACCCCTAAGTCGTCCGCCATCTCTTTATAAATATTTTGCAAAGAAGGCGGAAGTTGCGGACATAAAACCGAAAAAGCCAGTCCGTGTGCCTGATTGATTTCATGATACGGATCTTGCCCTAAAATAACGACTTTAACTTGATCCATTTTGGTTTTGGAAAAAGCATGATAGATTCTTCCGTAATCCGGAAAACAGCGATACGTTTTATATTCTTGATCGACCGCTTCTTTTAATTTTCGGTAATAAGGCAATTTTTTTTCTTCATCAATAAATTCTTTCCAACTGTTCATCGATAGGACACCTCATTTGTTTACTACTCGTATTATAGCAAAAAAAATCAAAAAGAAAAAGGTTTGTATGCAACAAACCTTTTATCTGTTTTAATTTAATTCGGCAAAATATTTAATGGTACGAACCATTTGGCTGGTGTAAGAATTTTCATTGTCATACCAAGAAACAACTTGTACTTGATACAAACCGTCACCGATCTTACTTACCATCGTCTGTGTTGCATCGAATAAAGAACCGTATTTCATACCGATGACATCAGACGAAACGATCGGGTCTTCATTGTAACCGAACGATTCGGATTGAGCAGATTTCATCGCCGCATTGATGCCGTCTACCGTTACATCGTTACCTTTTACAACAGCGGTTAAAATCGTTGTCGAGCCGGTAACAACCGGAACACGTTGAGCCGAACCGATCAATTTGCCGTTTAATTCCGGAATAACCAAACCGATTGCTTTAGCAGCACCGGTTGAGTTCGGAACGATATTGGCAGCACCGGCACGTGCTCTTCTTAAATCGCCTTTTCTGTGCGGTCCGTCCAAAATCATTTGGTCGCCCGTATAAGCATGAATCGTACTCATAATACCGGATTGGATTTCCGCATATTTGTTCAAAGCATCAGCCATCGGTGCCAAACAGTTGGTTGTACAAGAAGCCGCCGAAATAATGGTGTCTTCTTTGGTTAATGTGCTTTCGTTAACACCGAAAACAACAGTAGGAAGATCGTTTCCAGCCGGAGCGGAAATAACAACCTTTTTCGCACCTGCCGTAATATGAGCCTGTGCTTTTTCTTTCTTTGTATAAAAACCGGTACATTCAAGTACAACATCAACACCCAGTTGACCCCAAGGTAAATTAACAGCGTCTTTTTCTGCATAAATCGTAATTTCTTTACCATCTACGGTAATAGAATTTTCACCGGCAACCACACTATGCAGTCCTTCGCCGATATGACCGCAGTAACCACCTTGAGCTGTGTCATACTTTAATAAATTTGCTAACATTTTCGGATCCGTTAAATCATTGATCGCAACGATTTCATATCCTTCTGCACCAAACATTTGTCTGAAAGCCAAACGTCCGATACGGCCAAAACCATTAATTGCTACTTTAATAGCCATGTTTTTAATTTCCTCCTAAATGAATAATGATTTACGTTATTATTCTACCACTTTAAAAAATGATTATCAATATATTTTGACTCGACACAAAAAAACAATTTTATGTAAACGTTTTTGATATGATGAAAAACGAAAGAAAAAGGTGATGAAAATGAACTATATTCCGTACGTTTTAGAAAAGAGCAGCTCGGGTGAAAGGAGCTTTGATATTTACTCCAGACTTTTATCCGATCGCATTATTTTACTGATTGGCGAAATCGACGATCATATGAGTTCGCTGTTAATCAGTCAACTCTTATATTTGGATTCTTTAAATCATGAGGACATCCAAATCTATATTTCTTCTCCGGGCGGATCCATTACAGCCGGGCTGGCCATCTACGATACCATGCACTATATTCAAGCCAAAGTCAACACGATCGTCGTCGGAATGGCCATGTCGATGGCTGCTTTTTTACTGGCGAGCGGAACCGGCAAACGCTACGCTTTACCCCATGCCGAAATTATGATTCATCAGCCGTACGGCGGCATGCAAGGTGTCGTATCGGATATCGACATCCAAGCCAAACGATTGCTGAAAACAAAAGCGCAAATGAATCAAATGCTGGCGGAATTATGTCATCAACCGGTTGAAAAAATCGCTCACGATACCGAAAGAGATTATTATATGTCCGCCCAAGAAGCCAAAGAATACCGTCTTATCGATGAAATCCTATCCTAATAGGATTTTTTTATTTCCTTATTTTTCTAGTACCGTATCCTCTTTTTTTGATGCGTTAGCCCTTTTTACAATCAAAAAAACGTCCGCTTTATCCTTTTAATAAAGTTCGGATGATAATGATAGGCCATCCGCACTTTCTTCCGTTCGTATTGAATCATGATTTTTTCAAATGCATTGATTTCAAAACTTTCATGATCCACTGTTACGAAAACGGTTTGGGCTTCTTCCGATCGCAGTTCGATCAGGCGGTCGCTTGAAAGCAACAGCGGCGAAGAAAGCGTCCGGTAAGCATTGGAATTGATTCCCGCAATCTCCGTCAACTGCATCGCTTTTAACGTCGGATCGACGACCGCGCCATGTAACGATTTATTATAAGCGGTCGAACCAAACGGTGTTGAAATACAAAAACCCGTTCCCCTGAAACGTTCCAATGTTTCATCATCGATTTTAACATCCAAGATCAATGTTCTTCTGGGAAGCATAATGGTTATTTCATTCAATGCCCGCATCTTGAGTTCTTTTTCTTTGGTCGTTATGGTGCAAAACAATTGATCCAATTCTTCTGTTTCAAAACGATTGGAATTGATATCCGCAATCAACAAGTCCAAATCTTCTTTCGTATAATTGGCAAAAAAGCCCAAATGCCCCGTGTGAAGTCCGAAAATCGTTGCTGCCGGATAAAGATGAACGGCCCTTAAAATCGTACCGTCTCCTCCGACTGCGATCACATAATCCGGTTGGACGGCATCATAAGTATGTTTGATCTTACGTCTAAGTTTTTGTTCGATCTTAGCGGAAAGCGCATCTTCTTTGGTTAAAATCATATAGTTCATAGTTGCTCACGTATAATTAACTGGTACTTAAAATTATACCTTCTCCTTTTTCAGCGTTTTATGAATCAATTGGCTCTAGTTAAATTTTATCACAAGACTTGATTTTTTGCTATAAATAGTAGATAATAAGGGTACATGAATAAAAATACTTGGGGTGGTAGAATGATCGTCAATAAAGAAATCGAATTTAAAACATTTATTACCAAAGAAAAATACGACCAATTAATTCGCGAATTCAATTTGGAAAACAATGTTTTCGCCCAAACCAACTATTATTTTGATACAGAAGATACCAAATTAATGAAAGAATGTACCGTCTTGAGAATTCGTCAAAAAGGAAACGGCTACAAACTTACCAAGAAAACCAGAGCGAGTGTCGGCGCCGATGAAACACACATCTTATTATCCAAAGAAAAAGCACAGGACATGTTGGCAAACGGTATTGATGCGTCGATCATCGATATTCCGTATCAGGTGAAAAAAGTAGCCGAATTAACAACGTACCGGGCTTCGACACCATATAAAGACGGAACACTGTTTTTCGATCGAAGTGAATATTACGGCCATATCGATTACGAAATCGAATACGAAGTCGATGAAGTGGAACAGGGAAAGAAAGATTTCAATGATTTTCTTCAATCGTTTGACATTCCCTATCAAGAGTCGATTCGCAAAAGCAAACGTGCTTTCGATTGCCGGAAATAACATAAAAAATACCCGTTTTACGGGTATTTTTTATTACTTCAATATTTTTAGATAATCGTCAAATTCTTTTTCGTTACAATAGATGAAATGACCCTTTTTAATTTCTTTGAGCATCGGTTTATCTACCGAATAATCATGAACTTCATTTGGATGGTAAACGATCCGTTCGCGCGTTTTTTCCGTCAACGGATTCGGTTTTGGAATCGCAGACAAAAGCGATCTTGTGTACGGATGGAGCGGATTGGCAAACAGTTCGTCACTGGAAGCCAGTTCAACCACTTTTCCGAAATACATAACCGCAATCCGATCGCAGAAATATTTTACAACCGATAAATCGTGGGCGATGAAAATAATCGTCAACCCCAATTCTTCTTTTAAATCATTCAATAAGTTAATGATTTGCGCCCGAATGGATACATCCAGCGCACTGATCGGCTCATCGCAAATCAACAGTTTCGGATTCATAACCAACGCACGGGCAATACCGATTCGTTGACGTTGACCACCCGAAAATTCATGTGGATAACGGGAAGCATGCTCGGCAACCAAACCCACTTTTTCAAGCATCTCAACCACTTTTTGATGATTTTCTTCCTTATTCTTGAATCCTTGAATTTTAAGACCTTCCTGAATGATATCTTCTACGGTCATCCGCGGATCAAGTGAATCAACCGGATCTTGGAAGATCATCTGAATTTCATTGACTAGTTTCCGTGGCACGTGTTTGTTGTCAAAACGGATCTGTTTCAATTTTTTCTTTTGAACGACGATGATTTTTTTAGCATCCAACCGCGCTTTACCGACAGCCTCATTGTACTGATTCAAAATCGTTTTAGCAGCCGTCGTATAATCCGCATCCGCTTTATTCAACGAAGCCAACTGAGCGTTTTTATCTTTTTTGAGTTGAGATAATCTTTGTCTTAAACGAATCAATGTATATTTGATTTCTTTTTTATTCCAACGATTTCCCGCTGAAATGCGGTATCCTTTATAATAAACCGAACCGGAAGTGATATCGTATAATTTGATAATGGAACGCCCGGTCGTTGTCTTACCGCAGCCGCTTTCACCCACGATACCGAAACATTCGCCGGCATGAACATCGAAAGAAACATTGCTGACGGCTTTCAATTTCGTTTTATTCGGACCGCTTCCGAAAAAGAAGAATTGCTTTAAATTACGAACCGATAACAAAACATCGCTGTTCATCAGATCACGGCGGTATTTGACATGCGGATGGACACCGTTGGCATCCCGTCTTTCGGAAAACAACCGTAATTTCATCGCGGAAAGTTGCTCTTTGTACCGTTGTTTTTCCGTTTCGATTTGCTTGTCAAGTTCCTTTTTCGCATTTTCATCGGTTGTCTTGTTTTTTTGTTCCGTCAAAGATTGAATATTCGCATCAAAAGTTTCTTTAAGTTGCTTTTTCGCTTCTAAAATTTTTCCTCTGACTTCTTTTTTATGATTGAATAACGTTGTTCTTTCCGAGCGGATTTGTTTCAAAACATCTTCTCTTACCGTTTTATAATCCGTTTTTGCTTGTTGAACAGCTGTTTTCAACGCTTGTTTTTCTTCATTCGATAAAAATGTATTTTTTAATTTCTGAACATTGCAATCGTGGTTTTCCCAATATTGTTCCAAAGCCTGTTTCAACTGATTTTTCAAATGAAAAACAGCCGTATCATATTGTTCTAAATAAGGAGCCACCCATTGATCATAAAGATATTTCGATGAATTTTCTAAAAGACGGTCGTCTTCCATTTCTTCATCCATTTCGTCAATGATTTTTTCTTCATCTTCATGGTCATCGGAAAGCGGTTGACCTTCTTCGTTGGCGGCGATTTTACTTTTCAATTCTTCATCTAAATTGAAATCGCCCGATTTGCTTCGATTACTCATTGTCAGCCACCCCCTTCTCTTCCGCATTTTTCAGATTCAAAGCATTTTTAATCCGCTCCGAAACAATCTTCGGCATTTCGACTTTCGGCGCATCCGGATGCAACAACCATGTTGCCGCATAATGGGTATCGCTTACTTTGAAAAACGGCGGTTCATGTTCAAAATCGATTTTCATGGCGTATTTGCTTCGCAAAGCGAACGCATCGCCTTTCGGCGGATAAATCATATTCGGCGGCGTTCCCGGAATGGCTTCTAGCCGTTCCTTACTGTCGACATCCGGAATAGAAGAAAGAAGCGCCCACGTATAAGGATGTTTCGGCTCAAAGAAAATTTCTTCTGCTTTACCGTATTCGACGATTTTACCGGCATACATAACGGCAACCCGATCGGCCATATTTGCCACAACACCCAAATCATGCGTGATGAAAATACAAGCGATATTCCGTTCTTTTTGAATTTTTTTGATCAACTCAAGAATCTGGGCCTGAATGGTTACATCCAGTGCCGTCGTCGGCTCATCGCAAATCAAAATTTCCGGTGTGGAAGTCAGCGCAATGGCAATAACGATCCGCTGCCGCATACCGCCCGAAAATTCAAACGGATATTGTCTGAAGCGTTTTTCCGGAAGCGGAATGCCGACTTCTTTCATAATTTCCAACGCTTTTTTCTTTGCCGCTTTTTTCGTGATTTTCAATTTGGCGATATAATTTTCTTTTGCATCTTTGAATTGTTGATCCAAAGCGGCCTTTTCCGTTTGATACGCTTGGGAAGAAGCATCCTTGCCGTATTTTTGATGCAGTTCGGAAAGAGCCGCATTTAATTGAAGTACTTCTTCTTTATAGGCAACTGTTACCTCTTTTTTATAGACTGCCACTTCTTTGGCAGCCGATTTTTTCCGCAGTTTCAGCGCACGAAGTAACGGAATGGCTTTTTCTTTCGTTTCGAATTTGATTTTTTGAATGTTACTGCGACAAACTTCCTTAGCCGATTGGATTTCTTTTTTCAGTTGCTGTTGTTGCTGAGGCGAAGCTTGTTTTAAAGCCGCTTTATTTTTTTGAAGAAGCGAATAATACACTTCTTTTTCATGATTGATCATGATTTTGCTTTTGGCCAGTGTATTCTTATACGCCGTCAATTCTTCCGTAATCAAATCTTCATACATTTTTTTGAGTTTATTGGAATTGATCAACGTCGCTTCGGTAATTTGTTTACCGATTCTTACAATCGGATTCAAACTGGAAAGCGGATCTTGGAAAATCATTCCGATTTTATGACCGCGAATCTTGTGAAATTCTTCTTCGGAAACTTCCAATAAGTTTTCCCCTTGATAATTGATTCGGCCGCCTTCAATAACGGCATTGCTGGCAAGAATCCCCATAATCGCCTTGGATGTAACGGATTTACCGGAACCGGATTCACCGACAATACAAAGCGTTTCACCCTTGCTTAAATCAAAGGAAACACCGCGAACCGCCTGAACAAGACCGTTATCTGTTTTGAAGGAAATCGTTAAATTTTCGACTTCTAAAATTTTTTCAGAAGACATCTTATTCACTTCCTTTCAAAGACGGATTGAGTGCATCTCTTAAACCGTTACCGAACAAGTTAAAAGAGATCATCAATAACGAGATAATAACCGCCGGGAATATGATCAGAGCCGGATAACTTTGTAAATACGCTTGGTTATCAGCCAAAATATTACCGAACGAACCCGTACCCATAATACCGAGTCCCAAATAAGATAAGGATGCTTCGGTGAAAATCAAAGACGGGATCATCAAAACACTGGAGGTGACGATCGTTCCAAGTGCATTCGGTAAAATATGACGGAATATCAAGCGACGATCGGACGCACCGAGGGTTCTAGAAGCCAAAACGTATTCTCTTCCTTTAAACCGATAAAACTGCGTTCTGGTTCGAGAAGCCGTTGACATCCAGCCCGTAATACAAAGAGCCAACCCGAAGATAAACAAAGAATCTCCTAAGTGAAGTCTAAACAACGTAACCACGATAATCAGCGGTACACCGCCTAAAATATCCATAATCCGTTCCATGAATAAATCGACGTTTCCGCCGAAATAACCGGAAATCGCTCCCCATACCAAACCGAAAATAAAACAAATAGCGGCAATCAAAACAGCAAATAACAACGAGGCCCGTAAGCCGACGAAACATCTTTTTACCAAATCTCTTCCTAGATTATCCGTACCAAACAGATAACGCGGCATCGAATCGTATCCATAGTAACGATACATCGATACATTCCCCGTAATATTGCCTTTTTCATCGATACTAGTCATTTCTCGAATCGGACAGCGATCGTCCAATATTTCAAACGAAGAAATTCCGACCGATTCATCAAACGTACACCATCCATTGCTGATGTAACGGTTTAAATGTACTTTGGAGATCCCGGTATTCTTAATACCGTATACTTCCTCGTATTTATCGTAAACGAAATCGGCATAGGTCAAACCGTCTTCTTCATACGTCGTAATGGATACAATCGCTCGTTTTTCAAATCCGACCGGCGCACCGGTTTCGGCATCGTAAATCAAATGGGTGTATTTTTTTGTTCCATCCCAAAAACCGGTACCGGTATCAAACAATTTAGACGGTAAAAACGTTTCATACGGGTGCGCACTTTTAATATCATAATCAACAAAAAACGGAACAAAAATCGCCAGTAAAATAATCAGCCCGATGATGACAGCGGCAACAACCGACGATTTATTCTTGCAAAACCGCTTGAAGGCATCTTTGGCAAACGTTGTCGCTTTCGTTTCGAATTTGGTATCATGGATTTTTTTATCTTGCTGAACAAAAGTAAAATCTTCTTTTGTCAAAACAAAATCAACACCATAGGCATCTTTCACATTGGTTTGCATTATTTTTTCGCCCCCATTCTGATTCTAGGATCGATAAATCCGTAAGATAAGTCGAGTACAACGCCGGCCAATAATCCGATCGATGTAAAAATCGCCATATCGACGAACAAGACATTGTAGTCTTTCTGATTCAGTGCCTCTACAAACAATCGGCCGATTCCGGGAATACCGTAGAGTTGCTCTAAAATCATCGAACCGCTTAAAATACCGATGAATTCCGCCAAAATGGACGGAACAATTGGCACCATCGCATTTCGAAGAGCATGTCTTAAAATCGCCTGTCTTCTTGTCAACCCTTTCGTACGAGCAAGCAATAGATATTCACTGGACATAACTTCGCACAGTTCCGCTCTGGTAAAACGGGCATATCCGCAAATCGAACCAAACGAAAGGCAGACCACCGGCAAGACATAGCCCGCCACTTTGGTAGCCGTAGCAGCCGTATTGGCCGGCCACTGCGTCGGCAACCAGTGCAGTGTATAGGCGAAGATCAACATCAAAAACGTGATCAATACAAAACTCGGAATGGATATAAAAATCATAATCCCGGTCGAAATGATATGATCCGTCGGTTTGTTTTTCTTTAGCGCCGCCCAAATTCCAAGCAGAATACCGAGCGGTACCGATACAAGTACCGAAATAATATTAATCGAAATGGAAACCGGCAAGCGTTTACCAATAATAACAATGGCACTGACATTCGGCATGATATAGGTCGATGTTCCCCAATTCCATTCCGTCAAGATTCCTTTCAGCCAAGAAAAATATTGCTCCATAACCGGAACTTCGTAAAAGTAATGTCTGACCCTAGAAGCATCCACAAAAGAAAACAACGGTGCTTCCGCCAAATGCGGCATCGGTCGACGATAATCGGCAACATAGCCAAGCGCCACCTGATTCATATAGTAAGCAAATTGCGTTTCATCATTTCCAACCGGTTTGGAAAACGGCAGCAATTTCATCAATATAAAAGTTAATGAAAGTATAATAAACATCGTAAAGAATGCAAGAACGATTCTTTTCAGTACATATCTCCACATAAATACCCCTCCTTTGTTTTTATTATTTTACAAAAAAAAATGTCAAAATTCAACTTTCTTTGTAAAATAAATTAATGCAGACTAGCAATTTATTTTACCAGTCCGCATTAATTTCAATCGATTATTTGTTTTTAACCTTCAATCCAAGATGGGAAGACACTGTAAACAGAAACCAGTTGTTGAGAAGATGTACCTAAATGCGTATAGTCTACTCCAAAAATAACATCAAATGAAACCGTTCCTTGATATGTTTCTGCCAGTTCTTTTGAAACCGTGATTTCCAGAACACCGTTATTCAACGTATATTCAACTTCCTGTTCTTGATATTCCGGACCGTCATACCAACAAAGGATGACAGCAGCGATATCCGTTGCAACAACATTCGCGATATTCGAGGATGCTACTTTGATCTTAACCGTACGACTACCGTCTTCATTTCTGGTATTTTGCATTAATGCAGCATCGGCTACTGTTCCCAAAGAGCCATCATTGGCAACCAAAGCACCGGTATCAGCGGCTTGGAACAACGCATCGAATGTATATTGTTCACCTTTATAAGTAATCAATTCTTCGTTCGGGTCGTTCGTGTTGATACTCCAATTCAATGTGAATCCGGAAGAGTTATCACTCTTTAATACTCCCATGAAGTTTAACGGATTTAACGTGTTACCGGAAATACCACCGAAACCGATATCAAATTGACCAACCATCATCTTCTTATAGTAAACATCCGACCAAAGAGCAACTGCCATATTAGTCACTTCAAGCGTCAATTGATTGTTGCATACAGCAGGATTGTTGAATGCAGTTTCTAAGAAATTTTTAATTTCAGCACCGTTGTTTTCGATTTGAGATGCTTCCTGCCATGCGATTTCGATCGTAATCTTATCACCCGCTTTGTAAGCACCGCTGTCTAATAATTCTGTTGCAGCCTTATTGAAATACTCAATTGCTTTATCAAAATTCTCTGTGTAATTATATTGATCCCAACCTTCACCGTAAATTTCTTCCATAACGCGTTTATGCGTGTCCGTCGAGTTATAAGAAACACCGTTTTCCGGATCGCTTAAATAATTATCCGAGAAATAGTTGAGTGTCGGCGTTACACCGTGGCTGGTTGCATATTCCTGACGGTCTAAAGCATAATTCAAGCCCAAGATGAAATCATCGTTACTTAAAGCCGGTTCGACATCCCAATATTCGCTCTTCGGAGTTTGTGTGATCGTACCGTTTTCACCGAAGAAATATTCCCATTGTTCTTCCGTACAAGCATTGATGTTCAATTTTGTCGTCGAAGAACCTTTTGTTCTTTGGATATATTCACCTGCTGCAAGTTCTTCTTGCAATTTTGTCTGAGGAATGGCAATAGCATCTAATTTACCTGCATTAAATTCCTTATAAGCAGCTTCTGAATCAGAAGTAGCAGCCGCTAAAATCGCAACATGGATACCTTCGATTTTATACCGATCGGCACCACCTAACACTGCCGTGCTTGCTTTGTCGTTTTTCTTGAAGACAAATGCCTTATCTGCTTGCCAACTTTCAACAACATAAGCACCGGTTGAAAGCGTCGTATCGACCGGAGTCAATGTTGCATCGCTGTTGAACGAACCCCAATTCAAAATACCACCGATATCTTCTAAGAATGCGGCCGGAATCGGTGCATACAAACTAGAAGACAAATAGTAACTAGCATAAAACGGTGTACAAGGTGTAATGAATTCAAAATCCAAATAAGAACCTTTTGAATCCGTTCCGCTCTTTAAACCTACTTTATCCCAAGCTTCCTGATTGAATCCGTCGGCAGAAGCATTGTAATAATCATTCATACCTTTTAATGCCGCAGCACCCGTTAAATTTTCCGCACCACGTGCCAAACCGTTGGCTTTCGTGAAAAGTTCTTGCCACGGCGTAACGTAGTCTTCCAATTTTACCGTTTGGCCGGCATATTTGCTGGCAAATTTACCGAGTGTATTGTACTGAATATCCGTTCTGACATAAATACGGTATTTCGTAGTTGGTTGTAAAGTCGCATCGCTTACAACATTACCGTTGCTGTCTAGCGGAAGCGGTCTTGCCTGCCCTTCGATAACATTCGCATCCGAAGCAAGCGATTGATACCATTCGTATCCGTCTTTGGAATCGTTCATCCGAACATCGAAATAACCCGGACTTACGTAAGGATTGTAATCACCAATGACAGAACCTTTATCATTCATGTAGTTGAGCGATTTCGGATCGGACGATTCGAATTGGTGATAATAGCGTTTGTACTGTGCTTCGGCACCGGCTAAATCCGCTGTGATTTCACCTTCCGAAAGGATACCGAATCCATAGCCTACAATGTAGTCGTACACCGGTGTTTTTGATGTCCAGCCCACAGCCTGAACCTCTTTGGTAGGGAACTTGATCCGTGAACTGTATTTTACATAACCACCGTCATCGTATAATACCAGGCCGGTCAAATTGTTTTCAAGCGCATACTTTTCCAGTAAACCGAGGATTTCTTCTCTTTCTTCATAAGAAGATGCAACAAAACTTTTCGCTGTTCCTTGTGTTGTCGCACTGACAGAAACGTTTTCATCCAAAAATTCACAGTCATCGTAGTTCCAGTAGCCTTTTTCACCCTTACAAGAGGCAAAAGATACAGTTGCCAATCCGGCTGCGGCCAAGAGCCCTAATGTCTTTAATTTTCTCATAATTCTCCTTCTTTCTTTTTATGGTTTTCTTTTTGTCATCTTTTTTAAGAAAACCATTTTTTAAAGTAAGTTCAACAGCCCCTCTTACTTTATTTAGTTACTATTATACTTTATTTTTTTTGGTAGGCAAGAAAAATCGAACAAAAAACGATTGTAAACGTTTTCACTTTGATTATTCTTTTAATTTTATGTTTTTTACTCTATTTTTTTGTACATAAATCATTGTATTCCGTACATTTTTGATTTATGCCTCGTATTTCAAATAAAAATATAAAGAATCAGCGCAACCGCCAAAAAACAAAAACCGACGATCAAATACGGCAAAAACACCCATTTGTTCTTCATCCGTTTTTCTTTTTTCATTACCGAGTAATCATACAGACTGATTTTACCGCCAACCGTCTTTTTTTTGGCAAACAGATAGGAAAAAACATCAAAACCGCCTTGATAGTTGACAAACGAAAGACCGCCGAAACAAATCAAGGAAGCGCCGGCAATAAAAAAGCCGTCGATGTAGTAAAACAACCGTCCCCAATTTTGATGAATGAGATTATAAAGCAAAACAATCGCCGTGCCGTATAGCAAACAGGATCCATATTTAAGCAGTGTCTGTTTATTCATAGTCGAACCTCCTATTTTAGTTACCTTATTATACCCGAAGAAACCGCAAAAAAAAAGATAAAAAGGACGGATTTTTTCCGTCCTTATCCGTTTATTTTCCCGATACAGGCATGTTTCTTAACACAATACTGCACGCACCGACCGATCCTCTGAATTCAAAATCATCGGCCAATAGAAAAACTTTGTTGAAAGTATCTTGGAAACTCGAAGATAAAATAATCAATGTCACCGGATCGGCTTTTTTACCATCGGTGATTTTATACCCCGAAGCCTTTAAAGAGTAGGTTCCGCTGATTAAATTCACACCCGCATGCAAGCCTTCCAAATCGGTAATATACAAACCGTTACCGACCGAAGCGAATAATTCTTCTTTGGTCAACGTTCCCGGTTTCAAATAGAAATTATCGATTTGAACCGAAACAGGCGAATTGATATCCGCTTTAAACCCATTTCCAGTCGAAGTGACATCCATTTGTTTGGCGGTGGAAAGATTGTGCAGATAAGTTTTTAAAACACCGTTTTCCACGACTGTTTTGGTCTTGGTGGCAACCCCTTCGTCGTCAAACGTATCGAATGACTGCGCAAGTGGATGAAGCGGATCGTCAATCAACGTAATATTGTCGCCGAATACTTTTTCACCGATCTTTCCTTCCAAAAACGACATTTTCTTTAATACGGATGTGGCAAAGAACACCGACGAATAAACTTGCAGCAAACTTCTTACCGCCGAACGATCTAGCACAATGTCGTAATCCCCGGATAAAACCGATTCCGCACCGAACTGACCGACCGCGTCTTCGATGATTTTATCCGTGAAAGCTTCCAAATCAAGTTCCGCCATCTGATGGAACAATAAATAATCATAGGCCGTTTTGACATCGTCGTCTTTTTTAACAATCAACTCGGCAACAATATAAGCCCGTTTGTTTTCTTTGCTGACGTTCAAATGATTGTTGTTTTGAATATGGCATGCCGTCATACTTTCGGCATAAGAAACTTCCGTTTTATAAACGTACGGACATTTTTTCTTCAGTAAGGCATCGACTTGCTGACAGATTTTTACTTTGTCGGCTAACGAAACCGTTTCAAAATCCGTTTGTTTTTCAAGTGCCACCGGATAGGTTTCGTCCCCTCCGTAAATAAAATACGGTTCGTCTTTGGTAATCATCTTGGCATTGCGGATGATCGTATCCAAAACAAAATCCATGCTTTCTTCATCATCTTTTTCCGTATAGACCGTTGCCAATTGGTGATTATAAACCCCGCGAATACAAAAAACATGCGTCATACTGGTGGTGTTTTGTTCGATCTCGCCGTCAAAACAAGTCATTTCAAGACCATTGGTTTTTACTTCGTAAATTTCGATTTCTTCAATGCCGCGTTGTTTGGCTTTTGCTTCTAATACTTTAAATTCCATCGTTTTTATTCTCCTTTTCCGCCGACTGTCATGGCTTTTACACGAATCGTCGGTTGTCCGACACATGCCGGGATGCTGCCGCTTAGCGAACCGCACATTCCGTATCCCAAAGACAGATTATCGGCCACCATATCGATTTTAAGCAGCGTGTCTTTACCGTTGCCGATCAACGTGGCACCGCGAACCGGTTCGGTGATTTTACCGTCTTCGATCAAATAACCTTCCGAAACGGAGAAATTGTATTCACCCGTTGCCGGATTAACCGAACCGCCGCCCATACTCTTGGCAAACAAGCCGTATTTGGTGTTTTGAATAATTTCTTCAAAGGTCGACGACCCGTTGGCAATGTACGTATTGGACATTCTGGAAGTCGGAGAAAAACGATAACTTTGCCGGCGTCCCGAACCGGTTGAAGGCATCTTCATTCTTCTTGCATTACGCATATCGATCATATAGGATTTCAAAATACCGTTTTCGATCAATACCCGTTTTTGCTGCGGATTGCCTTCATCGTCGATATTTTGGCTACCCCATTCGTTGGCAATGGTTCCATCATCAATGGCCGTTACCACATCACTGGCGATTTTTTCACCTAGTTTATCCGAGAAAACCGATAATTTCTTCGCAACAGATGTCGCCTCTAACGAATGACCGCAAGCCTCGTGGAAAATAACGCCGCCAAACGCGTTGTGAATGACAACATCGTAAACGCCGCCTTTCATTTCTTTTGCCGTCAGCATCGTAATGGCCGTTTGCGCGATTTTTTTGGCAAATTCATCGTAATCATAATCCATTAAAGCCTTAAAATCAAAATTACCGCCATAGGAATCAAAACCGGATTGCATGCTGTTTTCGTCTTTGGAAACAGCCTGTGCGGCGATCCGCTGGATAAAACGGGTGTCGTTGGCAAAAACGCCGTTGGTATTGCAGACCGTGATTTTTTGCAACTGTCCTTGATACGTTGCCGCTGCCTGAATCATTCTCGAATCATAGGCCAAAATGGTCTTGGCAATTTGCTTCAACGTTGCGCACAGTTGATCGTAATCCACCGCCAAACTACCGAATGTCGTGTGGTCGGTTCGCTGTTGTTCTTGAAAAGAAACAGCAGAAATCAACGGCTTACTGTGATAATTTTGTTTTAGATTTTGGGCCAATTGCCATAATCCGTCAAAACTCGTATCATTGGTGTAACCGTATGCTTCTTCCATATCCTTTAAAACCCGCAATCCGCAGCCGTATAGATTGGTTGCGCTGGATTCATCTACCTTATCTTGAATGATGCGAACATTGGATACGGTTGTATCTTCAAAATACAACTCCGCGAAATCCGCTCCGGTCGAACACGCTTCGACTAAGATCTTACCGATCTCATCTTTGGTTAACATAGTATATCCCTCCGTTATTCATATAAATTAATGAGATTATAACACATATTAGACGAATTTCAAAGAACTTCAAAGATTATTTTGAACAATTCTTTAAAAACTGTCATATATTTAAAAGAAAGCCTTTTGAAACGAAATCAATCCTCCCCTTGATTTTTTAAAAATTTCGATTATAATAAAAGCAGTACTGTTTTTATTAAAAAAAAGCGATTGATGGACGGTGAAAGCATCAAAACAAAAAACGGGAATTGGATAACGACAACAAAACAACCATAAGCGCTAATGTACAATTAGAATTAAGGTGGCACCGCGCAAAAATTTTTGCGTCCTTAAACAAACTTGTTTGAAGGACGCATTTTTTTATCGGAGGAAAGATTATGAGATTAATATCAGGCATACAACCAAGTGGAACCATCACATTGGGCAATTATTTGGGCGCCGTAAAGAATTTCGTTCAACTTCAGCAACAACAGACCGATGAGTTGCTCTTTTTCATTGCCGATCTGCACGCCATTACCGTTCCGCAGGACAGGTTGCAATTGAAAAACAACATCCGATCACTGGCTGCTCTTTATTTGGCCTGCGGATTGGATCCGTCTAAAATGCATTTGTTTGTTCAATCCGAAGTACAGGAACATACCCAACTTTCATGGATATTGCAGTGCAATACTTATATCGGCGAGTTGGAAAGAATGACCCAGTTCAAAGATAAAAAAGCGCATAAAGAAACCGGCGTTTCAAGCGGTCTTTTGACTTATCCCGTTTTGATGGCCGCCGATATTTTGCTTTACGATGCCGATGTGGTGCCGGTAGGAGCCGACCAAAAACAACATTTGGAAATGGCACGAACGATTGCCGAACGCATCAACAGCAAATACGGTCCTACTTTTACCGTACCGGAACCCTATCTGCCCAAACTCGGCGCCAAGATTATGTCTCTTACCGATCCGTCTAAAAAAATGAGCAAATCGGACTCAAACCCCAAATCGTTCATTTCTTTGCTGGATGATCCTGCTTTAATCGAGAAGAAAATCAAGTCGGCCGTTACGGATAGCGAGGCTAAAATCCATTATGATCCGACCAACAAACCGGGCATTTCCAATTTGATGACCATTTACGCCATTCTTAACCATCAAAGCCTTGCGGAAGTGGAAAATAAATTCAAAAACGAAACGTATGCGACGTTTAAGAATGCGGTGGCTCAAGCGGTCATCGCGGAAATCCAACCGATTCAAGAACGGTATCGAGCCTTACTTCAATCGCCTCAATTGGATCAGATATTAGATGAGGGCAGAGATTATGCGACGGCTTTAGCTCGGAAAAAAATGCAAAAAGTCTTAAAAAAAATCGGTTTGACTCGAAAAAAATAACACGGATGAAGCATAGTTTTATGCTTCATTTTTTTTGCGGTAACCTTCTTTGGTAATCTGTCTGGCACGGGCAATCGCCAAACTGTCTTCATCCACATCGCTTGTGATGGTCGAACCGGCGGCAATCATACTGTTTTTGCGAATGGTCAACGGCGCAATCAAATTGCTGTTGCAACCAATAAACGCCTGATCTTCGATATACGTTTGATGTTTCAATTTCCCATCGTAATTGACCGTGATACTTCCGCAACCGAAATTGACTTTGCTGCCGCAAAAAACATTCCCCAAATAGGCCAAATGCGCCGCATTCGTTTGATTTTGAATCACAGCGGCTTTCAGTTCCACAAAATTGCCGATCCGGTTTTCGTTTCCGATCTCGCTTTGACTGCGAAAATGCGCAAACGGACCGATGCGGTTTTCACTGCCGATCGTCGCATCTTCAATCACACTGTCTTCGATTTGGTTGTTTTCGCCGATACAGGAATTGCTAATACGATTTCTACCGATCAAATGGTTGTTTTTCCCGATTTTGGAATGCAAAATCTTACATCCGCTATCAATTCTGTTTCCCGATTCAATCACCGAATCGGGACTGATGAAAATACTTTTGGAATCTTCCAAATAGACACCTTGTCGTTGTAACAAACGATTGATTTTTTCTTGGAAAGCGTGCTGTGCTTCTTCCAACTGCTCATACGTATTGATGCCGAAAATCGGAGAAGGACTGATATAGACCCCAACGCTTCCTTCGATCATACCGCACAAATCGGTAAAATAACATTCCCGCAATCGCGGTTTGATGCTTGGAAGATACGTTTCCAAAATCTTTTTATCGGTCAAATAGATTCCGCTGTTGCACAAAAAACATTCTTCTTTCAATTCGCTTTGTTCGATGATTCGAACGCGTTGTTGATCGATCAAAACCCGTCCGTAGCCAAACGGATTTTCTTTTTCCATGGCCAAAACACTAAAATCGTAATTCTTTTGGTGATGCATCTGAATAAAATCGTTTAAAATATCTTCTTCCAACAACAACGTATCGGCCGGTAAAATGAGAATATCATCCTTTTCTTTCAAAGAAGGAAGTGCCGTTCGTACGGCTTCGGCCGTTCCCGTTAAACGCTGTTGGATCACATAAGGATATGAAAAAACACCTAAAATATTTTCCTTTTTATCCCCTACCACTAGTAAAATATCTTCAATACCGTTTTTTTTCAACATTTGAATTTGATATTGTAAAATCGGTACATCCAATATCGTTTCCATACATTTAGCTTTAGCCGAATGCATCCGACTGCCTTTCCCGGCCGCTAAGATGAGCGCTTGCATAACTCATCCTCCAAAAACGCAAAACAAGCATCGATTTCTTCTTTCGAAGCGGCTTGCAGATAGACACGAAAACATTTTTCCGTACCACTCATTCGTAAGTACGGGTAAACACCGGGATATTCTTTGGCCAACAACTCATATAAAACTTGGATTTCGTAATCACTGAATTCACAAAGATAATTGCGCAGTTCCGCAGGATAAAACGTCAATTCTTCCCAATAATCTTCCATTTTTTTCGGTGTTTGATTCAATATTTTTATAATTTCGAGTGCATTTAAAATGCCGTCGCCGTTTTTGCCGTGGATTTTGTGAATAATATGCCCCGATGCCTCGGCCCCCAGTGCGATATTGTATTTATCCATCATCCGACTTACTTCTTTATCGCCGACTTCCGAAAGAAAAACTTTAATTCCCTTTTTTTCCAAACTGTGGATAAACCCCTGATTGCTCATTTTGGTCAAAACCATGCTGGGATAATGATAGTAACTGGCAATAATATAAGCCAAACATTCTCCGTTCAGGAAATGCCCGATACGATCGCAACCTACGACGCGATCCGCATCCCCGTCAAAAGCAAACCCGTAATCGTAAGAACCGTCGAGGATGGTTTTTTTCAGTTCTTCCGGATACAACGATCCGCATTTTAAATTAATATCCCAGCCGGTATAATCCGTATGGAGCAAATGATAGTTTTCATCCGTAAAAATTTTTTTCAACAAATCGGAACAGCCGCCGTGACCGGCATCCAATACGATTTGATGCGCGGTTTCAATCCGATGGCTAGCAAGATAAGTTTCGTAATCCATCGAAAAAGAAGTCAAGGCCTCTTCCAATACCTTTTCTTCGTTTTTTGATAATTTTTCTCCGTTTTTGAAAATTTTGATTCCGTTATAACAAGCCGGATTATGACTGGCTGTCATCATCACCCCAAATGCCGAAAACCGTTTGGATTCGTATTGAATCTGCGGCGTGGTGGCAAGACCGATAAGGATACAATCCATTCCCGACAACCGAACACCTTTTTCAAAACCATCACATAATTTCAATCCGGAATACCTGCTGTCGTGTCCTAGGATGACTCGCTTACAATGCAGCAGATGCAGCGCATAACCGAGTTGAAAAGCCAACGTCTCATTGATTTCACTGGGATAAATCCCTCTGATACCGTCGGTTTTAAAAAACTGTTTCAACTTTATCACCTAATGTAAGTCTATGGTCTAAAAAGAAAAAAAATAATGGACTCAAGCCATTATTTTAAAACTTCGTTGATTTTTTGTTCAATAATAAAACAACTGTTTTTTAAGATTTCATGGGCAACTTGCAAAGCCTCTACGTATTCTTCGACAAATAAGCCATCCGAAATTTCCTTTTTTTGTTGCTCGTAAGTTTCTTTCAAGCGGCAATATTGATCCATTTGCCCATACGCTTGGGCTTGGACCATCTTTTTTTGGGTCTGTTTTAAACGATTGATTTGATCTTTTAAGGATTGGTTTTGATCGATCCAAGCTTCTATTTCGCGAATTCGGATCACACACGGCAATTCTAAAAACGCCTCATAAAAGGCTTGACGTTTCGTCACAGAGTTCTCCGATCATAAACCATGTTTTCGCTTCCGTTATTTTGACACGGACGATTTTACCGATCAACGTTGGATCATCCGATTTAAAATGCGTCAATTTAAAGTGCGCTGTATAGCCGCACATCATTCCTTCGCCGTTTTTGGAAGGTCCGTCTACCAATACCTCCACCACTTGATTTAAAAACCGTTGATGCCCCCGCAAATAGCCTTCGTTGATCAACTCGTTCAACCGCAACAAACGGCTTTTTTTCTCATCTTCGGAAATCCGGTCTTCCATTTTGGCAGCCGGGGTTCCTTCCCTTTTGGAATAAATGAATGTAAAAGCCCCCTCAAAGTCAGCCGCTTGGACCAGTTGTAGCGTATGTTCGAACTGTTCTTCTGTTTCATTGGGAAAACCGACAATCAGATCGGTTGTAAGAGAAAGATCCGGAATCAGTTGTTTTAATTGACGAATCTTATCCAAATACGTTTCGGCGGTGTATTTACGATTCATCTTTTTTAAAATTTCATCATCCCCCGATTGAACCGGCAAATGCAGATGCGGCAT
Source organism: uncultured Mollicutes bacterium (assembly GCA_900540175.1). GTDB lineage: Bacteria > Bacillota_I > Bacilli_A > Acholeplasmatales > Anaeroplasmataceae > Pelethenecus > Pelethenecus faecipullorum. Next base: position 11,414 of record UQFG01000018.1, on the reverse strand, counting down.
GACACTCTTACATTCTTTCATGGCCTGCATGGTCCGTGTATCCAAATCGCGCGGATGGGATGTGGTAAACCGAATCCGTTTGATTCCCGTTTGATCTAGATCGTACAATAAATTTCCGAAAGTATAATCCCCGTCTAAATCTTTCCCGTAAGCGTTGACGTTTTGACCCAACAACGTAATTTCCTGATAGCCTTCTTGGACCAACGTCCGAACTTCTTCCAAAATATCTTCTTTGGCTCTGGAACGCTCTTTGCCTCTGGTATAAGGAACAATACAATACGTACAAAATTCATCGCAACCAAACATGATATTGACCCATGCTTTATGATGGGATTCCCTTATTTTAGGGGCTCCTTCTAAGATATTTCCCTGGGTGGAAAGAACTTCCACCACTTTTGCTTTGCCGAAATAAGCCTGAGCCAGCAACTTAGGCAAATGTTCTTTATTATGGGTACCGATAACCAAATCGATGAACTGATAGGAATTTAATATTTTTTCCGTCGTCTTTTCTTCCTGCGGCATACAACCGGCGATTCCGATAATCATATCCGGATGTTCCCGTTTTCTTCCCTTCAACTGTCCCAAAACTCCCCAAATCCGTTGTTCGGCATTTTCGCGAATCGCACAAGTATTCAGCAATACCACATCCGCATTCATCGGATCGGAAGCTTTGGTATAGGCCATCGATTCCAAAATTCCGGCCATAACCTCACTGTCTGCTTCATTGCCTTGACAACCGTATGTAAAGATCGCATACGTTTTTCCCTTGCCAAGCAATCGGTATTGTTCATCCATTTCATAATGAACGGTTTGAATCTCTTGTTTAAAGCGCATTCTGGCCTCCTTTAACGAAGGCATCGAAAGTTTTACATTTTTCATTCTATCACCACGAAAGCATTATATACTAGATTCTTTGTTTTTTCAAACGAAAGTAAAAGAAAAAAGAACGAAAAGAAAAGGACGTTCTTCGTTCTTATGATCTTTACTTATTGATTAACATCGATCCGTTCGATTTTGAAGAGAACCGGTCTGGTTCCGTCGTTGCAGCAGGCAATCATTACTTTGTCGTCTTTTGTCCAGCCGTGCATGATCGCACCGCCTTGAAGAGCCGAATAAATATATCTGCTGATACAATCCCATGCTTCGCTGCAAAAAGGAACACCTTTTGTTCCGCAATGTTTGGTTCCGGGAGATTGTAAACATCCCTCATCGGGGATTCCTTCTTTGATCAATGTTCCCTCGCCCATATGCCAATAATCGTCTTTTTCATCATTTCTAAAAAACAGAAATTCATCTCCGACATAAAAACAAGGACATTTGCCGCTATTCGGCACGGCACAATATTCGGCTTGCAATTCAGGATATAGTTTTTTATCGATGACTGTTACTTTTACCCTATGCTCCATTTTTTTTCTCACCCTTTCCACCCTTATTTTATATTAATTATACAAAAACAACCGACAAAAGTAAAACAAATAAGCGCACATCCTTGAAACTTATAAGGAACCGTGCGCTATATTTCCTCATCGAAGAAGACCAAAAACAACCTTATTAAACGGCTTTAACGATCAGTTTGATGGCCGTTTTTTCTTCGCCTTCAATTAAAATATCCGAAAAAGCCGGTACAACAATCAAATCCTTTCCCGTTGGAGCGACATACCCTCTGGCAATGGCAACGGACTTGATCGCTTGATTGATCGCCCCGGCACCGATCGCCTGCATTTCGACGATATTTTTTTGCTTGAATGCATTGGCCAAAGCACCGGCAACGCTACTCGGTTTGGATTTCGTAGATACTTTTAAGATTTCCATAAAAAGACTCCTTTCAATCCATTCTATGAATTGAAAAAAGAATTCATGCGCCCAATAAAGAAACCTTCTTAAAAATACGAGTGATTTTATTTTCTTTTCCCAAATCCAAAATTACACCGTTTATCTGGTATTCTTTGGTATTTGCGACCGATAACGGTTCGAACATACCACTTCGAAACCGACTGATTACCTGATCTTTTTCATCCCCTAAAACCGACTCATAAGGACCGCACATCCCCATATCGGTGATAAAACATGTATTTCGGTAAACCTGTTCGTCTGCGGTTTGGACGTGCGTATGACTGCCCACCACCGCATCCACAGAACCGGCAAAAGCATAGAAAAAAGCTTTTTTTTCCGACGTTGCTTCCGCATGAAAATCAACAATGATTTTATCGGCTTGAATCGATTTCAAGAGCGTTTCCATTGTCTGAAAAGGACAGTTGAGCGGTTGATTGAAAAAAACACGTCCCAGCAAATTGACCACCGCCAACGTTTGATCATTGTACCGGATGTAAAGAACCTCTTTTCCATACGGCGTATTCCAATTGGCCGGACGGCAAATCGTAGCCTCATTGATGTAGTCTTTGATTTCGGATTTGGAAAACGTATGGTTTCCCATGGAAATGCCACCGATGCCCAACGTTTTCAGCGCTTTATAATGTTTTAACGAAAGTCCTTTGCCTTTGGTTAAATTTTCGGCATTGCACAAAACCAGTTGAATTCCGTATTCTTTTTTCAAAGGTTCCAAATACATTTGCAATACATCAATGGTTTTTTCTCCAACCAAATCTCCTAAATACAGTATCCTCATTGTTTCACTCCTTATAAAAAAGGGATGAACATTCATCCCTTTTTATCTTATTTTGCGACATCAACCGCTCTGGTTTCTCTTAAAACCGTTACTTTAATCGTTCCGGGATAAGAAAGTTTATTTTCGATTTGCTCTTTGATTTGTCTTGCGATGGAAATGGTTGCCAAATCATCGACTTCATCCGGATTGACAATTACCCGAACTTCACGGCCTGCTTGCACGGCATACGATGAGGCAACGCCTCTGACTTCATTGGCAATATTTTCAAGGCTTTCCAACCGTTTCACATAATTCTCCAACGAATCGCTTCGTGCGCCCGGTCTTGCCGATGATAACGCATCGGCAGCCGCTACCAATACCGCAATGATGCTTCTAGGTGCGACATCTTCATGATGGGAAGCAATCGCATCAATGACTTCTTTGGGTTCATGGTATTTTTTAGCCAATTCCACACCGATTTCCACATGGGATCCTTCGATCTCATGATCAACCGACTTACCGATATCATGAAGCAATCCCGCCCGACGGGCAAGAACTTCGTTCTCGCCGATTTCGGCAGCCAGTTTCCCGCAAATCATCGCCGTTTCAAGCGAATGATTCAAGACGTTTTGACCGTAACTGGTTCGATAATTGAGCCGTCCCAACAAACGAACCAAATCCGGATGAATCTTTCCGATACCGGCCTTGAAAACCGCCTCTTCGCCTTTTTCGCGAATGGCCATTTCCACTTCTCCACGGCATCGTTCGACGACTTCTTCAATCCGAGCCGGATGAATTCGTCCGTCGGAAACCAAGATTTCAAGCGACCGTTTGGCAATCTCCCTGCGCACCGGATCGAATCCCGACAAAACGACCGCTTCCGGTGTATCGTCGATGATCAAATCCACGCCGGTCAACGATTCCAACGTACGGATGTTTCTTCCTTCCCGTCCGATAATTCGTCCTTTCATTTCTTCTACCGGCAACGAAACCGTCGAAACCGTTGTCTCTCCGGCCGTCTCTCCGGCATATTTCTGAATGGCAAGAGCCAAAATGTTTTTGGCTTTGTTCTTAACCTCAAGCCGTGCTTTTTCTTCTTCTTCTTTAATATAAACCGCAATTTCCGTACTTACTTCTTCATGGACGCGATCCATGATGATTTTTTTGGCTTCTTCTCTTGTTAATGCCGCAATTTCAACCAGTTTTTGTTCCTGTTGTTTTAAAATAGCCTCTACCTTATTATTTTGTTGTTCTAATTCTGCTTTTTTCTCATCAATTTTGTTTTCTTTCGCATTGAGCATTTCCTCACGACGATCTAAATTATTAGAACGACGATCCAAAGTATCTTCACGCTGATTTAATTTATTTTCCAATTCCAATACAACGCTTTTTCTTTCTTTAATGTCTCTATCTGCTTCATTTTTCAAATCAACAATTTCTTGTTTGGCATCCGATAAAAATTGTCTTTTTCTTTTTTCGGCTTCCGCTTCGGCCGAAGCAATGATTTGTTCGGCTTCTTGTTTGGTCTTTAAAAAAGACTTTTCATGATGCTTGACACGAATCAAGTACCCTAAAACAGTACCGAGTATTAAAAAAACTAAACACAAAACAATAAGAAGAGCAATCCACGCACCTGTCTGCATGATCGATCCCCCTTATTCAATAGTTTTTAATTCTAATGTACTTTCTTTATTCAGAAATCACATTATTTATTATACCTATTTTTCTTACTTTAGTCAATCGAAAAACCCTTTTTATCCCAGATAGAAAATCTTTTTTAAAACGAATAGTGAAAATACAGGAAATCTTTGCTATAATAAAAACGAAAGAAAAACACGAGGTGCATCCCATGAAAAAGAAAGACAAAAAATGGAAATTTCCGAAAAGAAGCCCTTTGACTTATCTACTGTTGATTTTAAGTGTCATCGTTCTTTTTTTGGCGATCTTCATCCCGATCCAGTACGTTGAATACTACAACCAAAACAAAGTCGTCCCGTTTGAAACGGAAACCAAAGACGTCGATGTGACACATGGTTCTTTATCTTCTTTACCGGATTTTAACTTATTGGTAACTTGTACCGATTATATTGATAAAAAAGATACCGAGGATAAACAAAATCAAAGCAGTGCCAAATTCAGAGTTTCCGCCTATAAAAATGACCAATCCGATGAAAAAAAAGTCGGCAACATCAAAGTCAAACTAGCGATGTGTTCCAATTGGATCGGCGTTAACCGCACCTACCAGTTTTCCAGTGCCCTGACGCTTTACGAATCGCTTGAAAAAGCCCAAAGCAATTATCGGAGTGCCACCATTTCCGGATTACCCGATTTACCGGTTAAAGGCAAACTTCCGTTTATCCACATCGACTCGATTCCTTTATACATCTACGTTTCTTACAATACCGAAGAAAACGGCAAATCCAAATCCCATCACTACATTTTAAAAATGAACTACAACGACTATATCGAAGGCGCAACCGGCGGAATCATCGATTAATCAGGTTCTATAAAATTAAAAAGACAAAACAGTTCGAATTGTTTTGTCTTTTTTTCACTTAAAGAAGTGTTTTTTAATATTTAAGAGGTGTATCTTTTCTTTTGTAAATATAGAAAACGACTCCGTAAAGCATTAATAATACGGCGAAAAGCCAAGCCAAAGGATCGGCAAACGCCAACCCGATGAGCGCTTCGGGTTTGGCTTCCGTCGAAATCGGTCCGCCATTGATCGCGGTCGGTAAAATAAGACAAACCGCAATTCTTCCTACCAGTTCTCCGATTCCCGCCAAAAAAGGAAACAAGGCTCTGCCAACGCCTTGCAAAGCGTTTCTGAAAACAAACAAAAATCCCAAAATAAAATACAAACCGAGATCACAATAAAGGTAGATGTTTCCGTAATGAATGGTCTGAGCATTGATTTTATCCGGAGAATAAAAAATGTAAAGATAAAATCCATTTAAAGTCAATAAAAGACCAACTCCCGCAAAAACGACATATTCCACTAAAACGATGAGCAATGCCTGAGTGACGCCTTTTTTGATCCGTTTGGTTTGATTGGCACCGGCATTCTGTCCACAAAAAGAAAGCATCGCCGTTCCCAACGCATTAAACGGACACATCAAAAAATTATTTAATTTCGTAGCCGCACCAAACCCGTTTTGAGCATAAGACACGACGACTTCCCCGCTTAAACTGGTATCGAACTGAACGATCACCGCCTGGACGACGATTAAACCGATGGCCAAAATCGAAAATTGAAACGCAAGCGGTAAGCCCAATTTAAGATGTTTTAAAACCGCTTTGGTTTGCCAGGAAAAATCGTTTAAACCAAGGCGATATTCCTTATATCGGTAAAACGTATAAACAAAACAGGAAACCGCCGATACGGCCTGCGCAATGACGGTTGCAATCGCAGCCCCTTCCACACCCATTTTCCATCCGGCAATAAACAACAAATCTAAAACAATATTCAAAAGCGTTGAAAAAATCAAAAATAAAAGAGGTGTAAGGGAATCGCCGATGCTACGCAAAAAAGAACAAATCAAATTGTAATAGATTTGTGCGGCCGTACCGATAAAAATAATGAAGACGTAGCGATAAGCCGACTGATAAATTTCGTTTTGAACCGGATTTTCCGAAGGTTTAAGTCCGATCAAAGCCAAAAGGGGATTGACGCAAAGACAAGCGACGATCGTTAAAATCACACTGATCAGTAAACAAAGTAAAATCTGAACGGCAAGGGATTGCTTGACACCGGCCATATCTTTTTTACCGATACGATTGGCGGTCACAACCGAAAAACCGGCCGTACAACCGAAAGCGAACTGTAAAACAATAAACACGATATTACCGGTATTATTGACACCGGCCACTTGATTGGAATTCAAAAACTGGCCGCAGATAGCCGCATCGGCAATGGTATAAACTTGTTGAAACAAATAACTCAGCAAGATCGGAACGGAAAACCATAAAATCACTTTCCAAATCGAACCCTTCGATAAATCCAGCGGTTCAAACAATTTTTTGACCAATTGTATCATATTTCTCCCTCTTTTCATCTAAAAACAAACCCTTACTATTTTATCTCAATTTTTGAAAAAGTAAAGAGAAAACAGGTCACTTTTTTTCATTATTGAATCGTAAAACAAAAATCGGACAATTTACCCCTTTAACATGAAGTGTAGTTCATGTTAAAGGGAGTTTTCACAAGATTACCTAAGATTAAAATATTTTTTTTAAAAATAAATTATTATAAAAATATTTTTGTTTTTTACTAAAAAAATCGGGTTTATACCCGATTTAGCCGCTAAAATATTATTGAAAATACATTTATTTAGAATACTTTTTGCATTTTATAAAATTTGTCATTTTTTGATGTTTATGGTATGATATACTCCAATAGGAGGAACTGCGAACCATGTATAGTGATGTAATCCGTTATTTCAGAAAATACTATCATATGACTCAAGACGAATTAGCCGAGAAACTGAACATCAAAAGACATACAATCTGCGATTGGGAATCCGGCAGAACAGAACCAAGTATTCCTTATTTAAAAGCCGTAGCCGAAGCTTTTCATATTACTGTAGACTATTTGATCGGCTTTGATAATACCGATGGAAATCTAGATCATGTTGTTTTGAAAAAATATTGTCCTAAGAGCGAGTTGGAACATAATTTAATTGCACAAACTTTGGAAATGCCAATCGATCAGCAAGAACGGTTAAGATCCATCATCGTAGCACTTAAAAATTTCAACAAAGGAGAATTCTAAATGGAATATTCTGATAAGATTCGTTTTTTAAGAAAATCGGCCAAACTTTCCCAAGACGATTTGGCCATGCTGATCAATATCAGACGCCATACGATTTGTGATTGGGAAACCGGACGGACCGAACCGAATATCACCAATATCAAAACCTTGGCCAATGCATTCAATGTCAGCGTCAACTTTTTGCTTGATGTCGAAAAGGAAGAATACAATCGCGATCTCGGTTTTGACCGACAAAAAGATTATACCTCTTTTATTGCCAAAACGATCCTGGAAAAAGATTTAATGTCTTTGATTTCTTCTTGTACCGATGAACAGCAAAAACTGATTCAAAAAATTATTTTGGGTACGGAATTGTTTTAAAAACTTATGGTTCAGCCATAAGTTTTTTTTATGCAATCCAATTTTCCTGTTCGCTTTTTTGATCGTACCAGTTTAAAAACTCATTTAAATCCGATATATCGGAATAATCCAAATCATGCAAAATCGCATCCAATACACCTACTTCTTCCGGTTGTATGCGCTTCTCCAATAATTTAAAGGACAAATCATTTGCGATGGATCTTAACGACAAGCGCTTGAAAAACGATAATTTCTTGCGTCGAATACCGCCACGAAGATAAAAAAAGGGGCAATACAGAAAACTTTCGTTTTTGATTTTCTCTGTGTATTCCAGTGTTTTCGGCATGATTCCGACTCCGATCGCCGCAACGACCTGATACCGAATCAACCGTTCGAATCGAACCAACTGGTCTTCACAAATCCAAGACATGAATAAAACCGAACTGCCTTTTGACAGCTTTTTTTTGGCTTCTTTCAGCGAATAAGCCGGCACATTCAAACGTTCGGAGAGGGCAAGCGCATATTTTTTGGTGTGACCGCAAACAGAATGATAAAGAATCGCATCCAACATAAAAACACTTCCTTTCTACTAAAAATTATACCATAAAAGAAAAATGTATATACTTTTTTTCTTATTTTCATTTATAATAGTATCAAGAAGGTGATTTGATGATCGAATACTATAAACTTTATCTTCCGAAATCGCGGAAAGAAATCAAATTGGAAATATCCATTCCCAGAGATTACGATAACAACACCCGATTCGATACCCTTTATTTATTAGACGGCCAAAATGCATTTAAAGACAGTCATGCCACTTATCACCGCTCCATTCGGGCAACCAAATATATGGGATATATGGCCGCCGTAACCGGCAATCGCATGATCGGAGTCGCCGTTTACAATGCCGGATCGGAAATGGGCAGAATCAACGAATACACTCCTTTTCCGATCAAACAAGCCGCCGATGAACAGTGGCACCATCATAATGTGAAAATCTGTCACGCTTTTTGCGACGACTTCATCCATGTGATTATCCCTTATATCGATCAAAAATACCCGACAGTTCAAAAAGAAGATCACCGTTTCATCTACGGTTCTTCTTTAGCCGCTATTACCGCCATTTATTTAGGGTATCAGTATCCGAAAACATTCGGCGGAATCGGTGCTTTTTCAACAGCTTGCTTTTTATGCCCGGAAGAAATCAAGAAGTTTTTAAATAAAAAAATCGATCCTTCCGTTAAATTGTTTTTATACGTCGGAAGAAAAGAAATCTCCGATAATTCATTTGATGCGACGCTTTATTACGAAAGCAGTCTTTCTTTATATCATTATTGCAATAAGCACGGCGCCAACGTACGATTGGTTGTCAGTGAAAACGGAACACATTGTGAAGCATGTTGGGAAAAACAATTGCTTGATTTTTTCAGTTTCCTTTATTCCGATCAAATTTTATATCATCTATAAACAAGTGAGGTAGCCCAATGGAATATTCAACATTCGAAGATTTAAAAACCGAAACAAAAAAACTGTTATCCGATAATGTAAACGATCGATCCTTTGAAGTGAAAATAACAACTCTTTCCGACAACTTCGATTTAGGGTTGGTCGATACCTTTAAAACGGAATTGGCGAAAATGAAAAACGATATCTTATCCGATCCTTCATTCCAAAATACATCGACCGATTTGAAAGATAACGAATCGTTAAAACACTATTTCATTTTATTCTTTACGTTGTTTACCAAATATCGGCGATCGAAATATTCTATTTTAAATGATTTTTATCATCAATTTTATTTGGATGCTTTAAAATGTTTTGAAATCAGCCAATTCATTCATTGGTTGGCCGCTTTTTCCGCCGATCAAACATCAAACAGTCTGCTCACTTATCGGCGGGAACTGAAAAAAATGATCGATAATCCGCTATTTTCCAATCATTACGGCATTCTCAATTTTTACATTGAAGTCACATGCCTTTATTTTGAAAATCAATTGGATTTAAAAGACACGCCCGAAACGATTGCTTTGTTATCCGCATTACTTTCCAAGATCGAAAGTATGAGTCAACAGGAACCTCATAGTAAATACTTCCTCAATCAAGGTCGTCTATTGATTCTTTTAAAACGCTACGAAGAAGGAATTTCCTGCATCGATCAAGCCATTCACCTCGTTCGGTTAAGTTTCGAACGTCAAACGATTCTAGTTGAATACCAACAGTATATAGCCAAAGCCGCCATGATCAAAACCTATGATTTGAACAAAGAAAAAACCGACGAATTGAATCATGTCAAAATAGATAATTTCAAGGCTTTAACCGTGATGACAACCATTTTGGGTTTTTTGCTGGGGTCGATCAATATCTTCACAAATTTAATAACTCCCGCTGCCATCGCGGCCATGATGGTTTGTTATTTTTCCTTGATGTTGGTTCTTCTTTCGGTTTGTCTTTTCGGATTAAACTTATTAGCCAATCAGAAAAACAAGAAATATTTTCAGTATGATTTGGGGATTTTCCTTAGTGGTGTCGCGCTATTTATCGTCGGTATTTTATGTGCCGTTTATTTAACATAAAGGATCTAAAAGTTATGAACATTGAAAAACAAACCCGTAAAGCACATTATTATAACGAAGATCGTTATGTGATCGGACAAACCTACTACATGGTAATGGATGGTGCCACGCCTCTTCAAAAAAACGGCATCCTACCGTCTGAAGCATCTTGGTTTGTAAGTTTCATTAAAAACCAGTTAAAACCTACGGAACAAAACGTTGTGGAAAAATTGAATTTCATTGCCCGAGAAGCCTACTGTGAATTCAACCGACTGACTCACACCGTCAATCCCGATTATTATCCAAGCGCAGGACTGGCTTGGGTAGAAATCAAAGATCGCAAAATCATCTGCCACACCATCGGAGATTGTGAAATCCTTTTAAAATACAAAGACGGCACTTTAAAACGTCTTTTATTAAAGGATTTACCGGAGTTGGATCAACAAGCTCTGAAGGAAATGAAAGAAATCGCCAAAGAAAAAAACATTTCCGTCCTGGATGCCAAAAAATACATTACGGACACATTAATCCGAAACCGCAAAAAAATGAACCAAAAAGGAGGGTATGCGATTTATACTTTATCGCCCGACCCTTATTACGATTATCTGACGTTTGAAGAAGATCAAGACCTTTTAGAAGAAATCTATCTTTATACCGACGGTATCGCTTTAGCATTTGAAGAACTTAAAATTTATACTTCTTGGCAAGAAATGTTTAAAAAAAGTTTAAATCTTGCACAAGAATTCAAGGACATTGTTGCCAAAGCCAAACAAGATCCTCTTTGCAATCTTTACCCTCGATTTAAAGTTTTAGATGACATGACTATGATTAAAATCACCTTATAGCAATAACCTTTAAAAAGCGCTTAAATTTATTGACAACCATTTTAATTTACGTTATAATAAAAAGCGCTTAAGATTCGGAGTAGTACTCAAGAGGCTCAAGAGGCTTCCCTGCTAAGGAAGTAGGCCGGGTAACTGGTGCAAGGGTTCGAATCCCTTCTGCTCCGCCAATAGGTAATACAGTCGAACACCCACAGATATTTGAAAAAAATGGGTATTTGTACTTGGAACTTGACTTATATATGTAAGTCAAATATATTTTAGGCAGTTGAAAGACTCAGCTAGATCGGAAGAGCACACGTCTG
>UQFG01000017.1 GCA_900540175.1 uncultured Mollicutes bacterium | reverse complement strand
TAGTCAATTACATGATACAACTAACGGTATGTCTTTTCTATTGTTTATTGAGGGGAATCCTTAAAGAGGTTCTCTTTTTTTCTTTAAGTGTCAATTTTTATTTTACAACTTATAATTTTTTATTTCTTGGAAAAAAAGATTTGACTATTGTTTCAAAATAGAATATAATTATTATGTTGTAACATGCACCACATAGAACGGGTTATAAAGGATGAAAATCTACCCTTATAGTGTGTCTTAAAAAAATAAGGAGGTAATACGACATGTATGCAATTGTAGAAACAGGCGGAAAACAAGTTCAAGTAGAAGTCGGCCAAGCCGTTTACGTTGAAAAATTAGACGTTGCCGAAGGCGAGACTTACACATTTGATAAGGTTTTATTTGTTTCCGGAGGAAAAAGACCGAAAGTCGGTACACCGTATGTAGAAGGTGTAACGGTTACGGCAAAATGTGAAAAACAAGGAAAGGGTAAGAAAATTACGGTTTTCAAATATCGTCCTAAAAAACATTCTGCTACGAAGAAGGGTCATCGTCAGGCTTATACGAAGTTGGTTGTTGAAGCAATCAACGCTTAAGAACCATGACAACCTGGCAAGTAGGAAGAAAAGATAAAGAAGCAACCATTGAAGTAAAGGGGCATGCCGATTATGCCGAGTACGGTTCGGATATCGTATGTGCCAGTATTTCGGTGGCGTGTATTATGACAGCGAATTTGATCGAGAAATTCAATTTGGGTTACAACATTATCGATTTGGTTTGCGATGAGGGATACTTTCGCTTGCAGATTAAAACAACGGATTTTGTTTCCAATACTCTTTTTGAAAATTTGGAGGCGACGTTGGAGGAAATTTCCAAGCAATACCCGAAATATTTAAAATTAAAACAATAGGAGGTATCTTTATGTTAGCGTTAAATTTACAGTTATTTGCATCTAAAAAAGGTGTTGGTTCGACGAAAAACGGTCGTGATTCGGAAGCAAAACGGTTGGGTGCAAAAGCAAGTGATGGTGAATATGTAACAGCCGGTTCCATTTTATATCGTCAAAGAGGAACAAAAATTTTTCCGGGTACCAATGTAGGACGCGGTGGCGACGATACGTTATTTTCAAAAGTGACCGGTGTGGTACGTTTTGAGCGTAAAGGTCGCGATAAAAAACAAGTTTCGGTTTATCCTGTAATGGAGTAAGAACAAGGAGCGCTCGAGTGGAAATGAGCGTTCTTTTTTTTAGGAAGGGAGATTGTAAGGATGTTTGTCGATTTAGTCAAAATGCGTGTTCAAGCCGGTAAAGGCGGAGATGGGATCGTGGCTTATCGCCGAGAATTGAAGGTACAAAAAGGCGGTCCGTTCGGTGGTTCGGGCGGTGCCGGTGGCTCGGTTATTTTCGTCGGCGATGAAGGGTTATCGACCCTTCTTGATTTACGGTATCAGAAGATATTGAAAGGAAACGACGGCGAAAAAGGTGCTCACAAAGGAATGACAGGTGCCAGTGCGGTACCGACTTATGTCCATGTTCCGGTCGGAACGATGATTTTCGATGACGAAAGTGGCCGTTTGATCGGGGATATCACCAAACACAACCAGGAAGTATTGGTTGCAAAAGGCGGTCGCGGCGGTCGCGGGAATATGGCGTTTGCGACGGGAATTATGAAATGTCCCGATTTTTGCGAAAAAGGCGAACCCGGACAAAGTCGAATGATTCGCACGGAATTGAAAGTCTTGGCCGATTGCGGGCTGGTCGGTTTCCCGAGTGTCGGTAAATCGACGTTGATTGCGGCGGTATCGGCCGCTCGTCCGAAGATTGCGGCGTATCATTTTACGACGATTGTTCCCAATCTCGGAATGGTTCAAGTTCCGGACGGTCGCAGTTTTGTGATGGCGGATTTACCGGGAATCATCGAAGGGGCGCACGAAGGGGCAGGACTGGGATTGCAGTTTTTGCGGCACATCGAGCGTTGTCGGGTCATTGTACATCTGATCGATATGGCCGCTACCGATGGTAGAGATCCGTATGAGGATTACTGTATCATCAAAAAAGAGTTGGAAAGTTATAAAATGAATTTATCGAAACGGCCGTCTATTCTTGTGGCCAATAAAATGGACAGCCCGCAGGCAGCCGCCAATTTGAAAGCCTTTAAAGAAAAAGTAAAGGAACCGATTTTGGAAATATCGGCGTATGAACAAACGAATTTAGAACCGTTGTTGTACAAAATAGCCGATTTGCTGGATGTAACCGAATCGTTTTCTTTGGTTGAGGAAGATGAGACGGAAGCGGAAGTGGAATACGAGTGGAAGAAAGAAGAGCCGTTTTTTGTGATCGAACGCCAAAATGACGGTGTTTTCAATGTAACCGGCGATCGTTTGAAGCGGTTGTTTGACATGACCGATTTTGATTCGGATACGGCAAGATACCGCTTTGCCAGACAGTTAAGAACGTATGGATTAGACGATCAATTAAGAAAACTGGGGGTTCAAAACGGCGATACGGTTCGGATTTTCGATTATGAATTCGAATTTATCGATTAAAAGTGTATGAAAGAAATCGTGATTGTAACGCTTTTGGTTGCACAACTGGTCTGTTCTGTTCTCACATTTTACGCGTATGCCCTCGATAAACGAAGAGCCATTTTGAAGAAACGCCGCATTCCGGAAAAAACACTGCTGATCTTACCTTGGCTGATGGGTGGTTTGGGCGGTTTTTTGGGGATTTACGTTGTTCGGCATAAAACACGGCATTGGTATTTTCCTTTGAATAATATGCTGGCTTTTTTAACTCAGGGATCCTTGCTGATCGCTCTTTCGATTTTACTTTAAAACTGCGATTTCGCAGTTTTTTATTTTCTTTTTAAAATCGGTGTGGTATAATTAGATACAACGAACAACGATTAGGATGTGATACAATGAAATATCTTTTGGTGTTAGACCAAGGAACAACATCGACACGGGCGATTATTTTTAATTCGCATGCTCAAATCATCGCCAAAGCCCAAGAAGAATTTCCGCAACTTTACCCCAAACCGGGATATGTCGAACAGGATCCGATCGATATTTTATCCAGCGTGCGAAGCGTGATCCAAACAGTCTTGACCAGAGCGCGCTTAAAATTTTCACAGGTTGCGGCAATGGGAATTACCAATCAACGGGAAAGCGTTGTCGCTTGGAGCAAGAAAACAGGCGAACCGTTTTACAATGTGATCGGTTGGCAGTGTCGAAGAACGGCCAAACGCTGTGATGAACTGAAAAAACTGGGATTGGAAAAAACAATTCGAAAAAAAACTGGTCTGCGGTTGGATTCTTATTTCAGCGCATCGAAAATAGAATGGCTCTTTAAGAATGTCGATGCCGTTCAAAAAGCGTATGAAGAACAGGATTTATTAATCGGAACGATCGATACGTATTTATTATGGCAATTATCCGGCGGAAAAATCTATAAAACGGATTATACCAATGCTTCCAGAACAATGCTGTTTGATATTCATACGCTACAATGGGATCCGAATTTATGTGCTTTGTTCCATATTCCGATGGATATTTTACCGGAAGTCTGTCCGTCCGGGTCTTTTTTCGGCAATACCTGCAAAGAAATCTTAGGTTTTGAAATTCCGATTATGGCCTCAGCAGGCGATCAGCAAAGTGCTTTGTTCGGTCAATCCTGTTTTGATGAAGGCGATCTGAAAGTAACGTACGGAACGGGCTGTTTTTTGTTGATGAATGCCAAACATCAACCGATCGAATCCAACAACGGCTTGATTACAACCCTTACTTGCGCTACCGATCAGACGCCGGAATTTGCGCTTGAGGGAAGTGTTTTTGTCGGCGGAGCGTTAATTCAGTGGCTCAGAGACGAAATGCAGTTGATTTCATCATCGGCCGAAACAGAGGCGATTGCTAAAACGGTATCGGATACCAACGGTGTTTATATTGTTCCTGCTTTTGTGGGGATGGGGGCTCCGTACTGGAATTTTAGTGCCGAAGGAATCATTACCGGTCTTTCCAGAGGATGCCATCGGGCCCATTTGATTCGAGCGGCTTTAGAAGCCATTGCCTATCAAGTAGAAGATGTCATTGCCGCCATGGAAAAAGACGTGGGATTAAAACTTTCTCATATCAAGGTCGATGGCGGTGCGTCGGTAAATTCGTTTTTATTGCAATTTCAAGCGGATATTTCCGATGCGGTGATCTGTCGGTTGGAAAATACGGAAGTAACAGCGCTTGGGGCTTGTTATTTGGCCGGACTGACTATGGGTATATGGAAGAATCTGGATGAAATCAAAAGTTTGAATCGACCGAATGTCGAATTTTACCCGTTGATGGAATCCTCTTACCGCAAAGAATGTTTGGAAGGCTGGGAAAAAGCGGTTCGAAAATCTTTTACCCGCTAAAAAAAATTAAAAATAAGATGGAAGTATCCTCGGTTTTGGTATATAATAAGTTACGGAATTGAAAGAAGGAGTAATGATAAAATGAAACATAGACCTGTGGTACTGATCATTATGGATGGATACGGCCTTTGTCAACCGAGTGCTTCCAATGCGGTTTCTTTGGCTTCTAAACCGAATTTAGATCGGATTTTTAAGACCTATGATACCAAGACGCTTGAAGCCAGCGGAGAGGCCGTCGGATTGCCGGAAGGACAAATGGGCAATTCGGAAGTCGGTCATATGAATATTGGGGCCGGAAGAATTGTATGGCAGTCTCTTTCACGGATCAACAATGCGATTAAAACCGGTGAATTGGACCGCAATGAGGCGATTTTAAAGGCCATTGAGCGTGCGAAATGCAATCATAAGAAATTTCATATTTTCGGTCTTTGCAGCGACGGCGGTGTTCATTCCCATACCGCTCATATCATCGCCATTGCCAAATTGGCGCAAAAAATGGGGATTGATCGAGTTTATTATCACGCTTTTTTAGACGGTCGTGATGTGGCACCGAAATCGGCTGCCGTTTACCTTGAAAAAATCATGAACGAAGGCAAAGTGACGGTAGCAACCGTCGGCGGTCGTTATTACGGAATGGATCGGGATAAAAACTACGATCGAATTCAGTTGGCTTTCGATGCGATGACCGCGAAAAAAGGACCGGTATTTTCCGATCCGTTTTCGGGAATCGAAGCGGCTTATCAAGAAGGAATCACCGATGAGTTCATCAAACCGTTTATCGTCTGTGAAGACGGAATGGTCGAAGACGGAGATTCGGTCGTATTTGCCAATTTCAGACCGGATCGGGCGATTCAAATCGCAACGTGTATTTCCAATCCGGAAGGAATTGTCTACAATGCGGAAAAACCGTATCGGATGGATCTTTCGCATGCGCCGCACGATGTCTTTTTCGTTTCGATGATGAAATATGCCGATTCGGTAAAAGGACCGCTTGCGTTCGGATTACAGAAGTTGACGAATTTATTCGGCGATGTGGTTAGCGCGGCCGGTTTGAAGCAACTTCGGATTGCCGAAACGGAAAAATATGCTCATGTTACCTTTTTCTTTGACGGTGGTGCCGACCGGCAAATCGAAGGAGCAACTCGTATTTTGGTGAATTCGCCGAAAGTGGCAACCTATGATTTGAAACCCGAAATGAGTGCTTTTGAAGTCTGTGACCGAGTGGTAGAAGCGATTTTGGCGAAGACGTATGACTGCATTATTTTGAATTTTGCCAACTGCGACATGGTCGGTCATACCGGTGTTATTCCGGCAGCGGTTCAAGCCGTAGAGGCCGTTGATACTTGCGTGGGTCGCGTTCAACAGGCATTAGACGAAGTCGGTGGGGTAGCCTTGATTACAGCTGATCACGGTAATGCCGAACAAATGGTCGATGCCGAAGGAAAACCGTATACGGCTCATACGACGAATTTGGTTCCGGTTGTCGTGACGGATCAGGCGATTCGACTGAAAAACGGAATTTTATCGGATATCGCGCCGACACTTTTGGAATTGCTGGGCATTGACAAACCGGCGGAAATGACATCTGAGTCCTTGATTGTCAAAAAATAAAACTTTATATTGATTTATCCTTTGGGGTTTGGTGAAATTCCATACCGGCGGTACAGTCCGCGAGCGTAATGCATGAATAGGTGAAATTCCTATACCGACAGTTAGAGTCTGGATGGAAAAAGGATTTAAAACGGTTGATTCGTTTTTTATTGTCCCCAATGGTTATTGGGGAATTTTTTTATTGGAAAGAAGGAGAAAAAAATGCAAAAACAAAAATTTTTTACTGTCAAACGTTTGACATTCATCGCTATTTTCGCAGCTCTAGCGGTGGTATTTTACAGTTTTATTCCAAAGATCAAGTTGCCGATTTTCCCGCCGTTTTTGGAAATCAATTTTTCGATGATTCCGATTCTGATTTGTGCGTTTATGATGGGACCTATCGATGCGACGGTTTGTGTGGTGATTCGTTTTTTGGTTAAGTTGCCGATGTCTTCCACCGGTTTTGTGGGCGAACTGGCCGATGTTTTGATCGCTTTGCCGGTTGTGATTGCGGTCGGCTTGATCTATCACCATACGACTTTAAAAAGAAAGACGCTTTTATCCTTAGTCAGTGTGGTCGTAATCTGGGTGTTGATGGGCGTTATTACCAATGCCTTTATCAATATTCCTTTTTACAGTGAATTTTATGCCGGCGGAATGGAAATGATTGTCGGTGCCTGCGGCGATGCTTTCAAGGTAATCAGCGGTGGGGCGATCCAAGATGTAAGCGTGGATAATTTCATGTTTTATTACTTGCTTTGTGCCGTGATTCCGTTTAATTTGTTGTTATCGCTCATCGTTGTTGTGATCACGTTACCGATCCATCATCGTTTGAAAGTACTTTACGATCGCCTATAGGTATGAAACTTAAAAAACAGGTCATAATAAAAGAAGGGGAAGGATCAAAACCTCCCCTTCTTTCTTTCCTTTTGTTTAGTAAAACGTTTTCTGTTAAAATAAAAAAAAAGGGCTAGGAAAAGTCCCGGCAAATATAGTATAATATTTGTGGTAAAAAAACTATAAAGAGAAATAAGGAGATGTAATTTTTTATGCCATTTATTCAAAGCATTTATGCAAGAGAAGTTTTGGATTCACGTGGTAATCCGACAATCGAAGTAGAAGTTGTTACGGAAAGCGGTGCGTTTGGTCGCGCGTTGGTTCCTTCCGGCGCATCAACGGGTGAACACGAAGCCCTTGAATTAAGAGACGGCGATAAATCCCGTTATCTTGGAAAAGGAACGTTAAAAGCCGTTCACAATGTCAATGAAATCATTGCCCCGGCATTAATCGGGTACGATGTAAGAAATCAGATCGTCATTGACAACAAGATGATTGCCTTAGACGGTACGGAAAATAAAGGGAATTTAGGTGCGAACGCAACCCTCGGTGTTTCCATGGCTTGTGCTCGTGCGGCGGCCGATTACTACGGAATGCCTTTATATAATTATTTCGGTGGTTCAAACGCAAAACAACTTCCGTTACCGATGATGAATATTTTAAATGGCGGTGCTCATGCGGACTTCTGCATTGATTTCCAGGAAATCATGATTTTACCGGTTGGCGCACCTTCTTTAAAAGAAGCGGTTCGGATGGGTGCCGAAGTTTTCCATGCGTTAAAGAAAATTTTAAAAGCCAACGGTTATGTAACTTCCGTCGGTGATGAAGGCGGTTATGCACCGAAACTGGGTTCCAATACCGAAGCGTTTGAACGGGTTGTGGAAGCCATTGAAGCAGCCGGTTATGTTCCGGGAAAAGATATTTGCTTGGGTATCGACGTAGCGGCTTCCGAATTCTATGACAAAGAAACCGGTCTTTATACGTTAAAAGCCGATAAGGGTCAATTCAATTCTAAAGATATGGTTGATCAATACTATGTTCCTCTAACTGAAAAATTCCCGATCATTACCATCGAAGACGGTTTGGCAGAAGATGACTGGGAAGGCTGGAAATATTTGACGGAAAAATTAGGTCAAAAAATTCAGTTGGTCGGTGACGATTTGTTTGTTACCAATACCAAACGTTTGGCTAAAGGGATCGAAATGGGTGTTGCCAATGCGATTTTAATCAAAGTAAACCAAATCGGTACGTTAACGGAAACGTTTGATGCGATCGAAATGGCAAAACGTGCCGGATATACCGCGGTTGTCAGCCACCGCAGTGGTGAAACCGAAGATACGACGATTGCCGATATCGTAGTCGGTTTGAATGCCGGTCAAATCAAGACAGGATCCGCATCTCGTACGGACCGGATTGCCAAATACAATCAATTGATTCGTATTGAAGACGATTTGAACGGTCGCGGTGAATTTGCGGGAACATCTGTATTTGCCGGTAAGAATTCCATCTACTGCATTAAATAATCATTCGCTTGTAAAAAGCAGTTCATCTTGAAGGTGAACTGCTCTTTTTTTATGAAAAAAGAAGTGGAACAAAATGCTTGTAAAAAACGTTAAATTCTTCTTGAAATGAGCCTGATTTTATGATAGAATACTTAAGAAAACTGTTGAAGCCTATAAAAAGACAGAAAATGTGCTTGATAGCAGTTTAGCCAAGTGGTTAAGGCAACGGACTCTGACCCCGTTATGCATAGGTTCGAATCCTATAACTGCTGCCAATGCCTGCTTAGTTCATCGGTAGAACGTATCCATGGTAAGGATAAAAGGCTAGTTCGATTCTGGCAGTGGGCACCAGTTTACAAAAACAGCCTTGCTTGTTCAAGGCTTTTTATTTTATAGGAAAGAAGGAATTCCGAGTGGTTGTTTACAATACGACAAAACTTTCCAAAGAAGAAGCCGTTGCTTCTTTGGTGAAAATATCCAGAAGAAATTATGCGTTTCGCTTTATTTATCCGCTGATTTTACTCGTTTTCGGTATTGTGATTTTGATTTTATCGTTACAGAACAGCGATCAGTATCTAAGCGGTTCGGTTTTTATCGTTCTTGCGGGATTGATTGCCGCCTATAATGCGTATTGCATGATCCGTTTGCCGCAACAGGTCGTTAAGAAAAATAAGGAACTGGCCGAATACGGCATGGTCAACGAATTTACTTTGAAAGAAGAAAGTTTTTCTTTGGTTTCCAAAATCGGTGATCAAGTCAGCAAATACACAGCGGAATATCAGCAGTTGAAAAAAATCGTCGAAGAAGACGATGTCCTTTTGTTTATGGTTAGTTCCACCGATGTTTTTATTGCCAAGAAAGACGGTTTCCAAACGAAAAAAGAATTGGATATCTTTTTATACGGGCTTTCCAAACATCAGATTAAAGTAAAGAAAAGAAAGTCTAAAAGTGCTTCAAAGGAGTTCTAAAACTCCTTTTTTTTCATACATTTTAATGGGTGATCTTCCTATGAAACGTCTGAGTTTTTTATTGGTTTTGGGTTTGTTTTTCTGTTGTGGGAGTAAGGTATTTGCTCAAGAGGCGGATTGGATTGAAAGCGAAGAACAAATTCTTTGTCCGAATGCCCGATCGGCTGTCTTATACGAAGGAAAAACCGACACACTGCTATACAATCAGGAAATGAATTTGCGTCTACCGCCGGCTTCCATGACGAAAATCATGACGTTGTTGTTGACGTATGAGGCGTTGGAAAAAGGATCGATTCAAAAAGATACCGTTGTTACGGTCTCTGAAAATGCCGCTTCCATGGAAGGATCGAAGGCTTTTTTATCGGTCGGTGAAAAGATTACGGTCGATGAATTATTAAAATGCGTTTGTATTGCTTCGGCCAATGACGCAGCCATATGTTTGGCCGAGACGATTTGCGGCAGCGAAGAAGTCTTTGTCGATAAAATGAACGAAAAAGTCGCTTCTTTAAATCTTAAAAATACGCATTTTTCGGATTGTACGGGACTGACCAGCCGCAATCATTACACTTCCGCTTACGATATGGCATTGATTTCGGATTATTTGATCGATCATTATCCCGATGTTTTGGTTTATACCAGCCTGAAAGAAGATTACATCCGCAAAGATACCGCTTCGCCGTTTTGGCTGGTCAATACCAATAAACTGCTTGGAAGAGTAGAAGGTATCAATGGTCTTAAAACGGGCTACACCTCTTTTTCCGGGTACTGCATTACCCTTCATATGGAAAAAAACAACATGGGATTGATCAGTGTTGTCATGGGCTACCAAGACAGCAAAATAAGGAACGGCGAATCGGTTCAGTTGCTGAATTACGGTGCGATGCAGTATGAGATGAAAACGTTCTATCAAGAGGGTGCGGTACTTCAGACGATCGATTCGATTTTATACAAAGACAAGGTAAATGTTTTAATCAAACAAGCGGCCTGTTATCTTGTCAAACGCGGTGAAGAGGTGGAAATTACGCCGAAAATCGAACTGGATTTTCATGCCGGATTTAGCGGAAAGGTCGCTTTGTATTGCAAAGACAAGTTGGTGAGTGAAGTTCCTTTGGTTCTTTCCGGTGAACTGAAAAGAAGAACGTTATGGGAATTGTGTCTGGCTGTTTTCGTTCGTAGTTTCTTAGAATAAAAAAAAGTCCTGTTTCAATCGGGAAGTTTCTGCCGATCTAGTAAAAACTTAGAAAGACAGAAAAAATCGCGATCAACAGGGCTTTTTCAATTGATTTCTTCAACGAAATTGACGTACTCCAAAGCGGCAAATTGATTCAAGTAGGATTGATGATCGATTTTTTTCTTTGCGGTCGATCGCAAAGCAATGGTATAAACGGAAAGTCCGGAAGAAGAATAAGCCGGATTGTGTTCGATGGAAAGAATGTTAAAACCCATTTGCCGAACCGTATTGACGAATAATTTTAAATTTTCTCTGGTTTGAAATTCGATGTGGATTTCAAAATAAAGCGACCGTTTGGTAAACAGTTCTTCTATTTTCGGTAAGATGGCCAGAACAATGGTAATAACGATGGTACTGAAAATAGACAGAGTATAAAAGCCCGTTCCGATGGCCAGTCCCAAGCAGGCACAAGCCCACAAACTGGCGGCGGTTGTCAATCCTCTGATTTGATTTCTGGAGGTTACAAGAATTGTTCCCGCTCCTAAAAAACCGATTCCGGAAATAACCTGAGCCCCTAATCTGGCTCCGTCTCCCGATTCGGTCACCCGCGATAAGAAATCATTGGTCATCATGGCGATGGTCGATCCCAAACAAACGATGATGTGAGTCCGAAAACCGGCCGCGTGATGTTTTTTAGCCCGTTCGAATCCTAAAATTCCGCCGCATAACACAGCCAAAATCAACCGAAACAGAATCGAAACGATATTCAGATCGGCTAGATATTCCCAGTGAAAAGCGGTAATAATCGGATCGATGATATGATAGGAAAGCATCATGATACAACACCTCTTAACTTCATTATATCATTCAATTGTTTTTTTTAAAAGGAATATTTTATTTTGGTCTATCAGATGCATTTCGTTCATATACTGCTTGTGAGTCATAAGGGAGGAAGACAATATGAATGAAGAAGCATTAGCGAATCTTTCAAATAGAATGCAAAATGATTTTTATGTCGGCGTGGTAGGAAGTGTTCGAAGCGGAAAGTCTACGTTTATCAATTCGTTTTTCAAATTGATGGTTTTACCCAATGTCAAGGATGAATTTTTAAAACATAAAATCGTAGATGAATTACCGCAATCGGCAGCGGGAAAGCAAATCATGACGGTTGAGCCTAAATTTGTTCCTTCCACATCCTTAGAAATGGATATGAACGATACGAAATTGACGCTTCGATTTGTAGATTGTGTCGGGGAAATCATTCCCTCTGCAGAAGGGTATGGGAATGACAGTGAACCGCGTTTGGTTAAAACCCCGTGGTATGATGAGGCGATTCCATTTAAAGAAGCGGCTTCCATCGGAACGGAAAAAGTCATTTACAACCATTCCAATTTGGGAATCTATGTTACCAGCGACGGCACGTTCGGTGAGTTCAGCCGTGCCGATTACGAACAAGTCGAAGAACAGTTGATTCCGAAAATGAAAGAATTGAATAAACCGTTTGTCATCGTTTTGAACACGAAAGATCCATCCGGCAAACAAGCGATCGATCTTGCAAAGAGCATGGAAGAAAAATACGAAATCAGCGTCGTGCCGTTATCGGCGGTTCATATGACCAAAGACGATTGCAACTTGGTGCTGAAGCGGGCTTTATCGGAATTTCCGATTGCCGATTTGGAAATCTCTTTACCGGATTACATTGATTCCATCGGCGAAGATGTGCCGTTAAAAGGGAATATTTTAAAAGCGATTAAAGAAGTGGAATCCAAGTATAAAAAAGTAAAGGACGTTCATAATATATGCGATGAGTTAAAACAGACGGCCCTGTTTTCCGGTGTCAAATTGGAATTGATGGAAGCATCCACCGGCAAAGCGTCGATCGTTTTGGATTTGGATAACGCCAAATATCAGGAGATCGTAACGGAACTTTTAGGCGATCATGCCAAGAACCGAGCGGATTTCATCCGTTATCTATATCAAAGCAAAAAAGCCAACGAAGTGTATGAACAAGTTCAATCGGCCATTGAAGAGGCCAAACAGACCGGATACGGTGTTTCGATCCCACGTGTGGAAGATATGAAACTTCTGGCTCCGACCATCGTTAAGAAAAACGGGATGTACGGCGTTAAATTGGCTGCTCAGGCACCGTGTTTGCATATGATCGCCGTCAATGTGGAAAGTTCTTTTACGCCGATCATCGGTTCAGAAGAACAATCGAAAATGTTGATCGACAGTTTCCATGTCGATGAGGATAATACGGAAGAAATGTGGAATAAGGAATTTTTCGGTCGGAAGTTATTCGATATCGTCAACGACGGAATGAAATCGAAAATTTATCAAATGCCGGATAAATCCAAGGAAAAAATCAAAACGGTTTTGGATAAGATGATGAATTCCAATCATAATAGCCTGATTGCAATTATCTTATAGATGATAAAACACCAAGGTCTTCTTGGTGTTTTATCCTTATTAAGGGGTTGAATCGCCGATTTTTGGGAAAAACTAAGGATAGTTCTTGATCAAAAGGAAGCGAAAAAATGGCGATAAGATACTATCTTTGCATTGATTTAATCAGTTTTTATGCTTCGGTAGAATGCGTTGAACGGGGATTGGATCCGCTTTCGACACGATTGGTCGTTGCGGATTTGAAACGGGGAAAAGGGGCGATTTGTTTGGCCGTATCCAAGGCTTTAAAGGCCTGCGGCATCAAAAACCGCTGTCGGCTTTATGAAATCCCCGATACGATCTCTTACATCGTGGCTCCGCCACAAATGAAAAAATACATTCGTTATTCGGCAGAGATTTATGCGATTTATTTGCGGTATGTGGCCCCAAACGATCTTCATCCGTATTCCATTGACGAAGTTTTTTTGGATATAACGGATTATTTGTTGTTGTATCAGACGACTCCGTTTCATCTTGCGCGGGCGTTTCAAAAGAAAATCATGGATGAACTTGGCCTGCCGTCTACAGTGGGGATCGGAACCAATTTGTATTTGAGTAAAATCAGTTTGGATCTGTTGGCCAAAAAGGCGGTAAACGGGATGGCTTATTTAGATGAGGAAGGCTACCGGAAATATTTATGGGATTATCGGCCGCTGTCGGATTTTTGGCAAATCGCAAACGGGATCGAAAAACGGTTGCATCGCATGGGAATTGAAACGATGCGGCAACTTGCAAACAGCGATCCGCTTGACCTTAAAAAAGAGTTGGGTGTGGTTAGCGAAATGTTGTTGGATCATGCCTGGGGAAAAGAACCGATCGGGATTGCCGATATCAAAGCGTACAAGATTCATTCCCGCAATCTGTCAAGATCGCAAGTATTGGCGGAAAACTATGATTATGAGCACGGTTTTCTGATTGTAAAGGAAATGGTGGAATCGCTTTGTCTAGAGTTGCAACAAGAGCATTTGATTACTTCTGCAATCCGTTTGAAAATCGGCTATGCCAAGCCCTACCCAGAGGTAGCGGCAAGTAAGACGATGGCGGTTTGTACCAACACCTACAACAGCATTATTCCGTATTTTGAAGACTTGTATCGGCGCATCGTCGATCCGCTTTATCCCATTCGGAAAGTCGGGATTTCTTTTTGCCGGATTACCCATGAAACATTTGAAAGGCTGGATCTGTTTACATCTTACGAAGCCGTCATCAAAGAACGAAAGCTTGGCCAAACCATCGCTCGGTTAAAATTGAAATACGGTAAAAACAGTTTGTTAAAGGCGATGGATTTAGAAGAAGGCGCCACTACAAGAAAAAGAAATCACTTGATCGGCGGTCATCAAGCCGAAGAAGAAAAAAGGTCTAATTGATCTTTTTTTTTCATACAATGGTAACGGTGATGGACAATGATTGCGTTAACAGGCGGAAAGACAGGCGGTCATATCAGTCCTTTGATTGCGGTGGCCAACCAATTAAAAGGGGATGTTCTTTATGTTGGAAGCAAGCGATCGCTGGAAGAAAAATGGGCTCATCGGTACCGAATTGCTTTTTTGGGACTCCCGCTTGAAAACAATCGCTGGTTGGCGATCGTTCGGGCTTATTTTTTTCTTAAAAAGAATTTGAAAGTTCCTCCGAAAGCCGTTTTTTCAAGTGGCGGATATGTGAGTTTGCCGCTTTTACTGTACGCTGTTATAAAACGTATTCCCATTTACCTTTTAGAGGAGAATCGCATTATGGGTCGATCGAATGCTTTCTTTGCGATTTTTGCGAAAAAAATCTTTCTTTCGTACGAACTTCCCAAGATGCGCAAGACGTATCAAGTTGTAGGACAGCCTTTGCTGAATCCTACCCCCTCTTATCTGAACTATCCGCAATACCGCTCTGATATTTTGGTAATCGGCGGCAGTTTGGGATCCGAACCGTTATGCCGGATCGCTCAAATGCTGAGTCGGGAATTTTCGGTCGTTTTGTTAGCCGGACGCTACGCTAAGAAGTGGAGCAGTAAGCCTAATTTAAACGTTTTAGAAAGCGTAGAAGATCTGCCTTCTTTGATGTTGCAGTCGCGATTGGTCATTTCCAGAGCCGGTGCGGCAACCAGTGCTGAGATTTTTTCCGTTTCCAAACCTTGTATTTTAATTCCGAGTCGGAAAACGAAAAAAAACCACCAGTATTTAAACGCGCTTTACTTTAAAGAAAAAGGTTGTGCCATGCTGGTAAGCGAAGACGATGGCGAAGAGGCGATTTTTCAAGCGGTACGGGCGTTGCTTCATCGCGAAACCTTGCGATTGAACATGCAACTTGCTCAGCGGCAAATGGTATCGAAAGACAGTGCTTTTATAATTGCAAAGGAGCTGATGAAACATGACGTTTAATCAATATGTTTTGGAAGAAGATTTAGGGACGATCGAAAGCGGAAAAAGTTTTAAAGAACTGACGACAATCGGTTGCGGCGGATTGATTCAAACCTTGTATACGCCCAAAGATATCCCGTGCTTGATCAAGGCATTTTCTTATATCATCAAGCATCAACTGAATTATTTTATTATCGGCAACGGCAGCAATGTGTTGGCCTCTGACGAAATGTTTCAAGGAATTGTGATCCAGCTTAAAAAGTTGCCGTATTCTTATACGGTCGATCAGGGAATTTTGACGTGCAGTGCCTTTTATCCGACCACCCGTTTAGCTTATGATTTGGCCGCCGAACAAATCGGCGATTTGTCTTTTTTAGGTGGAATTCCGGGGTTATTGGGCGGGGCGATCTACAACAACAGCGGAGCTTATTTGGATGATATTTCCAAACATCTTTTGGAAGTGGAGTATTTGGCCTCCGACGGGTCGGTTAAAACCATGAATCGCTACAGTTGCGGTTTTTCTTATCGGCACAGCGTCTTTCATCATATGGATGCGATTATTTTGAAGGCAAAATTCAAAATCGAGCCGAAAGAAACGCTTTCGCTTTTGGAAAAGCGCAAAAAAGACCGACTGCTGAGTCAACCGTTGGACAGTAAAAACATGGGGTCCATTTTCAAAAACAATCCGCTTATTCCGGCTTGGAAAGTAATTGATGCGCTTGGAATGCGCGGTTTTCAAATCGGTGATGCGGCCGTGAGCGTCAAGCATTCCAACTTTATCATCAATTTGGGAAGCGCTTCGGCCAAAGATGTTTCATCGTTGATCGAACTGATTCAGCAACGGGCAGAATTGGAATTCGGCATTCGTCTGTTCTGTGAGATCAGTCGCGTTTAATATTTCATTTTTTCCTCGTAAATCATATTGAAAAAAATTGCAATTTAATGTAAAATCATATCATGCAACGGTTTTGATTTCAGATGGAGGGGATAGGATGATTTTTGATGAGTTGGATACCTTAGAGGCAGCCAAAACAAAAATTAAAGTAATCGGTGTCGGCGGTGCGGGGAAAAATGCCATCGATCACATGATCGAAAACGAAGTACATGGTGTTGAGTTTTTTGCCGTTAATACCGATGCCCAGGATTTAAAATATTCAAAAGCCCATAATCGCCTTTTAATCGGAAAAAATACGACCCACGGACACGGAGCCGGTGCCAATCCCGAAGTCGGAAAAGAAGCGGCACTGGAAAGTGAAGAAGAAATATACGAAATGATCCACGATGCCGATATGATTTTCATTACTTGCGGCATGGGCGGAGGAACCGGAACCGGTGCTGCGCCGGTCATTGCCAGAATCGCCAAAGAAAACGGATGTCTGACCGTCGGTATTTGTACGAAGCCGTTTTTGTTCGAAGGACCGGAACGAACCAAAAATGCCGTGGCCGGTTTGACGGAATTAAGACAGTATGTGGACACGTTGATCGTGATTCCCAATCAGCGCTTATTGCAAATCGTCGATCCTTCCACACCGCTTTTGGATGCGTTTAGAGAAGCGGACAATGTTCTTCGAAAAGGTGTGCAGGGGATTGCCGAAATCATTTCCATTCCGGGAATGATCAATGTCGATTTTGCCGATGTTCGCCACGTCATGGAAAATTCCGGTACGGCGCTGATGGGTATCGGTGCGGCAACCGGTCCCGATCGAGCGTTGATGGCGGCGCGCAAAGCGATTCATTCTTCGCTTTTGGAAGTAACGATCGACGGCGCAACCGATGCGATCGTCAATATTACGTCTTCCGAACGGTTGACGGCCAAAGAGATCGAAATCGCCATTGCCGAAATAAGAAACAACTGCGATAAAGATTTGAATATCATCTACGGTACGGCTTACAATAATGATTTAGGTGACGAGATGATTGTTACGGTCATCGCGACCGGTTACGAATTGAAAGCGCAAAACAGCGGTTATGATGAACTGGCCAGTGAAATTTACAGTCACGATTCGGATGAAAACATTGAATACGAAGGATTGCTTCATAAAGAAATCCTAGACGAACCGGACGAAAGTACTAAAAAAGTCGAAGAAATTTTCGATATTAAGGGAAGCCGTCGGGCTGAAAAAATACGCCTTAAGGAAGAGAAAAAGCAGAAGAAGGCGGAAGAGAAAAAACCGGCAGAAGATGTACCTTCTACCAGAGAATTACCGTTTTGGTTACGAAAAAAATAAGAAAACCCGAAATTCGGAGCGATTCCGTTTCGGGTTTTTTACTTGTTCTTGATTTGTTTTAATTCTTTTTGATAGTCGATTTCGGCCAACAAGGTTTCTTGTTTTAAGGTGTTTTTCAAAGCGGAAAGTTCTTTGTCTATTTTTTTTCTTTCCTGATTGAAATGATTTTTATTTTCTTTGATCGCCAAATGAATTTCATTGTTTTTCTTTTTGGTTTCGCTGTGGATCAATTGAATGTTATATTTATACGCTTTCGGCAGATGTTCGATTTCTTCGTTTTTTCGCCGGATAAATTGATTTAAGTGATCCTGCATTTCTTTTTTCTGTTTGTCTTTTTCTTTTAAAGCCGCGGATTTTGCCTTTTTAAAATTCGTTTCGTTTTGCCGATCGGTTGCTTGATGATAATTTAAAACCGCTTGATTATTGTCAGTTGCCGCGTAATGCGCCGTGAAAAACTCTTTTGTTTGGTTATGAAACAGTTGATTGAGGGTTTTTCCGTCTTTCAGATAAGTTTGGTAATTTTTATCGATGATATGTTTGAAATAATTTTCGACGGAAGCGATTTTATGTTGTTGGTGTTCGATTTTAAATTGGTGCTGTTTTAGCGTCTGGAGATTTTTTTTCGTGTAATCCCGCTGGGCTTTTTTATATTGATGCCGATACGATTTCAAATTCGCTTTGTATGCTTTTTTCAATTGACGTTCGTTCAAATGATTCTTTTGTTCCTGACGGTTTTTAAATTGCTGAAAATCCCGACTCATCTTCATAATGGTCGTTTGGCAAAGAGAATACAGTTTTTTCTGCAGATTTCGGCATTCTTTAAACAACCGCATCGGATCTTTTTCTTTGTTGGTTAGCGGTTGAAAGGTTTGATGGATCGGATTTTCTTTTATAAATTTTCCCAATCGATCTTGATAAGCCATATAGATGGTAACGTCTTTTTTTCGCATGCGGTCGATTTTATCTTTTTCTTTTTTATACTGATCCGCCAATTGCCGCAATTTCAGATTGCATTCTTTTAAATCTTCGGTGTTCATCAAGAGCATTTTTTGATACTGTTCGCTTTTTTCGCGGTACTCTTTGATTTTCAAATTGTTTTCTTTGATGATCTCCTGGGTTTTCGTATCCAACTTTTTCGTTTTGTTTTTGCGGTTTTCAAGCAACATGGCATTGTCGTTGATAATCGTAAAAATTTTTTGTTTGAAATTGGTCAGCGTTTTGGTATAACTGTCGATTTGATCGAGTAGTTGATTTTTCTTGTTTTTGATTTCCGCCGTTTGTAGAAGATGGTTTTCTTTTAAGATTTCATACGACGATTGATATTTTAATTTTTCGATCAAACGGATTCGTTCTTCGATGACCAATGAAAAGTATTTTTTAAACGAAAGAAGAATGTTTCGGTATAAAGTAAGAAACATACTGCCAAATGAGTTTAAGAAATTTCTGAAATAGGAAATATTGGCCAACGAAGGAGATTGCCCTTTTAAAGTCGTGTTGGCAATATAATGGAATTTATCCGGAATTTCCTGTAAAATGCGGGTATAATGCCGCAATAGAATATCCAACAAATCAAAATCCGATTGATACAGTTGCTGTTGGTATTTTTCTTTTATTTCTTTGATGTCGTTTTGGTTGTTGATGGATAGTTTCAGTTTTTCGAATCGATCCTGAAGGTTGTTTTTTTCGATGGAAGAACGGATATCGTAGATTTTTTTATCCAAAAGAAGTTGTTCTAATTCTTCGTTTAAGGTTTTGATTTTTTCTTCCCGTTGGTTTTCCAAGCCGATTTTTTTGTTTCCGTATTCTTTGGTCAACGTAATAAAACGCACATTGAATCCGTACTGGGTGTCGTTATATTCTTTGAGTCGTTTGTTTTTTTCGATTTCCAAAAGAGAAGAAACTTCCGCTTGATGCAGCGCATTGGTATATTTTTTTTCTTCAAAGGTTTGTTGATACTGATTGAACTCGTTTTCCAAATCGATTTCCGCTTTTAAATAACGGATTTTGGTTTGGACGGTTTCGATTTTTTTATAGTAGCTGGCTTCGTAGCGATCGAAATTTTTTTCATACAGTTTCTTTTCGATTTGCGACTGAGACCGCAGGATATTCGCTTTTTGCGAAAAAGTGTAATTGGCCGATTGGACGATATACGAATAGTCGTTTTCAAAAATATCGTTGCGTTTTTGAAAATACTTATTTTCGTATTGCTCTTGCATAGTGATTTTTTTTGTGGCAAAATTTTTATCGATTTCAAGATAATTTTTGGTGTTTTTATTTTCCGTCAGCAAGGCATTGTACGTTTTTTTCAGGCGCTGTTGTTTCAAAAGGTATTCTTTTTTCAGTAAAAGAAGAATGGTCTTGTGTTTTTTCTGTTTGAATTTGAGCAGTTTTAAAACCGATCGGTCGAAGGGTTTGGAATACGTTTTGTAGATTTCTTCCAATTCCCGATGATAAAGGAAGGTTTTTTGATATCGATCGAATAAGTATTGACGGGTAGCGACTTCGTTTGCTTCCTCATATTCTTTTTTCTTTTTATTCATGATTTCATCGACATCGTTGATTTTCGTCACGAATTCCTTTAAAATCGCTTGGGATTTCCCGAGGTTGTTTTGGCGCTTGTTTTCCCGTTCGATGCTTTCATCGCTTTGTGCTTTGGAGTATTGATTTTTGGCTTTATCGATGATTCTGTTTTTTTCGGCGGCGATCTTTTGAATGTTGGTGTTTAAAAGAATGCTTTCCTGCCGATATTTTTCTTTGGTTGCGTTTCGTTCGTTTTGCAAGATTTTCATCAAAGAAGAAACTTCCGCCTCTTTGAGTTTAATTTGGTTGTTCAAACTGGCGATTTCTTCCTGGTAGTGTTTGACTCTTCGATCGGTATTGTCTTGGTGGATTTCGTTGATTTTTTGTTTCTTTTCTTCTAAGATTCGATTGTTTTTTTCGACGATTTCCAAATAGGAGGCTTTGGCTTCCTCTTTTTGATAGTCGTAGCGTTTTTTGGCTTCTTCATAGTCGTTTTCAAGCAAATAACTGTTTTGTTCGGAAGTCATTAAAAAATAGTGAAGATCCTGTTCCAACTGTTCAATGATTTTCGCGGTTTCTTTTTTGTTTTGCTGAATCTCTTTTTCCAGTTCGCCGATGTTTCCTTTTTTTTCTTCGGTGATTTTAACGGTCCTTTGATTGTAACTGTTTTTCAGTTCGTCGATTTCCGCCAGATAAAGCGTTTCTTTTTTTTGATTGGAAAGGGTAAAGTTTTTGCTGATTTGCGGAAAATCGTTTAAACTATCTTCCAACAACTCGGTCCAACGATTTAAATAAGAAGCGATGTTTTTGATTTTTTGAGGTGTTAGAGGATCGCTTTTATCCAAAACGGAAAAGGATTCGATCATTTTGGTATATTCGTCTTTGAAGATCGTAATGGCTGTTAGCGTATCCATATAAAACACCTCCTTACTTCATTGTTTTTCAGCTGTTTCTATTATATAATTATTTCATAGATTAGTCAAAGAAAAGGTGAGGAAATTGCGGTGCGGTTGCGGTGGAAAAATGCGATTCTTGGAAGTGAAAAAGCAGTCTTATTTCTTATGTGAGGCATGTGGCTTTTTAAAAAAACAGGCTGTTTTACCGAAAGAAGAACAAAAAAGACGGTATGACTTTCACGTTTGCGATGCGGGTTACCGACGGTATATGGAACGAATCAAACAACAGATTCTTCCGTTTATTCGCGAAGGCCTTTGTTTGGATTACGGCTGCGGTTCCATTCATCTTCTTTCAACTTTGCTAGAAAACCAGCGGATTGCCTGTGATTATTATGATTTGTTTTATTATCCCACGTTAACCGACAAGCAATACGATACGATTATTCTAATCGAAGTTTTTGAACATTTGGAACATCCGTTTGATGAATTAACCGCATTGCTAAAGCATTTGAAAAAAGGCGGGCGATTGATCATCAAAACCAAACCTTATCCGCCGCAAAAGTTGGAAACGTGGTGGTATTTAAGAGATGCGACGCATGTTAGTTTCGTATCGGAAAAAACTTTTTTATTGTGGCAAACGATCTTTCCCTTTTCTTTGATATGGCAAAAAGACGATATTTTCGTGTTGGAACGCATATAATAAAGCGGTGAGAATATGATCATACATATTGTGAAAAACGAAGAAACGATCGAGGATATTTTAAGGATGTATCATTTGGAACGAAAAGAAATCGAGATGGCTAATTTGCATTTGACGGATTTCGATCATCTTTCGGTCGGTACGAAAATCAAAATCCCGCTTTTGACAGAAGAAGTCGAACAGATTTTGGAACATACGGAAAGTTTTGTCATGGATTATTATCCGCAAGTCGAAGAAATCCGTGCGAGCAAGGAAGAGATGCCAAAACAACAAGAAGAAAAAGAAGCAGACGAAATCAAAGAAGAGGTCCTCAAGAAAGAAGAACGAAATCCTTTTCCGTCAAAGATGCAAAAGGGTCGGGCGTATCCGGGCATTTTACCGCCCAAATCCAAATATCGCGGTATTTAAGGAAGAATATATCGGTATTTTTCCTTTTATTTTGCTTAAAAATATGATATGATTATTTTTAGGTGGTTTAAGATGTATGGATATATAAAAGGAACCGTAACGAAGATTACGCCGAAAAATATTATTTGCGAAAACAGCGGAATCGGCTATTTATTAATTGTCAGCAATCCGTATAATTTTCAGCTTCAAAAAGAGTATAAAATCTATGTTTATCAGTATGTCCGTCAGGATATGATCGACTTATACGGTTTTATGAGCGAAGAAGAAAAGGAATTGTTCTTGAAATTGATTTCGGTCAGCGGCATCGGTCCGAAAAGCGCTTTGTCGATCTTGGCGTCCGGGACGGTCAGCCAGATTGTCGGAGCCATCGAAGCTAGAAACGATGCTTATTTAAGAAAATTTCCGGGAATCGGAGCCAAAGCCAGTCAGCAGATTATTTTGGATTTGAAAGGTAAACTGAATTTTGAAGAAGAACTGACACCGACCTCCGGTAATCTTCAGGATGTGGAAGAAGCGCTGATCGCACTTGGATACCACAAAAAAGAGATTGCCAAAGTGTTGGGCAAATTAGATGCCACGCTTGAAGTGGGATCGTTGATTAAACAAGCCTTGCAAATGATGATGAAGTAGGTGAAAACGATGGATGATGAAATCCGTATTGTAACGCCGGAAGAATTAGAAGAAGACCAATTGTCTGTCCGGCCGCAATCTTTAAACGAATATATCGGTCAAAACAGCGTCAAGGAAATGCTCGGCGTCTATATCAAGGCGGCTTTAAAACGGGAAGAATCCTTAGATCATGTGTTGCTTTACGGGCCGCCCGGTCTTGGAAAAACGACGCTTGCCCAGATCATTGCCAACGAGCTAGGGACCAATCTTAAAGTGATTTCCGGCCCGGCGATCGAACGAAGCGGGGATTTGGCGGCGGTTTTATCGACTTTAAATGAAGGGGATGTCCTTTTTATCGATGAAATTCACAGGCTTCCGCGCTACGTCGAAGAAGTGCTGTACAGTGCGATGGAAGATTATGTTTTGGATATCATGGTCGGTAAAGACAGTTCGGCCAAAAGCATTCGGGTGGATCTTCCGCCGTTTACGTTGGTCGGGGCTACGACCCGGTTCGGCGATTTGGCAGCGCCTTTGCGCGATCGGTTCGGGGTTGTCCTGCGCCTGGATTATTATCAAAAAGAAGATTTACTGGCGATTATTTTAAGAACCGCCGGGGTTTATAATACACCGATTGAACAAGAAGCCGCTTACGAACTGGCTTCAAGAAGCCGGGGAACACCGCGTATTGCGAATCGCTTGTTCCGGCGGGTACGGGATTTTGCCGATGTCCACAACAACGGGGTAATTTCTCTTGCGGTTTGTAAGGAAGCGCTTATGAAATTGGGCATCGACGAAAACGGTTTGGATTATACCGATTACCGCTATTTAAAAGCGATTATCACGACTTTCAAAGGCGGCCCGGTCGGTGTGGAATCGATTGCCGCCAGTATTTCCGAAGAAGTGACGACCATTGAAGATGTCTATGAACCGTATTTATTGCAAGAAGGCTACATCAAACGTTCTTCGCGCGGTCGGATCGCAACGGAAAAAGCGTATGAACAGTTGAACATTCCCTATTTGAAAGGACTATTCGCATGATAAGAACAATGGATTACGATTATGAATTACCGAAAGAATTGATTGCTCAAACACCGCTTGAAAACCGAAGCGATTCGAAGTTGATGGTATTAAATCGAGCCGATCAAACCATTGAACACCGACATTTTTCCGACATCATCGATTATTTTGGCGAAAACGATGTGTTGGTTTTAAACGATACGAAAGTGATTCCGGCTCGTTTGTTCGGTCATAAAGAAGATACGAATGCGGCCATTGAACTGTTGTTACTCAAAGATTTGGGAAACGATCGGTGGCAAACGCTTGCCAAACCGCAACGAAGAATCAAACCGGGAACGGTGATCTGTTTTGGCGATGGTCGTTTGAAGGCGCGTTGTTTATCCAAAGAGGCAATGGGCATTTGTCATTTCCAATTGATTTACGACGGTATCTTAGTCGAAATTTTAGATCAACTGGGCCAGATGCCGCTTCCGCCTTATATTCATGAGAAGTTGGAAGACAAAGACCGCTATCAGACGGTTTATGCCAAACATCCGGGTAGTGCGGCGGCACCGACGGCCGGTCTTCATTTTACAAAGGAATTATTGGAAAAACTGGAAAAAAAAGGCGTTACAGTGGTCTATATTACCCTTCATGTGGGACTTGGAACGTTTCGCCCGGTGGAAGAAGAAGATGCGTCCAAGCACAAAATGCATGAAGAATACTATGAAATCAGCAAGCAGGCGGCAGCTGTGTTGAACGAGGCCAAGAAAAAAGGCAAACGGATTATTGCCGTTGGAACCACTTCGACCAGAACTTTGGAATCGGCTTATCACGACGGATTTCGGGCAACTTGCGAAAATACGTCTATTTTTATTTATCCGGGTTATTCATTTCAAGTGGTGGATGCGCAGATCACCAATTTTCATTTGCCGAAGTCCACGTTGATGATGCTTGTTTCGGCTTTGGCCGGAAGAGAATTTATTTTAAAGGCTTATGAGGAAGCCGTCAAACGGCAATATCGTTTCTTTTCTTTCGGAGATGCGATGCTGATTTTATAAAAATAAGGAGAAATTATGAGTTATCAAGATTATTTAAACGAAAACAATCCCCGTATTCGGATGGAAGTTCGCCACTTCGGTGTCATTACTGCGGAACTTTTTCCTGCGGTTGCTCCGAAAACCGTCGCTAATTTTTTACACTTGGTCGAAGAAGGGTTTTATAACGGATTGACGTTTCATCGGATTATTCCGTCTTTTATGATTCAAGGTGGGGATCCGCTTGGAAACGGTACGGGCGGCTCGCCTTTGAAAATTGTCGGTGAGTTCAAATCAAACGGAATCGACAATCCGCTCAAACATGAACGCGGCGTTCTTTCGATGGCCAGAAGTCAAGATAAAAACTCGGCCAGTTCACAGTTTTTCATCATGCATGAAGATGCGCCTCATTTGGATGGTGCGTATGCGGCATTCGGCGCTGTTTTAGAGGGAATGGATGTCATCGATCGCATCGCTTCCGTCGAAACCGATTGGACCGATCGACCCATCGAAGCGGTCATCATCGAAAAAATGGAACGGTTGTGAATCATGGCGGCAGTATGGTATGAATTAAAACATGTGTGTAAGCAAAGCGGCGCCCGCTACGGTATTTTGCATACACCGCACGGTGATTTTGAAACGCCGCTGTTTATGCCGGTCGGTACCAAAGCGACGGTTAAAACGTTGATTCCAGAAGAGATAGAGGAAGTCAGTGACGGATTGATTTTGGCCAATACGTATCATTTGTGGTTGCAACCGGGCGATGAATTGATTGCTTCGTGCGGCGGTGTTCGTGAATTTATGAAGTGGAATCACGCGCTGTTGACCGACAGTGGCGGATTTCAGGTTTTTTCTCTTTCGAAAATCAGAAAAATCACGGAAGAAGGTGTTACGTTTCGGCATCATAAATCGGGGGAAAAACTGTTTTTGTCTCCGGAAAAAAGCATCCAAATTCAAAACAATTTGGGGGCCGATATCATCATGTCTTTTGACGAATGTCCGCCCTTTCATGCGGATGAAAAATATCTCAAGGAATCGATCGATCGGACGATCCGCTGGGCCAAACGGGGAAAAGATGCCCATCGAAATCCGGATAAGCAGGCCCTTTTCGGAATCGTTCAGGGTGGCGGAAATAAAGCGCTTAGAAAATATTGTTTGGAAGAATTGAAAAAAATCGATTTTCCGGGCTATTCGATCGGCGGGCTTTCGGTTGGGGAATCCAAAAAAGAAATGTATGAAATGTTGGAATACTTAAAGACGATTATGCCCGAAGACAAACCGCGGTATTTAATGGGGGTCGGTTCCCCCGATGATTTGATCATCGGTTCGATTAACGGAATCGATATGTTCGACTGTGTTTTACCGTCCAGAAATGCCCGTCACGGAACGGCGTTTACATCTTTAGGTAAAGTTCAGGTAAAAAATTCCAAATTGTATGCCGATTTCAATCCCTTGGATCCGAATTGTTCCTGTTATGTCTGCCGGAAGTTTTCCAGAAGTTATTTGAATCATTTGATCAAATCCGATGAAATTTTGGGGATGCGGCTTTTGACGTATCACAATTTGGCTTTTTTAAAAAAATTAATGGCTGACATTCGTCAGGCCATTAAAGAAGATCGATTATTGGATTTTAAAGAGGAATTTTTTAAAAGATTCGGTTATAAAGAATAGGAGACGATCGGTCTCCTGTTTTTAATTTGTTTCAGTCGGTGTGGTTGTGTCAGTACCTCTGGTACATACAGGAACGGAAACAGCCTCAAAGCATTGGATACTTCCGACGGTATCTAAGTCTAAAATCATCGTATAATCGGTACCGTTTAATGTTTCACCGGTTGATTGAAGCAAACGTAAGGTTACAAAGCGGCAGCAACGAACGGATTCTATTCTGAAAAACTGCGTCGTCGTTGTGGTTACGCCGATATTCCCTTCAACCGGATTGCCGCAAATGGTTTTAAAAGATACGGGAATGGTATTGGCCGATGCCAATAAGGAATTAAGACAGGAAATACAATACGTTTCGCCGTTGTTTAAAATGTCTTTTTGAACTTTGTCGATTCGGCAGACAGTCTCTTTAATATAGTTGGTTTCACAATCGATATTCTTTAGGTTCATGTTTTATCACCTCCTATGGATAGGATATGAAAATCCGTCTTTTTAAATAGGGGCAATTGTCGGTTTATCGGGAAAAAAGATTGCTTTTTTCTTGATTAAATCATGAAAAATTCTTATAATATATAGTAAGGAAGTGAAGTAGGATGCCAGTAGAGTGGATCATTTTAATCAGTGTCGTCGGCGGTTGTTTTATTTTGGCATTTTTTTTATGCGGTCTTTTTGTTTTAAAACCCCGTTTTAAAAAGAAAAAACTGACGATTGACGAAACGTTCATGACACGTTTGATTGCGTGTTTGGGCGGTAGGGAAAACATTCAATCCGCGACCGTGGATCACGGCCGTTTGAAATTTAAAGTGACGGATTTGGAAAAAGTTTCGTTTCAAGAGGCCAAAGCGCTTTCGGAAAACGGTATTTTCGTAACGGGAAACGATATTAAAATGATCTTTAAATATCAGGCAGAAGAAGTGTTGCGGTGGTTTAAAAATTAAAAGAAAGGAAAGAGGGACGAATGATTCAAAAGAAGTTTAAAATCGACAACGAAGAAGGCTTGCATGCCAGACCGGCGACTTCGCTTGTCAAAGCGTGCATGCAATTTGATTGTCAGATCAGTTTAACGGCTTTGCACCGGACGGTTGATTTCAAATCGGTTATGGGTGTACTTTCTTTAGGTATTTTTAACGGAACGGAAATTGAGGTCGTCTGCAGCGGCATCGATGAAAAAGAAGCGATGGATGAAATTTCTAAATTGATTTGCGGTTTGAATCTCGGAAAAGAAACGAAAGGGGGAGAATAACGGATGAACATTCATGAAAAAGTAGATCAATATGTGGAAGACGGACTTTTTTTGCTGTCTAAATTGATTTCTTATCAAACCGTACTCGATCGGTTTAATCCCGACAGTCCGACTCCTTTTGGAAAAGAAAACGCGCAGGCTTTGAAATTTTTTTTAACGTATGCCAAACAAGACGGCTTTAGTTGTTTTAATTGCGATTCTTATGCCGGTCATATCGAATTCGGAGACGGTGAAGAGACGCTTGGGATTTTGGCCCATATGGATGTGGTGCCGGTTTCAGAAGAAGAGTGGGAAAGCAATCCCTTTGTTCTTTCCATACGGGATCATAAACTGTACGGGCGCGGGGTAGCCGATGATAAGGGACCGCTTGTTGCAACCTATATGGCTATGAAGTTATTGAAAGATGCCGGTTTTGAACCGAAAAAGAAAGTCCGTTTGATCGTCGGTTGTGATGAGGAATCCGGGTCAAGATGTTTGAAACATTATTTTCAAACCCAACCGCTTCCGCAACTGGGTTTTTCGCCCGATGCGGATTTTCCGTTGATTTACGGGGAAAAAGCGCATTTTTGTTACGATCTGAAAGGAAGATTGCAGGACGAGGAAATTATCGTTACGTTTCATTGCGGCGATCGCTACAATGTTGTTCCGTCCACTGCTCAAATGCGTCTTTCCATTGATTTAGAAGAAGCTTATCGGCACTTTTTAAAAGAAAACGGCTACAACGGGACCGTTAAAGATGGTGTTTATACCGCTTACGGCATCGCTTCTCATGCGATGATTCCGCAAAACGGTCTGAATGCGGCGTTCATTCTGTTTGCGTTTTTAAATGCGGTCCATCCGACGCCGTTGTCCGAATTTTTTGTGAACTATCTTACCTTCGATCCGTTCGGAAAGAAGATGGGGTATGCCATGAGCGATCCGAAAATGAAAGAATTGACCAGCAACGTCGGCGTTGTTCATATTGCCGATCGCACCATTAAAATCGGTGTGGATTGCCGCGTGCCGAAAGAAGATTGTTTGGAAGAACTGAAGGCCGCCATTGATCGCTCTTGTGCCGCAAGCGGTTTTTTGGAAAGTGAAATTCTTGATTTTTCCGGATATCATTATGTCGATCCGAATGGGGCTTTGGTGCAAACGTTGATGAATGTTTATCAAGAGGTAACCCATGATTTTTCCAGTCAACCGATGACCATCGGCGGCGGAACGTATGCGAAATTTTTGACGAATGGGGTTGCGTTCGGGCCGAAGTTACCGGAAAGGGAGGATGTCTGTCATATTGCCAATGAGTATATGTATTTAGATGATTTCCGGCAGGAAATCGAACTGTATGCCAAAGCAATCTATGAACTGACGAAGTAAAATGCGGTTAAGAAAAGTAAAAAATGCTCAACAGAAATTACTCGAAAATACACAGTATTATGTTGTAAATCCTTCGATTTATCGCGGTCGTTGGCAAACGTTGTTTCAAGAAGATGGACCGCTTCATATTGAAATCGGTTGCGGGAAAGGCCAATTCATCAAACAGATGGCAAGCCGCTATCCCGATATCAATTTTGTGGCCGTCGAAAAGTATGATTCTGTTTTGTTAAGGTGTCTTGAAAAAGTAGAGCAGGAAGCGTATCCGAATTTAAAATTGGTCCTTTTGGACGCAAAGAGTTTAACGGATGTTTTTGCCGAAAAGGAAGTTTCGCGTATTTATATCAATTTTTCCGATCCTTGGCCGAAATACGCCCATCGCAAAAGAAGACTGACGTATCAAACTTTTTTAGAAGCGTACCGAACGATTTTAAAAGACGATGGGGCTGTTTTTCAAAAGACGGACAATCGTAAATTTTTTGAATTTTCACTGGAATCATTCAGTGAAAACGGGTGGTATCTTTCCCATCTTTCACTGGATTTACACAGCGATAACGATATTGAAAACGTAATGACGGAATTTGAAGAAAAATGGTCTAAATCCGGGCCGATTTATCGTTTGGAAGCCCGAAAGAAAAAGGAGTTTTGAATATGTTGGTTTTAATTGTCGATGAAAATGTGAAAATAAGGCGTGCCATTCAGGAGGAGTTGCAACGAAAAGACTATCAGTCCGTTGAAGCGACGAATCTGCAATCGGCATGGGAACTTTTTTTGAAATACGAAATCGATTTGGTTGTGCTCGATCGGGATATGACCGGACAGGATGCGCTTGCGTTTTGCAAACGGATCAAGGAAAAACGCGCCGTTCCGGTTGTGTTTTTATCGGAAAAAGAAAAAGAAGAAGATCGGTTGGAGGCTTTTGAGGCCGGTGCGGACGATTATCTGTTAAAACCTTTTTTCGTTCGGGAACTGGTTGCCAGAATCAATGCAATCTTAAAACGCAATTTACCGCCGCAGATTCGCTTTAAAGGCATTTTGATCGATACGAAAGCCCATATGATTTACGTTGACGGCCAAGAAGTCTATGCCAACCGAAAAGAATATGAGTTGCTGAAGTTGTTTATGACCAATGTCGGCGTGTTGTTGTCCCGGGAAGAACTGATTAAAAACGTATGGGGGTATGAACTTTCCAAAGTCGATCGAACGATCGATACCCACATTAAAATGCTTCGGACGAAAATGGGTCCTTATCAGACGTATCTGGTGACCATTCGGGGAGTCGGTTATAAGTTATCCGAGGTATAGCCATGGCTGTTTTTGCGTTGATCGGCGGGAAAAGCAGTCTTCATCAAGATCGTTTTGAATTGGAAGAAAAAATTTTAAAAATATTGAACTGGCCCAAACCGAAGATTCTTTTTATCGGTTTAGCCCGTGAAGATTGCACGACTTTGTTCCAAAGGTTTTTCAATTGGGCCGATTCTCTATCTTACTCCGTTCGACTGTTAAACGATGCCGCTGACCCGTTTAACAAAGAACTTTTGGATTGGGCGAATGTGTTTTATTTTTGCGGCGGCAGCGCACACCGCTTGGTCAATCAGATCAAGACCAGCCCGCTTGAAAAAATGCTTCGGGAGCAATCGCTTTTGGATAAGCTGTTTTGCGGGATTTCCGCCGGAGCGATTCTTTTTGCGGTTGCCGGAATGGGCGATCGTTTCCGTTATGTGGATGGATACCGCTCGTATGGGTACAAGATGGAAGAAGGATTGGGTTTTTTACCGATTACGGTCTGTCCGCACTATGATCATGACGGTCTAGATTGTTACAATGATGCCGTGATACAAACGGATTTGGATGGAATTGCTTTGGAAGATGATACGGCTTGTTTGTTTATAAACGGTCGAATGACGGTTTGTAA
Organism: uncultured Mollicutes bacterium; assembly: GCA_900540175.1. GTDB lineage: Bacteria > Bacillota_I > Bacilli_A > Acholeplasmatales > Anaeroplasmataceae > Pelethenecus > Pelethenecus faecipullorum. Next base: position 9,981 of record UQFG01000017.1, on the reverse strand, counting down.
AATCGATCGGCGTAAGAGCGTTTATCAGTTTGACCGCCTTCAACATCACCGAATGATTCCTTTATATGAGGATGTGATAACGTGAAGAAAATAGCCGTATTGGGTCCGGAAGGTACTTTTTCCGATCGCGCGGCCCAAATGTATTTAAAATCTTGCGCAGAACAGCGGCAACTCATCTATTACCCGACTATTTGCAAAACGATTTCGGCGATGGATGCGGATACGGATGCGATCGTACCGCTTGAAAACGTACTTGACGGTTTTGTTACGGAAACGTTGGATACGATATACGATACCGGTTGTTTGATTTTAAAACAATGGTCGGTTCCGATTGCTTTTCGTTTTGTCGGGCATGCCGATTCCATGGATGCGATTACAGATGTTTATGTTCAGGAAAAAGCGTACGGACAGTGTCTGGATTTTTTGAAAAATTATGATTTTACCATTCATTTGACCAAAAGCAATACGGAAAGTTATCGGGCTTGCAAGAATACCGGTCAGGGGGCGGTCATTCCCGTTCATTTGCCGTTTCATGCGTTTAATTTGGTACGTAAGATTCAAACCGGAAACGACAACCAAACGCGGTTTGTCTACTTATCCCGCCGGATGCCGCCGGTTTTTCCGACACAAGGTCATGCGTTTGTGGCCATTACGGCGAAAAAAGATCGTCCGGGATTGCTGTATGATATCATCAAAGATTTGCATCACTTGAATATGCGCTCGATTCTTTCCCGACCGAACAAAAAAGATCCGAAAAAAGCGATATTTTTTATTGAAATCGAATTAAAACAAGGACAACGGGACTTATTGCATTCGTTTATAGAAAAACAAGATACCGATGAAGTTGATTCCGTTTTACTCGGAATCTATCGGTAATTTTAAAGGATAGGAGGTTTATTTATGCGTGCATTAGATATTATTATCAAAAAAAGAGATGGTGGCAAACTATCCAAAGAAGAAATTGATTTTTTGATTTCCGGTTATTTGGATCATTCGGTGGAAGACTATCAAATGTCCGCTTTTACCATGGCGGTTTATTTTAAAGGAATGGATGATGAGGAAGCCACTTATTTGACCGAAGCGATTTTGCATAGTGGAGATGTGCTTGATTTATCCAAAATCAGCGGAATCAAAGTCGATAAACATTCGACCGGTGGGGTCGGCGATAAGACGTCTTTGGTGGTTGGTCCGTTGGTTGCTTCGTTGGGGATCCGCTTTGCCAAGATGTCTGGAAGAGGACTCGGTCATACCGGCGGAACATTGGATAAACTGGAAGCCATCGACGGCTACAATATCCAGTTGTCGGAAGAAGCGTTTATCAACCAAGTCAATTCCATCGGGATTGCGCTGGTCGGACAGACGGCCGAACTCGCCCCGGCGGATAAAAAGCTTTATGCTTTGCGGGATGTAACCGGAACGGTTGAATCCATTCCGCTGATTGCCTCATCCATTATGTCCAAAAAATTGGCCAGTGGGGCCGATGCGATTTGTTTGGATGTCAAAGTCGGCAGCGGCGCGTTTATGAAAACGACCGAACAAGCTCATAAATTGGCGACGTTAATGGTTCAAATCGGCAAACGGTGCGGTAAAAAGATGACTGCCGTTTTGACCAATATGGATGAGCCGCTCGGCAAAGCGGTGGGAAATTCGCTTGAGGTCATCGAGGCAATCGAAACGCTAAACGGCAACGGCCCCGATGATTTTGTGGAACTTTGTCTGACGATTGCTTCTCATTTGGTCGTCGATGCCGGCAAAGCGGCCGATTTAAACGAGGCACGATTGCTTCTTAAACAGCAAATTGCCAATAAAGCCGGCTTAAAGACACTTGGCTTGTTGGTGGAAGCCCAAGGCGGAAACAAAGAATTCATTTTCAATCCGCAGTTATTTAAAAAAGCCCGCTATCAAGTCGGAGTTTATGCCAAAACCAGTGGTTTTGTTGCGGGAATCAACGCGTTATCCATCGGCAATGCGGCGATGATGCTCGGAGCGGGAAGAAGAAAAATGTCGGATCAAATCGATCACAGCGTCGGGATTGTTTTATCGAAAAAAGTCGGCGATGCCGTTGAAAAAGGCGATCTTTTGGCGATGATCCATGCCAATAAAGAAGACATCAGCGAAGAGGCTGCTTTGATTTTAGAAGCTTACCGGATCGCCGATACGGCCGTTTATCCGCAATTAATTTTAGATGTCGTAAAATAAAACTTGATTCTTTGGCTTGGCAATGGTATACTAATAAAGTAAAAAGAATGGTGTAAGGAGATTTTTCCTATGTTATGGATTGATTATATTGTTTTGGTGATTTCAATTTTATTGGTTATTATCGTTATGATGCAAAACTCGAAAGACGATATCAACGATGCGTTTAACGGCAGCAAATCCGAACTGTTTAAAACTCAGAAAACACGCGGTTTGGAATTGTTTTTACAAAGAGCGACGGCGGTGATCGGAGTTTTGTTTATCGCTTCGGTGATTGCATCCGTTGCGTTGCATTAAGGATAAAATGAGATTTCACTGAAATCTCATTTTTTTATCGTTATTCGGGTATATTATAAAAGGCGGTGAGTAGGATGGATGAACAATCTGTGATCGAATGTTTGGAAAAAGGAATCTGTTTTTTTCCGAATTTGCGTAAAAAATTAAAGGTCTCAAAAGACGTTTTGCTGAAACGGTTAGGCGAAATGGTTGCCAACAAGCAACTATACCATGCGCGGTCGACCAACTGTTATTATCTGTTAAAACACGGAAAATTGGATTTAAAAGAAGCCGGATACGGCTTTATCATGGTTGAAGGAGAAACAGAAGATTACTATGTCCCGAAAGGAAAAACGAAAGGGGCTTATGATCAAGACGATGTTTCGTTTTTTGTTACAGAGGACGCCTTTCATAAAAAATGCGCTGAAATCGTGGCTGTTCTAAAGCGAAATCGGACCACGATGATCGGTAAATATAAAGAAGTCACCCGCAAAGGAAAAACAAAAGCGTACGTTGTTTCCACGCATCCTAAATTTCCCGTTAAAGCCGAAGTCATCGGCGGAAAACCGGCTGAAGTGGGGATGATTGTGTACGGTAAACTTCAATATACCGCTTCTCATGTCATGATTTCGATCGAAGAAGTGCTCGGTCATAAAGATGATCCGGGGATTGAAATCGCGCAAATCGCGTTGGAGTACGGTTTTGTTACGGAATTTAACGAAGATGTCATCGAAGAAATCGCCGGTATTTCGGATGTGGTTTTAGATGAACAAAAAATCGGTCGTACCGATTATACCGATTTGTTGACGATTACGATCGACGGTGATGATTCCAAAGATTTCGATGATGCCGTTTGGGTTAGAAAAAATCAGGATGGGACGTTTGATTTGGGCGTTTTCATTGCCGATGTCAGCGAGTATGTCAAAGAAGGACATCCGCTCGATCAGGCGGCTTTGGCGCGCGGAACATCCGTTTACTTAGCCGATCGGGTTCTTCCGATGTTGCCACACAAACTGTCCAACGGAATTTGTTCGTTAAACGAAGGAGTAGAACGTCTTGTTTTGGCTTGTATCATGAAACTTTCCAAAGAAGGCAATCTCTTGGATTACGAAATAACGGAAGGCTTTATTTCCTCCAAACATCGAATGACTTACCGAAACGTCAATGCGATTTTAGATGGCGATGGTCTTTTGCGAGAAAAGTATGCCGACATTGTTCCGATGCTTGAAACGATGATTGAACTTTCCGCCATCATCCGTCGTCGTCGCGAGAAAAAAGGTGGCATTGAATTTGATATTCCGGAATATTCTTTTTCTTTGAATGAAGACGGTTCGCCTTTGTCCATCGAATTAAGAGTGCGGAAGCAAGCAGAAAAAATGATCGAGGATTTTATGCTTCAGGCCAATGAAACGGTAGCGTATCATATGAATATCTTCCATTTACCTTGCGTTTACCGCGTTCACGAAAAACCCGATCAGGAAAAATTAAGAGATGTATTCGCCGTAATCGGCGGAATGGGGATTACCTTAAAACAAACGAAAAACGATATCCATCCCAAACAAGTTCAGGATGCGTTAATAAAAATAGCGGATTCACCGTACCAAACAATCCTTTCGCAATTGTTGTTACGAAGCATGATGAAAGCGCGTTATGCGCCGGAATGTTTGGGCCATTATGGTCTGGCGATGCAGTATTATTGTCATTTCACCTCTCCGATCAGACGCTATCCGGATCTGATGGTGCATCGGTTGATCAAAAAAACGTTCTTGCATCCCGATCGTTTGGAAGAAGATTTGAAGAAATACCAGGCGATTTTAGGTACGATTGCCGATGAAAATTCGATCAGTGAGCGAAAAGCCATCGAATGTGAAAGAGCGGTCAACGATATGCTTTACGCGTGGTATATGGAATCCCATATCGGACAGATTTATCAGGGTGTGATTACCTCTATGGTTTCTTTTGGGATGTTTGTTACACTCGAAAACGGGGTAGAAGGTCTTGTGTCCTTAAGCAGTCTGCCGGGATATTTTACGTTTGATAAAGAAAAAATGTGTTATTACAGTAAAGAACGCGTCTATCATTTGGGACAACGCGTTTCGGTAGCGGTCGCATCGGCCAATCGGTTAAGCAGAAAAGTGGACTTCCGTTTACCGGATGAAAGGGAAATTTATGAAAATAGCAGCATCGAATAAAAAAGTCGGCTTCGACTATTTTATCTTGGAACGGTATGAAGCCGGAATCAAATTAACCGGAACGGAAATCAAATCCGTTCGACTCGGCAAATGCAATATCAATGATGCCTACGTCTTGTTTAAGGATCAGAAAGTGTTTTTACTGAATATGCATATTGCCAAATACAAAGAAGGAAATCGGTTCAATCACGATGAAACACGGTCAAGAGAATTGTTGTTGCATCAATCCGAACGGATTAAATTGGCAACCAAAGTCAAATTAGACGGGCTTGCGATCATTCCCACCAAAGCCTATTTTGTCGGTAGTTTGTTAAAGGTGGAAATCGCTTTATGCCGCGGTAAAAAATTAACGGATAAACGGCAGGCTTTAAAAGAAAAAGACAGTAAAAGAACCATCGAGAAAGTTCTTAAGAATTCCATGAGAAACAGTTGATTATCCGTTCGTTTGAATGTATAATCAATGTAGACGGGGTCGTTTTGGATTCGCCGTGGTGATGGAAGGTTTATAAGCATGTAGTGGTAGGCCACTTTAAAAATGTCGAGGTTTCAATAACCGCAAACAATACACATTTATTCGCACGCTCCAACAATATGAGTGCTGCATTTGCTTGCTAAGATAATTCAAGCAGCTGACTTGTTTTGTTTCCTATAGCAATTCAACTTCAGCCTTATTTCATATAGGATTTATTTGTACGATGCTATTCTAATCGTATGAGTGAACATAAACAGAATGTAGTTGGTTTTGGCTTGTTTGTTCGCTTTGAACCAATGAAAAACCAGAATAAACTAAACATGTAGAAAGTAAACTGAAAATTGCTGCGTACGGGAGTTCGAGTCTCCCCGGCTCCACCATTAAAAAATAATAAAACCGAAAAAACCTTGTTATTATTGGATTTTTCGGTTTTTTATTTTGTTTTAAAATGAAAATCGTTCTAAAATCGTTCTATGAAACTTAAAATTTAGAATTTGCTATCTTATCAATGATATTTAACTGCTCATTTTCCTTTGGATGAATATAAGTATTCGCGCTGACATCAGGTGTATTACCCAGTCGATCGGCAATAATAAACTCGTCAAAACCAAGTTGGCGCAAATTTGATGCATGACTATGCCGCAATGTATGAGGTGTTACATTATAAGTTTCTCCAAGACCAGTTATCGTTAAAAGTTTTTTAATCACATCTCGTACTCTTTGTTGGCTCATATATTCTTTTTTTAATGCAAACAGCATTCTTTTCGGTTTATATTTCTCAATATACTTTCTTACAAGATTGGCAGTATTCTCGTCCAAATAAACTTTGCGGACCGAATTTTCGGTTTTGGTGGTCTGAACGTAATCTTTCCCATTAACTCTAAAATAATTTTTATTGATAATAAAATAATTATCTTTGAAATCTTCAACCGTTATTGCAGTGAGTTCTCCAATTCGAATACCAGTATAGTAAAGGACATTTAAAATAACATAATAGTGAAACGTATTGGAAAGATCTAATTGCTCTTCTAATGGCTTTATAAAAATTTTAAAGTGTTCTTCGTCTAAAAAAATAGATTTTTTAGCAGTAATATTTTTAATTGTTTTATAATCCCTAACCGGTTCTAATAAACTTTGCTGAAGTTTTCCCGGTAAGTCATAGATAGTAGATCCGTACTGTAAACAAGATTTTAAAGTCCTAATAACTCTATTTTTATAATTAACACTCCAATCTTTTTTTAAAACAGTTTGTTTCCATTCGATAATATCCTTTTGGGTACTTTTCCATATGTTCAAAGTTTCTAAATTAAATAGATAATTTTTTAAAAAAATATCATATTTATGAACCGTACTTATTTTCAAACTACCTTTGCCATAATCCTTAAATTCTTTGAACAATTGATAGTAATTCATCCCATAGGAATCATTTGAAAATTCTTTATCCAATTGCAGTTTACATTCTATTTCACAAGCAAGAGCCTCTGTCCTACTTTCCATACGTTTATTGTTCCAACGTTCTTTTTTTATTTTTTTCCCACAAAAATAAAATTGAAAATACCAACCTTTGCGACCGTCCTTAAATTTATAAACCGGCATACTTCTTTCTCCTCATTTAAAACAAAGTCTTTATAAATCAGTTTCGTCTAATAAATATTCCGAAGTTTCTTTGAAAAATTTATTAGACATCTCCTCGTTTTTTCAAATAATCAATATATTTTAAAGCCTCTTTTGCTTGTTCTTCGGTCAGTTCTTCCAACTGATTATAAACTGTTAATTTAATACCCCGTGATTTTAATTCCTCTTTGGCAGACAATGGTCTTCGTTCATCAGAAAAACCTAAAAGATAATCGGAAGATACGTCAAAAAAATCACAAAAAATTTTTGATGTATCCTCTCGTAATTGAACCTCCCCTCTTTCTATAGATGCAATATTTGAAAATGACATATTCACAGCATCGGCTAAATCTCTTAAACTTATTTTTTTTTCTTTTCTTAACTCTCTTAATCTATTCATTTTGACCTCTCTTTTTTAATAATTGTACTATTATAGCAAAAAAAAAACAATTTTTTGCAACTATGTGTTGACTTTTCGCACAAACAATGCTATTATTTGTACGAAAATAAAGCACTAAGTGAGATAAATTTGCACATTTTTTAATGACAAGGAGTAAATAGACATGGAACAAGTAAAAAAATTAGAATCAAAATTCAAAGTAGGCGATACGGTTTATTATTATGATTTTATTTTTGAATCCGTAATTAAGAAAGATGAAATTGTAAGAATTGAATATGATAATCGTAGTAATGTGATTTATTATTATTTCAAAAATCCAAACGCTGCATACGGCGAAGAAACACTATATAAAACATTTGAAGAATGCAAAGCCGGTACCATTAGTTATTATGAAAGTTTATTGAGAAGTTTCCAAAGTAGGCCGGTTAAAGATCAATGTACTGAGTTGGGCATTAAAAATTGCAACTATCGGCTTGAAAATATAAAAGCGCAAGAGGAAGCATTATGACAAAATCAAAATTAAAGGAGGTGATAAGATGACAGTCAATGAACGGTTAAAAATCTATCTTAAAGATCATGGCATTAAGCAACAATTTCTAGCGGAAAAACTAGGAATTGGACATTCTAAAGTTTCAAGAATGTTAAATGGTGATAGAAAAATAACGGCAGAAGAAATTGGAAATATTGCAAAAGTATTAAATATTAGTACAGATATTTTTTTTGAAAATTATGTGCGATAAAACAGCATTTTTTTACAAAAATCGGGAGGAAAGAAAGAAATGTTATCAAAAAAAGAACAAAAAGAATTGGAAAATTTAAAAAAAGATCAAGATGTAAGGCTCGCCATGCGACATATCAGCCGGCAACTTCAAAAAAATGTAGATAAAGAGAAAAAGAAACTTTATCAATGATCATTAATTGCTTGGCAAGTGGATCCAAAGGAAACTGCTATCTCGTTAAAATGGGTAGTAGTTCTTTCCTTTTGGATGCCGGTATATCAATTGAAAAAATAGTCGATCGAATCAATTTAAACGAACTTGAATTTGCTTTTATATCACACGAGCATAAAGACCATTCTTTAAGTTCAAAAAAACTGATTTTTAGGGGGGTTAAAATCTTTGGAGGTATTAATATACCCAAAGGCGATAAAGATCGTTTTTTAAGCCTGTTTTGTGGCGATTTTAAGATGTTTTGTTTTGACGTAGAACACGGAGATTGCAAAAACTATGGATTAATTGTTAAAAATGCCAAATCAGATGAGTGTTTGCTTTACATTACGGACTTTTCGCTTTGTAAATTTGATTTAAGTCAATTTAAGTTCACAAACATTATGGTTGAATGTAATTTTATCGAGTCCATGTTACCGCAAATCGGATTCAAAGAACGGCGCCAAATTAACACTCACATGGGGCTAGAAGGTTTGCAGTTTTTTTTAGACAAACTTGATTTAACAAGATGCAAAGAGATCTTGCTTCTTCATTTATCAGAAAATTACGGCGACAACATTATAATGGGATCGACTATTTTTTCTAAGTACAAAATCAGAACGGGTGTTTGTTTGCAAAACGGGGGAATTGATTATTATGGCTGATAAACATTACTACTGGATTAAGTTGAGGGAGGATTTTTCAAAACACAAGAAAGCAAAAAGAACAAAGGGAGTAAAAGAATTAAATGAAAGAATTTGATTTAGAAAAATTTGTTCGTTATTGCCAACAAAGTGGTCTTAGTTTTACTCAAACAAAAGAGGCCGTCAAACGTTGGGGAAGTCTTAATGATGGTTTGTCTAGAGAAGAAATAACGGGGCAAATTTCTAAAAACGGCATTTCAGCAAAAATGCACTTTGAGCAAGAATGGTTTACCAATAAGGAGGTTTGATGATGGATGAAAAAAGATTTTACTGGATCAAATTAAAATCAAGCATGTTAACTTCAAAAACGATTGATTTTCTTATGTCCCAAAAAGATGGGGCAAACTATGTTGTGTTATACCAAATGCTATGTCTTTTAACGATAAATTCAAATGGGGAATTGGTCGATTATATTGGGGAATGTGTCATTCCTTTTGACGAAAATAAAATTCAACGTGAGACAAAATATTTTAACATCGACACCATTAGAGTGGCTTTGGAACTTTATAAACGAATTGGCCTTGTCTACATCCAAGAAAACGGAATGCTTAAAATAGCCAATTTTGAAGAATTAATCGGCAGCGAGAGTAAATCTGCTGAAAAGGTTAGAAAGTGGCGTGAAGAAAAAGCAAAAATGTTACATTGTAACCAAAATGTATAGAAACTTTTCACAAGAAGTCCGTGAAGGCTATCGACACCCTTTAGAAACCGACCTGAATTATTTTTACGATGAAAAGCCGAATTATCGATACGGCGGCTCTCTTGCTAAGGGAACTGCAAATAGTAATTCGAGTGATATAGATTTATTATGTTATTTTTCATCTGAGCATACTAAGAGTTTAAAAAATATTTATGATGACACTTATAAGGCATTATCAAAAAAGAATTATTATGTCACATGTAAAAATAGTGCAATATGTGTTACAGGTAGTTTAACTGACGGAATATGGGAGATTTCTGTTGATATTGTTCCAGGAAAGTATACTCAAAACGATGATAATAAAGATGTGTATTTATGGTGCAATAGGGAAAATAAAAGACTTAAAAGTAATCCAGAAATTCAAATTGATAAAGTAAAAAAATCTGCCTTTAAAGACCTAATAAGAATTATAAAGTTGTATAGATCATTCAATGATTTTGAATTTAAATACATTTCTTTGACCTTTTAGGAATTAAAACAGAGATTCCATAGCGAGTCTTA
>UQFG01000016.1 GCA_900540175.1 uncultured Mollicutes bacterium | reverse complement strand
CTCTTCCGATCTAAGCGATGATTCTTTTTATGCCTTTCAACACGTTGGAATAGTTTGAATAGGGAATTAGAAGGGAATGAGTCGGATATTGATTTTAAAGAGGATCGACTTCCAAATGAAGAAGAGGGCGCACTTTATTTTGAGTTATCAACAAAGGATCATGTTGTACGAAACGGATCTTAAAATGCAGAAAATGGCCGAACAAATGGAGATATTTCGCTCTTATTCAAACGAAGAATTGAAAAAACGATGAAAAAAAAACAAAACTTTTGTTTTGCTTTTTTATTCGGATTCTTTTTGTTTTAGTGTATCTCTGATTTCTTCTAAAAGAACGACAACCGGATCGACGGCTGGTTCTTCCTGTACCGGTTCGACCGGTTCGGTTTCCGCAACGGGTTGCACATCTTTTTTCTTCAATTCTTCCTGAACTTTCAAACGGGCGTTTTTCAGCGCAACGACGACTTTTAATAAAATAAATAAAGTCAAAGCGATAAAGAAGAAGTTGAGCACCGATTCGATGAAATCACTCCAGTCGATGTAGTTGAGCGAAGAATAGTAGTTTCCGTCCGGTCCGACAACAGCCCCGACTGTATCTTCGGCAACTTGAACGGAATTGGGCAGAATCGTAACCAAACGGGTTTGCATACCCGGAATAAATGAAAAACCGTAATTGATGATCGGCATTAAAATCATTTTATTCAAACTGGTAACGATCGCGTTGAATGCCGTAGCGATGATGACACCGATGGCCATATCCAGCACATTGCCGCGCATGATAAAGTCTTTAAATTCCTGAATTAATTTTTTCATCCCCTGATTTCCTCCTTAAACAAATTTTATTATAAACTTTTTTACAATTTATGTCAATTTTTTTAAGAACAAGCGATGGTCAAGTACAATAAAGCCCCTTTTTCGAGGGCTTCTTCATCCAACATGAAAGAAGAACTGTGTAAATCGGAAAAGGCTTGATTTTCTCCTCTTACGCCGAACCATGAAAGGCAAATCGGAGCGATTTTTCGGTAATAAGCAAAATCTTCTCCGACCATTTCGGGTTTTTCCAATAGGACGACGTTTTTTTCCGTCAGGATTTTTCGAGCGGCTTGGATCATCTTTTGAGCAGCTATTTCGTCATTATAAACCGGATCGTATGCGTAGTGAAAACAAAATTTGGCGGTTGTATGGTATTTTTCGGCGATTCGATCGGCAATTTCCGTCATTTTGGTTTTCAAAAAATCTCTTTCAGTTTGGGAAAAAGACCGAGCGGTTCCTTTTAGATGGGCTTGATCGCAGATGACATTCATGGAAACGCCTGAGTTGATGTAAGTGGTGGAAATAACGGTGTTGGAGGGCATCAAAGAGGCCTCTAATTTCTCAAATTCCAATGCGATTTCCGCAGCCGGTAAAATCGGCGAATGTCCCAACGAAGGGGTTGCGGCATGCGAGCCTTTTCCGGTAATTTCAAGTTCCCATAAGTCCGGTGCCGCACAGGCTTCGTTCAATTTGATTCCGATTACACCGCTTGGAAGACGATTGGTTACGTGAAAGGCGTAGAAGAAGGAAACATCGTGCAAGTCCACCTCTTTTAAAAGGTTGAGGGCACCACCCGGAAGGGGACCTTCTTCAGCCGGTTGAAAGATCAAAACGATATTGTACGTTAGGCTGTCTTTGGCATCATGCAACAGTTTGGCTGCCCCAAGCAACATCGCCGTATGCGCATCGTGCCCGCAAGCGTGCATGATGCCTTGATGAGCGGAGGCAAACGAAAGACCGGTTTGTTCTGTAATCGGTAAGGCATCCAGATCGGCTCGAAAAGCGATGGTTTGGGATTTGCCGACATGGAGTCGGGCGATGACGGCGGCATCGTTTAAAGCCATGGTAATGTCTTTGTAGCCGTATGACTGTAAAACCTGTCGCACAAAGGCGGCTGTTTGTTGCGTATGAAATCCGAGTTCCGGATGTTGATGAAGGTGTCTTCGGTAAGCGATAATGTCATCTTTTAGCATTTTCTTTCTCCTTTTTTATTTTAGGACTTGTTTTTATTTTGTTTTAATGGTAATATAGTACCATAATTCGATAAAATTGTAAACTGACGTTGAAAAGAAGAGTAGTAAAAGCGTTGATTTGAAAAGAGAGTTCTTGCTTGGTGAAAAAGAATAATGATCCTTTTACGAAGATGGTCTTGGAGTTGCGTCTTTGAGCCTAAAAGGTAAGAAGACGACGGGTTCGCCTGTTATAGCGATAGAACATGATGGTGTTCGATAAATAGGCTGCCTTCGGCAGTGAAGTAAGGTTGGTACCACGGGAAAACTCGTCCTTAAGTTTTTGTAAAACTTAGGGACTTTTTTATTGAATCATAAAGGGGGTAGAAACAATGATCGAATTTAAGAAGGTATATAAGTCGTATAATGATGTTGAGGCCTTAAAAGATATCAGTCTTTCCATCCGCGACGGGGAAATTTTCGGTTTGGTCGGCAAGTCGGGAGCGGGAAAATCCACACTTTTAAGAACCATCAATCAACTGGAAAAAATCGATTCGGGCGATATTTTGATTGACGGAAAATCCGTTTGTTCGTTAAAAGGAAAAGAGCTCCGCTTAATCAGAAAAAAAATAGGAATGATTTTTCAAAATTTTTCGTTGATGGAAACTCAGACGGTATATCAAAACATCGCTTTGCCGCTAAAATGCGTTCACTGTTCTAAAAGTACCATCGATAAAAAGGTTCATGAACTGGCTCAATTGGTTGATATCGAAGATAAACTGAATAAAAAACCGCGAGAACTTTCCGGCGGTCAAAAACAACGGGTGGCGATCGCCCGTGCGCTTGCGCTTGATCCGTCGATCTTGCTTTGCGATGAGGCGACTTCGGCTTTGGATCCCGTTACCACCAAATCTATTTTGGAGTTGTTGAAAACGATCAATCGTAAAACCAAAATCACCATTGTTATCGTCACGCACCAAATGGAAGTCATCAAAGAGGCTTGTCAACGGATTGCGGTGATCCATCAAGGCAATTTACTGGAAGTCGGGGCAACCGAAGATTTGTTCTTGAGTTCTTCTCAGGCTTTGGCTACCCTCGTGCAAGAAGAAGAAATCTTACCGCAAACTGGTAAAAATATCAAATTGTTTTTTCCGAAGGATTTTACTTCCGATTCGCTGATTACCAAAATGGCCCGGCAACTAGATATCGATTTTTCGATTTGTTGGGGAAAACTGGAAAAATTTCAGGATACGGTTTTAGGATCGCTCATCATCAATGTTTCTTTAAACGATTTTGATGCGGTATTGGCCTATTTGAAGAAAACCGGAATCCGGATGGAGGTAGTAGAATGATTTTAGGAATGTCGCTTTCTGATTATCTAACCAAATATTTATGGACTTATCTGTTGCAAACGCTGAAAATGGTCGGTATTACGCTGGTCATTGCCCTCGTGTTTGGGTTATTATTGGGAATGGTTTTGTTTTTATGTCGAAAAAGCAAACAAAAACCGCTTCGCATTTTATATAAGGTTTTGGATTTTATCGTTGGGATTTTACGGAGTTTCCCGTTTTACATTCTGATATTTGTTTTGATTCCGGTTTCCAGAATCATTACCGGAGATGCCATGTCAACGACCGGGTTTATTGTTCCGTTATCGTTTGCGGCGATTCCGTTTTTTGCCAAGATCATCGAATCATCGCTGATCGAAGTATCCGTGGGCGTCATTGAAGCGGCGCAGGCGCTCGGTCTTTCCACTTCGCAAATTATGATCCGAGTGGTTCTAAGAGAAGCCCTCCCATCGATTGTTAACGGTGTTTCGATCGCGACGATTACCCTCATCGGTTACTCAGCGATGAGCGGTGCCGTCGGAGCGGAGAGTTTGGGCGCATTTGCCTATAACTACGGCATGATCAGTTACGACATCCAGGCGATGATGTATGCGGTGGTAACGATCGTATTGTTGGTCTTGATCGTCCAAGGAATCGGTAACTTCATTTATAAATTAGTTAAATAAAGGGAGAAGAAGAAAATGAAAAAAATAAAATGGCTCGTCTTGGTTGTTACGCTTTTGTTATCGGTTGTCGGCTGCAGCAACAAAGAAAAAATCGTCATCGGAACCATGGCTCAACCCGGGGAACCGATCTTAAAGTATGTTGAAAAAAAATTTGAAGAAAAAACGGGATATGATTTGGTTATCAAAATTTTTACAGAATTCGCCACACCCAACAATGCACTTGCAGCCGGTGAAATTCAAGCGAATTTATTCCAACATCAACCGTTTTTGGATACGTACAATCAAACCAATCAAACCGATTTGGTTGCTGCTTGCATCATGTATGATTGTGCTTACGGCGGTTATACGAAAAAAGACATTACGACGTTGGATGAGATTCCGGAAGGAAAAACCATTACGATCGCCAACGATGCGTCGAATATGAAACGCTGTTTGGATCTTTTACAGCAAGAAGGCTTGATCGAAGTCGATTATCAGGGAAAAGATGTAAATGAGTTAAATCCCGATAATATTCAGCAATATATCACCAAAAATGAAAAAAATTTAGTGATAAAACCAATTTCAACTAGTTTGATCGCGTCCTCTTTGGACGATAAAAATACGTATCTGGGAATTGTCAATGCCACCTTTGCAATTGCAGCCGGATTAGGACAAAAAGCAACTCTGCTTTGCCAGGAAGAAGACCCGACGCACAGCAATGCCAATATTTTGGCGATTCAAAAAAAAGACCAACAGGCTTCGTGGTTGTTGGACTTGGTTGAAATTTTAACCAGTGAAGATACGGATCAGTTTGTCAAACAGACGTTCGGCAGTACGGTTACTCCGTATCACGGATAATTCATCCGTTTGATATTTTTTAGGCAATTGAAACAAATTGCCTTTTTTTTAATATATTTTTAAAAGAATACCACATATTATTCCTTTTTTTTATCCTTTTCAAAATTTTATTTTAGTGATATAATGCAACCGGAAACAGAAAAGGAGATAAAAGGAGATAAAGTATGAAAAAATTTAAGTTTCTAGTTGCTTTGCTTTTGACTGTTTTTTCACTTAGTTTCGTTGCCTGTACCGATGGAACGAAACAGGAAGATCCAACGGATCAAAAGCAAGAATTCACAGTGACGTTTAACACCAACGGTGGTTCAAGCGTGGCTAGTGTTACGGTGAAAGAAGGAGAAAAAATTTCCAAACCGGCCAATCCTTCCAAAACCGGATATACGTTTGTGGCTTGGTACAAAGATGCGGCTTTTACAACCGAATGGAAGTTTGAAACCGATGTTGTCACGGCCAATACGACGCTTTACGCAAAGTTTGATCCGATTCCTGTCAAACAGGAGTTTACCGTTACGTTTATTGTCGATGATCAGACTTATAAAACCGTAACCGTTAAAGACGGCGAGCTTTGTACACAACCGGCTGCCCCGGAAAAGACTTCTTATACATTCAACGGTTGGTATAAAGAATCGACGCTGGAAAATCGGTGGAATTTTGCAGAAGAGGCGGTTACCGCAAACACAACGCTGTATGCGAAATTCACAAGAAACGATGTGACGATCGCAGAAGCGATTGCTTTATGCGAAGAAGCAGGGTATGTATCGGAAGAACGGTATGTGATTACGGCAACGGTTGAATCCATTGACAATCCGACGTATGGTCAAATGACGATTTCCGATTCGACCGGCAGTATTTCTGTTTACGGAAGCTACAGTGCCGACGGAGAAACCAGATACGGTGATATGGATGCCGATCAAAAACCATATGCTGGTGATACGGTTGTCCTTTCTTGTATTTTGCAGAATTTTAACGGAAATAAGGAAGTAAAATCGGCTTGGATTCTTTCTTATACGCATAATGAACCGGATATTGACGAAAACGATTATCAAACGATGACCGTGCGTCAGGCAAGATCGGCTCAAAAAGGTACTTTGGTTCGCCTAACCGGTGTGGTTGCGCAAATCACGTATGCAAACGGTCAAATTCCGAGCGGATTCTATTTGGTCGATGGTACCGATTCGATTTACGTTTACGATTCTCAAATTGCACCGAGAGTAGCCGTCGGTAATCAAGTTACTGTTTTAGGTGCTAAAACATACTGGATTTTGGAATCCGAAATCGCATCGGCTCAAAAATACGGCTATGAAGGCTGTTGCCAAATCGAAAAAGCTTATTTGAAAGAAAACGATAACGGCAACCATGCTTTTGATAAGAGTTGGATCACTTCAAAAACGATCAAAGATATCCTGGAAACCCCGCTTACCACCAATATCACAACAACCATTTACAAAGTCAACGCTTTGGTTTCCAAAGAAGTGGGAAAAGGCTTTGTCAACTATTACTTCTACGATTTAGACGGTACGACGGGAAGTTATACTTATACTCAGTGCAGCGGTGAGGATTTTGCATGGCTCGATGAGTTTGACGGCAAGATTTGTACGGTTTATCTATCGGTGATCAATGCCAAATCATCTGCTTCCGGATGCATCTATCGTTTCTTACCGATTTTAGTTGAAGACGAAAATTATCAAATCTCCGCCGATTATATTCCTGAATTTGTTGTAAAATATCATGCACTTGATCAGTTCAAATCCGTTTATACCGGCGATCCTTATTTAGAAGTCGTAACAAGCGTATCTTCAACCTTGTTGGGCTTTGAAAATGTTTCGTTAACGTATCAATCCAGTGATGAAGGCGTGGCTTATTTTGAAACTGAAAACGGTAAATTGCTGATGCGTTTGAAAGACTACGGTTCGGTAACGGTTACCGTTACGGCAACGTACAACGATAAAACGTACAGTTTGCCGATTCAAATTACGTATCAACAACCGGAAAACATCCCAAGTTTGACGGTTGCCGAAGCAATTGCCACCGCTTTAGATACCGAAGTGACGGTAAAAGGAATTGTCGGACCGTCGTTGGTCAACAAAGTAGGATTCTATTTAGTCGATGAATCCGGTATTATTGCGGTAACCGTCAGTGACGAAGTGATGGACGGATTGAAATTGGGTCAAGAAGTTGTCATTAAGGGCAACCGTACGGTTACGACCAAAACGAGTGAAGAGGTGACCAATGAAGGTCAATCGTATATCGAAGTTACTCAGTTGCTGCAAAACAATGAAGGCAGAACCAACTATTCTACGGCTACTTTCATTCAAACGACATTTGATGCCGTTTATGAAACCGCACAAGTAGGCGGCGGTAAAAACAATTGGGATGTAACCGATCAGGCTTATATCTTCGAAGCGAAATTAACCGTTGTAGACAGTGCATGGTCCACCAACTTTTACTTAAATGGCACAGATGGTAAAAAAATTCAACTTTATGCCGGTAACGGTAAAACTCAATACGGCTGGTTGATGGATTATGCCGATCAAACCATCAAAGTGGAATTTGCTTTATGCAACTGGAATGTAGCGAATATGAAAGGTTCGTTGCTTTCAATTGTATTGCCAAGCGGTGAAAAAGTTGTCAACCAACTCAATTTCACCTATAAACGCTAATATCATTTAAACGGGCTAAAAGAGGTTCGAAAGGCGATGAGAACCTCTTTTTCCTACCCTATTAGGAGGATTTATGAAACGGAAAATAATTTTTATTTTTTGTTTATTGCTGAGCCTTTTTTCTTTGATTTCCTGTAAAGAAGAAGACAATACCCCAACGGTCAATCCGCCGGTGACAGAACCGGAAAATCCGACCGAACCGAGTGAACCGGAACAACCATCCGATCCCGAACCGGAAAATCCGGCCGAACCGAGTGAACCGGAACAACCGTCCGATCCCGAACCGGAAATACCGGTCGATGATTTCGACGATTACGGAATGAATGTCATTGAAATCGATCTTTCCAGTTACAGTATTTCCGAAGATGAATTATATACCCAGTTAGAAGAAGTCGGTATTTATATTTATACGTATCATAAACTTCCTTCTAATTATCGTAAAAAGTCGGAATTCAATCGTTATGACTATACCCCGGAAAACAAATTGAGTGCGGGTGGCGATGTATTCCAAAATCGGGAAGGATTGTTGCCGAAAAAAGCAGGAAGAACCTTTACGGAATGCGATATTGATTATCAAGGCGGCAATCGAAACGCCAAACGAATCGTTTATTCATCGGATTTTTTAATTTTTTATACAGACGATCACTATCTCAGTTTTTCTATTTTGAAATTCATATGATTCGCATCGACTGTTTGAAACTACAACAGAAACACCAACTTTTATCTTTTTTTCAACACAGCATCGAAGGGATGTATTCGCTCAATTACGATGCGTTGATCGACGCACTCACTTTTTACAAAGAGCCGATTCATTTTACCGTCTTTCACATTGAGTGTTACGAAGATCCGACCGAA
The DNA here is from genome assembly GCA_900540175.1 of uncultured Mollicutes bacterium. Taxonomy (GTDB): domain Bacteria; phylum Bacillota_I; class Bacilli_A; order Acholeplasmatales; family Anaeroplasmataceae; genus Pelethenecus; species Pelethenecus faecipullorum. Next base: position 33,980 of record UQFG01000016.1, on the reverse strand, counting down.
TTGAAAGAAGTGCTGGAAATTATTCATTCCGAAAATCCGATGGTATCTTTTACGTTTGTATAAAGTGACCGAGTACGGTCGCTTTTTTTATTTAGAATGATTTTTTTGATGCAAAAATCGATCCGTTTTTAAAATGAAATGCTTCTTTATCCTCCGTTACGTTCAAAAATATGATATAATGAAGAAAGAAGAAGGCAGGTGAAAAAGAAAAATGAAAAAAATCGATGTTCATGTACATTTGATCGGTGCCATTTGCGGGTTCGGTGCGGAAGGAGAACTGCGAGCTTTGGGCGATGGAATGGTCGAATATGCGAGCGGAAAACAGTTCCGCCTCATTCCAAAAGGCTACGGCGATAAAGAAGTAACAGCAGAAACGCTGTTAAGCGTGATGGACGAACACGAGGTGGCTTATGCAGTCTGCCTTCAAGGAAACTACATCGGATTTCAAAATCTCTACACGTATGAGGCTGCTCAGAAATATCCGCATCGTTTGATCGCAGCGGGGACATTCGATCCGTTTTGCAGAGGAAAAGAAAAGATTATCCGCCATTTGTTTGAAGAGTTAAAAATTCCGGTTTTGAAGATGGAACTGTCCAATACATCCGGACTGATGGCCAATCATCCGACTGTTTTTCTCAATCAAGCGGAAATGGATGCGGTTTATCAACTGGCGGATTCGAAAAATCTGATTGTCTTCATTGATATCGGCCGACCGCGCAATGATTGCTATCAAATCGCCGAATTGAAAGAAAGTATCTTGAAATATCCGAATGTGATATTCATCCTTTGTCATTTGACCGCGCCCCAACAAGACGACCAAGTCCTATTGGAGGAAAATATGCGGCAATTGGCGCTACCGAACGTTTATTTCGATCTTGCTGCGTTGCCGAACAATACCAAAGAGGCGTATCCTTTTGTTAAGGCACAACAATACATCCGAACCGCCATGAATCTTGTATCCAGCGATCGGATTCTTTGGGGAAGTGATTTCCCTTCGGCCATGAATTATTGCAGTTATCGGGAATCCTATCAATATATTTTAGACAGTGATTTATTTACGCTTGAAGAAAAAGAAAAACTTTTTTTCAAAAACGCCGAGCGCCTTTTCGGTAGGTTCATCCAATGAAAGGCTTGTATATTCATCTTCCTTTTTGCAAGACGATTTGCACGTACTGTGATTTTGCCAAGCAAGTGGCCAAAGAAGAACAAAAAGACCGGTATATAGAAGCTGTTTTACAGGAATTGACGGAAAAAAAAGCGGAATTGACCGATATTCGAAGCGTTTATTTCGGAGGTGGCACGCCCAATGCTTTATCCATTCGGCAACTAAAACGCCTACTAGACAGTTTGGAAGAAATTTTAAGTCAATCGGCTGAAAATACGATCGAAGTGAATGCGGAATTGTTGACAGAAGAACAAATCGAACTGTTTGCTCGATTCCATATCAACCGCATCAGCATCGGCGTTCAGACGTTTGATGCGCAACTTTTAAAAAAGATCGGTCGGCATCATCGTTTTGAACAAGTGCGAAACGGAATTAAACTCATGAAAAAACACGGCATCCATAATATCAATTTGGATCTGATGTTCGGTTTGCCCGGTCAAACTTTAAAACAAGTTCAAGAAGATATAAGGATTGCTTTAGAGTTTCCGATTACCCATCTATCTTACTACAGTTTGATTTTGGAAGAAAAAACCGTTTTGAATTACCAACTGAAACATGGTCAGATTGTCCTTCCTGATGATGATTTGGTAGCGGATATGCACGATTATATTCATCAAACATTGAAAATGAGTGCGTTTAAGCAGTATGAAATCAGCAATTACGCCAAAGAAGGCTATGCATCCGTACACAATTTGGGGTATTGGAATTGCGAGGATTATATCGGCATCGGCGCTTCGGCGGTGGGATTCCTTCAAGGTGTACGGTATCAAAACGAATGGTCGTTGCCGGCTTATTTTAAGCATCGACTGAAGGAAAAACAGATTTTATCGCTTCAGGAACAAAAAGAAGAATTTATGATGATGGGATTAAGGAAGACAGATGGGATTCTCATTTCAGAGTATCATCGGCGCTTTTTCAGTTATCCATGGGAGGATTTTTTGCTGCAACCGTTACTAGATAAAGGATGGATTGAGATGACGAAAGAAAAAATAAAAATCAAAGAAGAGCGGATTTTTATTTCCAATACGGTATTTGAGGCGTTTGTTTCATGAAAAAAGAAGAAAAAGAAGTCGTTTTTTATGAATTTTCGGATTTCCGCTATTTTCTTTTAAACGATAAGCGGTTAAGTAAGAATACGGTTAATGCTTATTTATCGGATTTGGAGCAATACGGCAAATTCTTACGGCAATATCAAAAAATTTCCGATATTACAGAAGTAGAACAAGTTCATATCGAACGGTATTTGGCATCGTTGAAACGTGCCGGCTTCAGCAAAACGAGTATGGCCAGAAAAATTGTGGCCATCAAAGAGTTTCATTTGTTTTTATATCAGGAAAATATTACCCACAACCAGCCGCAACAGTTTATCGAATTGCCGAAAATCACCAAGCATTTGCCGACCGTTTTGTCAAAAGAGGAAATCAACATGATGATTGATTCCATCAAGACGGATACGCCCCTCGGTTTAAGGGATAAAGCCATGTTGGAAACGTTATATGCTTCGGGATTGCGGATTTCCGAATTGATCGATTTGAAGACATCAGATCTTCATTTACGGGAAAAATATCTTACGGTGATCGGTAAAGGCAATAAAGAACGGATCGTTCCCATCGGGGAAATGGCGGTTGTTGCGTTACGTAACTATTTGGAAAACGGACGGCCTTTCTTGCAGAAAAAAGGCGGAACGACGCTTTTTTATAATTATCAAGGCAACCCGATTTCCAGGCAAGCCCTTTACAAAATCATCGTTCTGCTGGCCAAAAACAACGGCATTTCCAAAGAAATATCGCCCCACACCATCCGGCACAGTTTCGCAACCCACTTATTAGAAGGGGGAACGGATTTAAGAATCGTCCAGGAATTGTTGGGACATGAAGATATTTCGACGACCCAAATCTATACCCATATCGATAAAAGTCATCTCAAAGAAATGTATCAACATACCCATCCGTTGGCTTTGAAAAACCAACAAAACAAAGAAAAAGAGGAGGAATAATTATGTTTAAAAGAGTATTTTGCATCGTCATGGACTCTGTGGGCTGCGGAACGGCCCCTTTAAGCCATTTATACGGGGATGAGGGGGCGAATACCATCGCGCATATTTCAGAGGCTTCAAACGGCATTTATCTGCCGATTTTGGAGTCTTTCGGGTACGGACATTTAACCGATATCAAAGGTGTATCCAAAACCAATCGCCCGATCGCTTATGTGATGAAAGCCGATGAACTTTCCAAAGGAAAAGACACCATGACCGGACACTGGGAAATGATGGGCATCCATACGACCCAGCCGTTTAAAACGTTTACCGATACCGGATTTCCGAAAGAATTAATTGAAAAATTGGAAGAACGGACCGGTCATCGGATTATCGGGAATGTCGCGGCCAGCGGCACGGAAATTTTAAAGGAATTGGGCGAAGAACATATTCAAACCAAAGCGATGATCGTCTATACCTCCGCCGACAGTGTTTTGCAAATCGCCTGCCACGAACAGTATTTCGGTTTGGAAGAATTATATCGCTGCTGTCAAATTGCCAGAGAACTCTGTATGGATGAACGCTATAAAGTCGGTCGGATTATCGCTAGACCGTTTGTAGGAGAAAATAAAAACGAATTCAAACGAACTCCCAATCGGCACGATTATGCGCTTTCTCCAAGCGGAAAAACGACGTTGGATGCCTTAAAAGAAGCCGGATTGGATGTTGTTTCCATCGGAAAAATCAACGACATTTTTAACGGCTGCGGCATCACCGAAGCCCATAAATCCCTTTCCAATCGCCACGGAATGGAAGTGTTAAACGAAGTGGCCGATACCGATTTTAAGGGCCTTTGTTTTGTGAATTTGGTGGATTTCGATGCGCTTTACGGACACCGCAGAGATCCGCTCGGTTACCGTGATTGTTTAGAAGAATTCGACCGAGACCTTCAGGCGTTTTTACCGCATTTGAAAGACGATGATTTATTGATTATTACGGCCGATCACGGCAATGACCCGACTTGGAGCGGAACGGATCATACCAGAGAATACGTCCCGATTTTTGCCTATGCAAAGAACGTAAAAGGCGGCGTGCTTTCTGTGCGGAAAAGCTTTGCCGATATCGGAGCGACCATTGCCGAAAACTTCAAAGTAGAAGCTCCGCAAATCGGCGAATCGTTCTTAAAGGAACTGGTGTAAGAACATGGAAAATTTCATCTATTATACACCGACTAAAATCTTTTTCGGACGGCATCAGGAAGAAAAAATCGCCTCGATCATCCGTTCGTACGGTTTTAAAAGAATCTTGTTTCATTACGGTCAATCCTCGTTAAAGAAAATGGGATTATACGATAAAATTGTAGAAAATTTAACAAAAGAAGGGATTTGTTTTTTCGAACTCGGCGGGGTGGAACCCAATCCGAAATTATCCTTGGTGGAAGAAGGAATTAAACTGGTAAAACAGGAAAACATCGACTTTATTTTAGCCGTCGGCGGTGGGTCTGTCATCGATTCGGCCAAAGCGATCGCCGTCGGTGCCAAAGTCGATTTCAGTCCTTGGAAGTTTTCCATTAAAGAAGAAATCCCCACCGATCATATCCCTGTTGGCGTCGTACTAACCCTCGCTGCTAGTGGGTCGGATATGTCGGATTCCTGTGTGATTACCAATGATCGGACACTGGAAAAAAGAGGATTCAACAGCGAACAGAATCGACCGCTTTTTGCCGTTTTGAATCCGGAATTAACGTATAGCGTCAGTCCTTATCAAACGGCCTGTGGCATCGTCGATATCCTCATGCACACCTTAGAACGCTATTTTTCCAAAGGCGAAGAAACGCCGTTAACCGATGCGATTGCGCTTGGATTGATGAAGACAGTCTTGGATGCCGGAAAAACGGCTTACGATCATCCGAAGGATTATAATGCTCGCGCAACCCTGATGTGGGCCAACAGTTTAAGTCATAACGGACTGACATCCTGCGGCCGAAATTTCGTCATGTCGGTGCATCAAATCGAGCATGAAATCAGCGGTATGTACGATCATATCAGCCACGGAGCAGGGCTTGCCGTTTTATGGCCGGCTTGGGCTAAACTGGCTTATCCGGCCGCTAAGATGCGTTTCCTACGCTTTGCTTACGAAGTCATGAACGTTGAAAAAAGCGATCAAGAAGACCAAGATATTTTAGAAGGAATCCGGCGTCTGAAAGCTTATTTTAAAGACATCGGCATGCCGACCAGTATGAAAGAACTTGAGATTCCGGAAGAAAAATTTAGAGAAATCGCTGCCAATTACAGCTTTAAAGGACAACGAATTTTACAAGATATCATCCCTGTAGATGAAGAAAAAGCCTTGGAAATTCTTTATCAAACCAATCAAGAATAAAGCATGAGAACCTTCCTAAGAATGGGAAGGTTTTTTTTATTTCAAATCGTATCTAGTTTTAAAAACTACATATCAAAATTCGTTAAAAATAAATGTATAGTTTTTAAAATTACGTATTTTTTAAAAAAAAGAACCATTCATAATGGTTGATTCGGCGATAAAATACGGTTGACATAAGGAACGCGGCGAGTCAAAAACTTTTTTGTCTCACGTATAAAATAGGCTTACTGACGATCGTTAAATGAGCGAAAAATGATCGATTGGCATCGCCTCATCAACGCGCCTGATTTTAAATTTTATGATGAATCGTTGGCTGAAATTAAAAAATTAAGCACCTCGAATCCTCAGGCAGTTTGAGCGGATTTTCACCCGATTTCTTAGGAAAGGAGAAAAAATAGAAATATACACTTATTCACAAAAAAAGAATTTACCGCATTATTATTATATATTTTATTGGTTTACATAATATATATTATAGGAAGTTATTTGAATAGTCAAAAAGGCTTCTTTTTGGTTTTGAAAAATATTCTTTTTATCCTTTGAGTGGCTTTTTTTAATGTTTTCGACGGCTTTTGACCTTTTAAACACCATCACTTCTACTCGTTTGATGTCGTTTAAGAAAAAGCGGCAAATTTTTTTAAGAATCGACAGAATATTTTGTCGAGGATTGTCCGTCTGACTTGGTCAAAGGGCTGATTTAAAAGGCAACGGCGGCTTTTTAATTTTACGAAATTTTTTTTGGCGCTTCTTCTTCTTTTTTTGGCTGCTCCCCCTGCTAAAAAATAACCTTGGCAACATCGAATGTGATCTGCCAAAAACGGGGCAATAAAAAAAGGAAGTTTTATGCTTCCTCTTCTTCGTCCATAATATATTCAAATAAACTGATCTGTTTGTTCTTCGGATCAAACCCGGTATCCTCGACGATTCGAATCCATGTGGCGCTTCTTCCCGTTCCGTTCGGTCGGATCTTTTCCTGCCGCTTCAAATTCTCCAATGCCCGGTTGATGGTCGAATCGGATAAATAAGGATGTTTGCTTCTGATTTCGTCTTTGGTAAAGATTTCGCCTAATTTTAAAATCGTACTTTCCACATTGTCGATTTTTCGGATTCTTTTGTCAAACAGATATTCGTCTTTTTTCTGCTCGATCCGTTGATATCCTTTTAGCATCATGCGGATGGTCAATCGATTTAAAATTGCCGTTTGGGAAAAACCGCTTTCCCAGTTGAAACTAGCGGAGATGATCGCATTTTCGAATTCCTCTTTTGATTCGTCATACAGTTCGAAAAAACTGATGTAGCGGAAAACGCGGAAACCTTCTTTGAATAAAAGCGCATAATAGATCAGCAAATTCAAAAAAGGATTTTGCGCCGTGTAAAGTCCGATGTTGGTGATATCGATAAAAAGATTGGTCGCCAACTGGGTGGCCTCTACTTGACCGCTTTTCAACAGTTTTTTATACAGACTCAAGATCTGATCGAAATGACCTCTTAACGATACTTTCTTTTTTTCTTTTAACAGATTCATTTCGACTTCTTCTATTTTGCTGGCATAGCCGATATCCCGTTCGTCTTGGAAAATCCGCTTGGCCAGTGCCAAAAACTCATTGGTTGTCAGTTCCAAATCTGTCCCCTTATTTTGAATGATTTCAAAGACGGTTTTTAAGTTGGATAAGATTCGTTCGTCGGCTGTTTTCGGTGTCGCTTTTTTACGAATAATCAATCGAAGCCGATTTTCGGAAATCGTTAAATTCAAGACTCTGGCGGCATAAAAAGTATCCCGTTCGACGGTATCTTTTACCATGGTCTGAAGTTCGGCTTTGAACGTATCTTCATAGTAAAAATCTTTTCCTTTAAAACAATACAGTTTTGTCAAATCCATGACCAAATCGGCCGGATACGAAATCCGTTGTATATTTTCCAAACAATACATTTTTACTGCTCCTTTACCGTTTTTTCGGTTAGTTCAATTATAGCAAAATCGCCCGTTAAAAACAAGGATTGCAGCACAAGAAAATAGAAAGTCCGATTCGATAAAAAAACGCCCGATTGCGATCAGGCGTTTTGTTGTTTGTTGGCGGAACCGGCTTTGATCAAAAAGAGAATCGAATGAATCGCTTCATAATACGCTTCTTCTTGAAAACCCAGCTTTTTTAGCAAGCGGATGCTGTTTTGATTTTCGGGATCGACCAAACAGACAATATCCAGTTCGGAAAAAGCAGTGCGAATCATCGGGATGAGGAAAGAAAGCAATTCGTAAGCGTACCCTTTTTTCCAAAACCGATAAGAAATGGTAAATCCGAGTGTGATGCAGTTTTCTTCTTCTTGATGAAATACGGATAAATCCCCGATGATCGGACCGGTTTTTAAGGCGATGGCGTAGTGCTGTTCCGGGACAGTAGATAATAACAAATCGGTTTCATGAAGATCAATTAAGTTTGCGAGTGCTTGTTTTTCTTTAACGGAATAACGCTGATACCGGTTGCAGTCTTCGTTGTTCCGGTATTCGTAAAGGCATTCCAAATCTTTTTGTTTCAAATTGCGCAGAATAAGCCGTTCTGTTTTTAAAAAAATAGCCATATCCTCATCCTTCTTTCATGATTCTTTGTTTTAGGCGGTTTTTAGGCGATTTAGGACGTTTAAACGGTATCTTCCGTATAGAAAATCGATCCGCCGATAAACTCTCTTAAAATCGAATTACAAGGAATCCATTTATCGGAAATATCTTTGAAGTATTTTAAGAATTTGATCAAGCGGTTGGCCGTTATAAAATAAGGACTGTCCGGTGTGATGCTTTCAAGCAACGGTAAAGCATGTTTTTTAAGAACGCAAAGTTCGTAAGACAATTCGGAATTGAAAACAAAATCGGCATTGGACTGGAACGGATAAATCCATTTGAATTCGCCTCTTCTAACCGACGGCCACATTTCCATCGTCTGCTCAGCCGGTGAGTTACGGTATTCGAAATCTCGCACCATTCTTCTGATTAGACGAATATCCGATAACGAAATGGGATTATGATCGTCGATATGCAGTTGTGCCTGCGGAGCAATATAGATTTTATATTTCAATTCGTTGGCAATCGACGGAGTCAAATCGTCATTTAAGGCATGGATTCCTTCGATTAGGATCGGTTGATGCGTCTTTAATTGGATCGGTTCGGAAAACGTGCGGCATTGGGTTTTGAAATTGTAATGCGGCAAGCGAACCTTTTCCCCGGCAATCAGTTTATAGATCACTTCGTTGAAGAGTTTTCGATCCAGCGCATCGATATGTTCGAAATCCGGTTTTCCGTATTCGTCTAGCGGAGCCAAATGTCCCTGATTGTAAAAATCGTCGACACTGATCATCAACGGATCGATTCCAAGACTCTTCAGTTCGATGCGAAGGCGATTGGTAAACGTCGTTTTGCCGCTGGAAGACGGTCCTGCCACCGCAATCAAACGAATCGTATCGATGTCGTTTTTGATTCTTTCACCCAATTGACAGAGTTGGTTGTTGTGGCGGGTTTCGCAAATGTTGATGAATTCCAGCGCCCGTTTGGATTCGATGATTTCGTTCATTTGGAAAATATAACTGGATGTGGTGATATTGCCCCATTTATTGGCTTCTTTCAGCGCCAATTGGAAGACTTTTTCGTCTTTGAACGGCGGAATCTGCCCCTTTGCTTCCGAGCGCGGATAGCGAATGATAAAGCCCGGCGAGTAAAGTTTCAACTGATAATCCTTGATGTAAGCGGTGGACGGCAACATGTAGCCGAACATATAATTGCGGTAATCGCCGCATTCATACATGTGGACTGTATCTTCCGGCCGGTATTTTAAAATTTTGACTTTGTCTTTATAACCGATTTTCTCGTAGTATTGTCTGGCTTCTTCTTTGCTGATGCTGAAGCGTCTAATCGGCAGATTGGCCGCGATGATTTGTTCCAGTTCTTTTTCGATCCGGTCTAAATCTTCTTGCATAAATGCATGATTGATGTTGGACACACTCGCAAAAATCGAGCGGGAAACGCTGTAATTGAAAACGACTTTGGCTTGCGGATAAACCCGTTCGATCGCCATAACGACCAAATACCGCAACGTACACTGATAGATATTGGTCGCATGGGAATCGCACAGATCCAATAATTCAATGGTACAATCCTGATCCGGCAGGACATAGTTCAGTTCGCGAATGCGATTGTTGACGCGGGCGGCTTGATACAAGGTCGGATCGCCTTCGATCAAATCCAATATTCTTTTCTTTCCCTCCACTTCGATGGTTTTTCCGTTCATTTGAATATGCATCATATAACCTCCTTTTATTTCAATGCATTTCTGTTTCTTTATATCAAATTATCTAGTTATCAAAAACAAACAATTGTGATATAAAACAATTTATCTGTTTTAACAAACTAGATGTTATTTGAATTTTATTTTTATCTATTCAATAGACCTTAGTTCTATTATTATACCAAACAAATCAAAAAAATACTATCCCACCAAGAAAAATATATCTGTTATTTAATACCTTTTAATCGAGTTTTATTTTAGTTTTTATATTTTTTATTAAAATAAAATATCTGTTTCTTTAAACTAGATATACCATTTGAAATTTTTTTAAAGCAAAAAAAAAAGACCCGAACCTATTCGTCGGGTAGATAACCATGTCGGTAAAAAGCCGCTTTGATTTTCATTTTTTTGGTAAACGCATCTTCGTGTTGGTACTTCTTTTCCAGTTTTTTTAAAAGAAGGTTTTTGCCGCTTTCCCATTCCTCTTTTTCTATAGAAGCAATGGCTTGTTCGATCGTTTCGGCATCGATTTGCCGTTGCCGCAGTTTTTGACGAATCAAAAAAGTTCCGTTGCCTTTTCGTGCGAGGGCGGAGGCCAACTGTTGGGATAGTTTCAAATCATCGATGATCTGTTTTTGTTTGAATTCGTCGATGATCGTTTTGGCTTCTTCTTCACCGGCCTGTAAGCGCTCTATCACATACGCTTTGATTTCTTGAGCCGATTTTTGATATCGAAGGGCATAGGTCATCGCCTGGTAGCGACGTTTTTGAATGGCATCGGCTTCTTTGAGGATCGAAATCGGGCAATCGACCTGATTTCCTTTTAATAAACGAAACGATAAAACCGTATCTTCCGTAAGAAGCAGTTTTTCTTCATCCAGTTGTACTTCGTACAGGTTGGGCGCAACTTTTAACAGTGATCGTACGATCATAAAAATCCTTTCGGGCGATCGTATTCGCCGACGATTTCTCTTGTTGAAGTGACGAAAGAAAAAGCGTAAGGATCCAGTTCTTTCAGCAATTCATTGATTTTATAGGCTTCTTTTTTTTCCATGGTACAAATCAGCATGATTTTTTCTTCCTTGCTGTAACCGCCTTCTACTTTCACAAACGTTACCCCGCGATTGATTTGGTCGTAAATCATATCCCGTACGGCTTCGGGTTGACTGGTGATGATATAGGCCGTTCGGCGACTTCTGGCATTTAACACGATTCGGTCGATTAACACAGAAACGCCAAACACCCCGATTAAGCCGTAAAGGACGGTTTCCAAATGATAAAACGAACCGGCTACCGTGAAACCGCCGACTAAAACGATGATCCAATCGGTCAGGTACATCGTTTTGGAATAAGGGATATGCAAGTATTTACTCATGATCTTTTGAAAGACGTCCATCCCGCCGGTACTGCCGTTGTTTTTAAGCGCCAGTCCGAGCCCAACTCCGGATAAAACCGTTCCGCATGCCAACGCAAGAATATAATAGCCGCCTAAAGAAACGTCTTTTAAGAAAAAGAGCGGGTCAAACAGTTGTTCGAAGACAAACAGAACAAGCGGACTGAACAAACTGGAAAAGATCGTTTTCAAAAAGAAATCTTTTCCAAGCATCAAACCGCCGATGATCAGCGTTAATGTATTGGCGATGAATAAGAAAATCGACGGGGTAAACCAACTTCCGGCCTGTTTGTAGAGCGGTTCTAGCAAGATGGAAAGACCCATCATCCCACCTAAAACCAAATGAGCGGGATCCAAAAAGAAATAAAATCCCAAATCAAGCAAGACCACTCCGAGGGCAATTCCAAGATATTGTGCGATCTTTTTTTTAGTTTTCTTCTGCATTGTTTTTCCCTGCCTCTTGTTTCAAATAAGCGATCATAAATCCTTCGATATCGCCATCCATCACCGCATTGATATTGCCCATTTCGTAATTGGTCCGATGATCTTTGACCAGTGTATACGGACAAAAAACGTACGAACGGATTTGCGAACCGAAATTGATACCCATTTGCGTTCCTTTCAAGGTGCGCATTTCTTCTTCCTTTTTTTGAATTTCCAATTCCAAGAGTTTGGATTTCAAAACTTTTAAGGCCACTTCCCGGTTTTTGATCTGACTTCTTTCATTTTGACAAGTTACCACGATTCCGGAAGGTTTATGAGTGATTCGTACGGCCGAATCGGTTGTATTGACCGATTGTCCGCCGGCACCGGAAGAATGATAAACATCCACTTTCAAATCTTCTTCTTTGATCACGACGTCTTCGGCCTCATCCATTTGCGGCGCGACATCGACCGAAACGAAAGAGGTGTGTCTTCTGGCATTGGAATCAAACGGCGATATCCGCACCAAACGATGAACGCCGCGCTCGGATTTAAACAATCCGTACGCGTTTTCTCCTTGAATCTGAACCGTAACGGATTTGATTCCCGCTTCTTCGCCGGCTTGATAATCCAAAATGTTGAAGCGAAAACCTTTTCTGGATGCAAAACGTTGATACATCCGAAACAGCATATCGGCCCAGTCCATCGACTCGGTTCCGCCTGCTCCCGGATGCAATTCCAAAATACAGTCGGCATCGTCGTATTTTTGGGATAACAAGGCTTTTTCTTCCAGCAAATCGGTTTCCTGCTGCAGCAGTTTGGCTTCTTCATCCAGTAGCAGCATGGCTTCTTCGTCTTCCAAAGCCATTTCCGCCAAACTCAAAAAATCTTGAAAGCGATTTTCCAATTTCGTATAAGCGGTTAAAACTTCTTTTAAAGCATTGGCTTTGGCAATCACTTTTTGAGCCTTTTCCTGGTCTTGCCAAAAAAAAGGATCGTTCATTTCTTCTTCCAATTTCCGGTAAAGCGGTTGTTTTAAGGAAATCGCCAAAGCCGTATTCAAATCGGCGATTTTTACTTTGTATTCGTCGATCAGTTTATTGAGTTCGTATTTTTCCATCATCTGTCTCCTTGATAAAAAAAGACTCGAATCCAGAGTCTTTATAATTGAGCGTGTTGCTTTCTTTTTCGTTCTTATTATATCCCAACAAAAAAGAAAAATCAATTTGAATGCACCAAATGGCTTATCCCCTATCTGATAAAATCGTTTTTTAACGGGAATACTAAAAGATGAGATGTTTAAGTAAAATAAAAAAGACTTGATTTTTCGGCAAAATCTACTACAATTAATTATAAATGAAAGGAGAGGAAACTTGGATGCTGAAAAAACCGTTTATGTGGATCACAACCTGTTATTTTCTGTTGAATCTGCTCAATACTTATTTTTTGACTTCCCCGCTTTTAAATCAGTATATCGTTGCTTTCGAGGATACTTTCTTTTCCCATCTTTTTTCCATATGCGGGAACTTGGCGATTTTAAGTGCTTTCTTTTTACTCGGCGTCGTTTTATTCAAAAAAGAAAAAAATATCAGTCTTTATTTGATGATTCTGACGTTGGTATTGAATTTTGCCGTGATTGCCTTGCAGTATTACAATAAAAGTTACCGATTGGCTTTTTCTCTTTTTAATTTCAATCTGTATAAAAATCCGACCGGCGGGTTCGGCGCAAACGTCTTTTTGGACTGGGTAGTTGAATTATTCATCTATTTTAGAATCGTTTGTCTGATTCCTTTTGCCGTCTTGCTGACCTTGTTTCTCATCTTTAAAAAACAATTTAACCCGACAGCGATCCGTCTTCCCTGGAAAAAAACGTTAATCTATGTCCTTATGATCGTTTTTATTCAAACGGGTACCTACCTTTATTACCGGCAATCGTTGAAAGAAAATTGGAAATATTCCACGGACTATGCCCAGTACGGGTGCCAATATGCCGGCGTTTACAATTATTACATCGGCGAATTTTTATTTCACATCGATAACCGAAATCCGTTAAATGACGGTCAGACGCAGGAAAGTACCTACCGGGAATTGGATCCGTTCAATAAGAATGTCGATCAATATGTCAATCTGATCGATCAAAAAACGTATTCGAAATACGACCGACAAACCGGTGTTTGCAAAGATATGAACGTCTTTGTTATCCAAATGGAGTCGACGATGTCGTTTGCGTTTCAAAATACTTTCAACGGAATCGAAGTAACCCCGTATTTGAACCGGTTATTCGAAGAGGACAACTGTTTTTACTTTAACCATGTTTATACTAATGTCGGTGTGGGCAACACATCGGATGCCGAGTTCAGTTTCTTTACCGGTTTTTATCCGACCGGCGATATGACGATCGTTTGGGAATACGATGAATACGATTTCGATCTGCCCACCCTCGGAACATACTTAGACGGCTATACGTCCAATTCTTATAACGGAACCGATGAAATCTTTTACAATCATGATTTTGTTCATGAAAATTTATACCGAATGACACATTTTCAAGGCTTGGATACCTTTATCCAACTGTATCCGAAAGACGATTACGAAGACAAATACTTAGATTATTGGATTCGGGATGATGCCATTTTAGAATGGGCAACGAAAAAAGCGCAGGACCTCATCCGCGAAGGCAACAAATCTTTTTCATTTGTCGAAACCATCACACCGCACAATCCTTATCCGGATTTTTCCGATGAATTGCCCGATTTTGAGAAAGTGGATTTCAATTTGAATATAACGCATTATATTTTGGAAAATTATTTGAATCAAGTTCGTTATAATGATCGGTTGCTGTATGAATTCTTAACGGAAGCATCCGATCCAAACAGTCCGAATTATATGGAAAATACTCTCTTTTTGTTGTACGGCGATCATGGGGCTTCCATTAAAAAAGAGGAATTTGACGATTTGTACGATCGCAAATTATCCGATTTGGAATTCCGTAAAATCGCTTTAAACATTCCCTTGATCATCTATGACCCAAGCGGTAACATTTATCGGTCGATGGCTCAAGAAGAAATTCCCGACATTTTGAGTCAAGTCAAATCGCTTGCCGATATCCACCGGACGCTTGTTAATCTTCTTGGAATTGATACCGATGCGAAATATTTCGGTGTCAATGTGTTCAGCGGCGAACCTTCTTTTGCTTACGATCCGAAAAACTACGATATCTTAACGGATGATTTTATCTATAATCGTAAAAACAATACGTTTATTTCTTACGCATTAAAAGAAATCGATTTAACACTGCTTGAAAAAATATCCAATTACCGTCTTTTACAGGACAATTATTTAAACGTAACGGTTTACGGTGCGAAAAAAAGACGAAAATAACAACGAAAAAAAGATGCCGCGGCATCTTTTTTTGTTACAATCGGATGATATCGGTTGCGATTTTTTGTTGAAATGTTTGATCATGTTCGACGAAAATCATGGAAACCTTACTTTCCAAAATCAATGTTTCAATCTGCATTCTGGAAAATACGTCGATATAATTGAGCGGTTCATCCCAAACATACAAATGAGCCGGCATCAGAAGGCTTGCGGCAAGCAAGACCTTTTTCTTTTGTCCGTCCGAAAATTCTTCTATATTTCGGCTTAATAAACTTCGCTTGAAATCAAGTTTGCGCAGCATGGACTTCAACAAACTTTCATTTAAGTGATGCGCTTCGGCATAAGAAGAAAGACTTCCTTTTAAATGCGACAGATCCTGTCCGACATAGGAAATGATCAATCCCGGTGCTCGCTTGATCAATCCGGAATAAGGGATTTCTTCGCCGATTAAAAGGCGTAAAAGACTGCTTTTCCCACTGCCGTTTTTTCCGGCTAGTGCAAGACGCATGCCTGCAGTGATCGTAAATGAAATCGGTGGATGGACGGCTTTTTGATCGTAAGTGATGACGACATCGGAAAAAGAAACCAGTTGTTGATTTCGATGAATCAACGGCGATAAACGAAGCTGTTCGGTTTCTTCGTAATCTTTTAAAAGCGATTGTTTGGTTTTTAAGGCTTTTTCTTTTCTTGTTTCGATCGTTTTAGCCCGTTTCATCATTTTCGCGGCTTTATGACCGATAAATCCTCTGTCTACCGGTCCGTTTCCGTATTTGGAAGCTTCTGTTTGATCGCTCCAAGATTGAGATTGTTTGAAGGATTGTTGCAGGCGTCTGACATCTTTTTTCAACCGTTCCGCTTCTTTTTTTTCATATTGCTGCTGACGGTTGAAATTGGTATACCACGATGAAAAATTTCCGTTTTGAACGTCGATGGTTTGGCGATTTAAGATGAGCACATGGTCAATGCAAGCATCCAAGAAACTGCGATCATGACTGACGACGATAAATCCTTTTTTCTTTTTTAAATAATCGGCAACAACTTCTCTTCCTTTTTGATCCAAATGATTGGTCGGTTCGTCAATCAATAAAAACCCTTCTTTTTTCAAAAATAAACCGGCCAACAATACTTTACTTCTTTCTCCGTTGGAAAGACTAAAAAAAGAGCGCGTTAACAGCGTTTCTTTTAAGTCAAGATGCGATAATTCGATTTGGATTTCCCAATCGAGGGCATCGGTGGCAACGCTTTTTATTACTTCTTCCGTTGTGCCGCTTGAATCAACGGTATAAGGAAAATAAGCACAGGATACGCTTTTTTGAATGGTACCCTGATACGGGTATTTTCCCGCTAACAGATAAAGAAGCGTCGTTTTCCCTCTGCCGTTTCGCCCGATCAAACCGAGGCGCCAATTGCTGTCGATTTGAAAAGAAACGTGCTCGAAAACCGCCTCAATTCCCGTCGGATAAGAAAACGATAGATCGTTGATGCGAATCATAGACATAAATCATTCCTCCTTTATAAAAAAACGGCCGCAGGAAAGTATTCCCGCAACCGATGAAAACGATCTATATCCTAAGCATCCCAATACTTTCCTGCAAAAAAGACAAGGATACCCCTTATTCAATGGAATTCCTTGTTTTATTCATTTTCCTGCAAGAAAATTGATCATTTTTTCACCTCTTGAATCATTCTATTGTTATTATAAAAGAAAAACTGTAAAAAAGCAACAAAAAAGCGAGTCAAAATCACTGGGATTTCAAACTCGCCCATTGCCAAACCTTCTTTTTTTAAAAGAATGTTGTTACGGTTTTTACTTACCGGTTTTACGGTAGGCCGTTTCTTTCAATGCTTTTTCAATTGCATCGACAGCATGTACACACGGATTGGTAAGCGATTTGTCACAGTAGTGACAAAAATCATACGAACCGCACATATCTTTGTGAAGTTTTTCACTTTCAAGCCACTTGTTGTAGTCAATTTTCTGTTGGATATTATCACTCATGCTATCTTTCCTCTTTCCTCATTGCCATTATAACGTTTTCACCCGTAAATTACTATACGAAAGCGTTTTACACGTTTCAATTTGTTGTTCTTCTGGGAAATCTCCGCAAGATGCTTTTAAAGAAGCGGCGATGGCACCCAAAAAAACGCTTCTTGATAAGAATATCCTTTTAAAAAGTAGGAAAGAAAAGCGGCTAAATAACAATCCCCGCAACCGACGGTCGTTAAAACAGTTGTCGTTAAAGCAGGAAGCATGAAAGTTTGGTCTGAGCGCTTTAAAAGAGAACCGGAAGAACCGAATGTCGCCAAAACCGTTTCCACACCCTGTGATAAAAAGTAGTCTAGGGAAGGTTCTTCTGGTTCAAAACAGGCCGAAAGTTCTTCTTCGTTGGGTTTGATCAGCCACGGTTTCAAATCCAAGAGATTCCTCAGCAGTTTTCCGTCGACATCCAAAACCGTTTTTCCTATCAGATGCGTCAATAAGAAACGATAGTCTTCTTCTTCGGCTGCCCCGCTTGCGACGACGATGTCGTTTTGAGTTACGTTTTCTTCTAAATAATGCCGCATTTCTTTTAACGTTTCTTTTTCCACCTTCGATTTCAAATCAAACGAAGTTTCTTCCGTAGTCTTTAGTTTGAAATTGATCCGAGTCGGAGTCTTTTGCCAAAACAAGCGAAAATCGATTTCGTTTGTTTTTAATTCCCGAACCAAAAAATCTCCCGTAAAACCACCGGCTGCAAGCAACAGTTTGGAAGGTGTTTTTAATTTTTTCAACATCAAGGCCAAATTGACGGCTTTTCCGCCGCAAACGAACGTCTGCCGATCGACCACATTCTTTTTCCCAAGTTCGATTGTAGGAAGTGTTTCGTAACAATCCAGTGCCGGATTCAAACCAATCAGATAAATCATTCTTCTTTTCTTCCGTAGTAAACATTCAATTCTTTTTTCATTTCTTCCGGGATCGTTCGTTCTACCGGAAAATAAACGGATTCAATCAGACGATCAGCAAAACAGCCAATGAAATC
The DNA here is from genome assembly GCA_900540175.1 of uncultured Mollicutes bacterium. Lineage (GTDB taxonomy): Bacteria > Bacillota_I > Bacilli_A > Acholeplasmatales > Anaeroplasmataceae > Pelethenecus > Pelethenecus faecipullorum. The sequence goes on along the minus strand of UQFG01000016.1, from coordinate 15,967 downwards.
ACAAGTGCGGTAATAATTGGCTTGATCTAAAAATTGTAAGACGTCTTTGCGACTATGAATTTCGGCACCGCCTTTGGGGGCAATCCGGGCAAACGAAACAGCCGGAATGCCAGAATCGGCAAACGGCGTGGAATCCGATGAATAAACCCCTTGTTTGGCTTCGATCGCAAAGCCTTTTTCCCGTCCTAAATACTGAATATAATGGACCAGCGAAGAAGACGCCGTACAACAAGCGATATCTTTGCCGATCACAACGCCCGTCATATCGACATTGATGGCAAAAACGTAGTCTTGCAATTCATCCGAATGGGCTTGGATATAGGCTTTCGAACCAAGCAGTCCCATTTCTTCGGAACCGCACCAAATGAATTTAAGCGTTCGTTTGGGATGCGTGCTTGCATAATGGCTCAATAATTCCAACAGCGTCGTCGTACCGGTGGCATTGTCGTAGGCACCGCTTGAAAAACGAACGGAATCGTAATGCGCCGTAAACGCAATCGTTTCTTTAGACTGGCCTGGAATCGTCGCCACGACATTATGAGATCGGGCTTTATATTCTTCCTGAAGAAGCGTCAGTTTGACTTCTTTGGCATTAGAAGCAATCAGTCGCTGTGTATCTTTCATCCGCAGACAGACACCGGGAATCTTGCCGTATTGGTAATGTCTTTTGCGAAGCATGACTTCTTCTAAATCCGTTTCTTCTTTAAGATCGTAGAGGCTGCCGCTGCTGATGATGAAACCGATCGCCTTTTTCTCGCATAATTTTTGATACAACGGGTACCGCATTTTGCCGGCAATCAAAACGATTTTACCTTCCAAATTCCGCTGTTGTTCCAACTGTTCATCCGATTCGTAAACCCATAAATCGCCGACGATTCCTTCAATGGGAGTCGATCCGCTCATGCCAACGCCACGAACTTCATATTGATCGTCTAACGTTTCCAACTGTACTTTTTTGATATCGTAAGCATTGATTTCGAATTCTTCCAAATGGGCTTCCACCTGATATTTTCGGCATTCCGCCATCAGTAAATTCGCCACTTTCAATTCATTTTCGCTGCCGCCGGTTCGTTCAAAACAGATTTTATTTAAAAACTCGAAACTTTTTTTATCCATATCCGTACCTCATTTTTTATCGCTTGTTTCCATTATACAATAAAAGCCTAAAAAAAGACAATGTTTTATCGTAAGCCTTTATTTTTTTGGAAGTAGATCGATAAAATCTCTTTTTCCGTGACTTTTTTTTCACCCACAGAAACGATCAACGTGCGGTACCGATATAAATAACGTTCCAAATGCCGATGAACGCCGATTATTCGCGTTTTTAAGCAAAGAGGATAAAGATATCGACTCAGTAAAAAACGTTGAAATACAAGCCTTCTTTTAAACCACGATGCAATCAAAACAAACACAAGATACGCCAGATTGATTAAAAACAGATAACCGAAGTCGCCAAACAGATAGATCCACAAAATCGCCGCAAGACTGATAAAAGAAAGGAAAAAAGAAATGTAGCGGGTGTGAAAAACCGGGAAAAAGCGTTCAAAAAGTGCTTTTGCAAGGTGAAACCCGTCAAGCGGTTCAAGCGGAATCAAATTGATGAGTGCAAGCAAAAGCGACAACTGTTTGAGTTGCGGATCGGAAAAACAGCCGTAGGCGATGAGATTAAATGCGATTCCGGCGGAATAAAAAACTAAATCAAAGCTGCACGATACCGGTTTTTGTTTCAAATCCATTCCAAAGCCGCACGCATACAGTTCCAACTTTTCGATCGGAATTTTTTTAACGTAAAGAATGAGCAGATGCCCGATCTCGTGAATGAACAAACACAACATCAGTTTTCCGATTATCTGCTGTTTCGGCGATAAAAAAACAAAGATCATCAACAGCCAAAATGTCCAGTGGATTTTAAACTTGTGCATAATCGATTTCCAAACGGGCGATGATGCGATTTAAATCGGTTCCGGTAATCGTATAAAAATCGCCGGTTGTTGCCAAGACGGCTTCTTCTTTTTTGTATTCATAAAGCCGGACACATTTTTTTTCATAATGACCGATGGTATATCGGTACTGGGTATCGACAACATCCATTTGATCGTTTTTTAAGGATGCGATCATGACGCCAAACGGTAGTTTTACTTCCTGATTCAACGGAAAAATATACAAAACATCGCCTTCAAGTACGAAATCTTTTACTTGCAGTTTGGTCGTTGAAACCGTCAGACTGTCCTCGTAGAGGCCTTTGGCTACATACGATGCGATCGCACTGTAATTGATTTCATGATCCAACACCTCTTTACAAAACGGAAGGCCGTAATAAAGCAGCAAAAAAATCCCCAAAAAAAGATACTTGAATCGTTTCATCTGTTCTCACGCTCCTTCCTACTTTATGCTTCTTCGGTTGTGATTAGACCCTTTTCCAAAAAAGAATAGTAGTTTTGATCGGAGACAATCAAATGATCTAGCAAAACGATTTCCAGTGATTCCAATAGATTTTTAAGATAGTCCGTCATGGATAAATCGGCCTTTGAAGGCGTCAAATCACTAGATGGATGATTGTGTAACAAGACCACTGCGTAAGCTTTTTGAAACAAGGCTTCTTCCACAATCAACCGAACCGGAACTTCTATACTAGTCGGATGATAAGAAGAAAGGTGTTGGTGGTAAAGAACTTGCAGTTTGGCATTTAAATAGATGATCATCATCGTTTCCTTTTTTTGCAGCATCATCTTCGGGTAGGCAAACTGATAGATTTTTTGCGCCGAGTCCAACTGTTCTTTTTGACCGGTGATACAAAACGATCGCCTAACGATTTCAAAACAAGCCAATAACTGACATGCTTTGGCCATTTTGATGCCCGGTAGGGCAATCAGTTGCGGGTAAGTCAATTCTTTTAAATCCGAAAAGGGATAGCGCGCACAGATTCTGGCTGCCAATTCCATAACATTTTCCTGCTTCGTTCCGCTTGCAAGCAAAACCGCCAGCAATTCTGCATCGCTTAACGAAGCCGCTCCTTTTTCGATCAAGCGTTCGCGCGGTCGTTGATTTTTTTGCAGATCTTTGATTTTCACTTCTAACACCTCGATGAAATAAATAGCCAACAAAACAAAAAAAAGAAATTTAAAATCAGGTTTTCAAACAAAAAAAACGGTATTGTTAAAATACCGTTTGAAAAATTATTTGAACAGACTGTGATAGATTTCGCTCATTTCTTCGACCGGTTGGATCGTAAGGACATTGCGTACTTCTTCCGGAATATCTTCGATATCCCGTTCGTTTTCTTTCGGAATGAAAATTTTGGTCAGTCCGCTTCGATGTGCCGCAATGGATTTTTCCTTTAAACCGCCGATCGGAAGAACCTGTCCTCTTAACGTGATTTCGCCGGTCATTCCGACATGACAGTCTACGGGCTGGTTGGTCAATGCCGAAATCAGCGCCGTTGTCATCGTTACACCGGCACTCGGACCGTCTTTGGGAACGGCTCCTTCCGGCACATGAATATGAATGTCTGTATTTTCGATTTTTTCTTTGTCGATATGGAAGTCCGCAAGATGGGATTTGACATAAGAGAAAGCCGCCTGAGCCGATTCTTTCATGACATCGCCCAATTTACCGGTCAACTGTAAAACACCTTTTCCCGGGAACGTGGTTACTTCGATATCCAACGTATCGCCGCCGAACTGCGTATAGGCCAGTCCGGTAACGATACCGATTTGGTTTTGTTTGCGGTGTTTGTTGTTCGTAAACCGAATCTTACCTAAAAATTCATGCAAGTTGTCGCACGTTACGGTTACGTGTTCGGCTTTTTCCATTAAAATCCGTTTAACGGTCTTCCGACAGATCGTCGCAATCATCCGCTCCAATTCTCTTACACCGGCTTCCCGGGTATAATTTTGAATGATCGCATACATGGTATCTTCTTCGATTGTCAATTGCGAAGCATTTAAACCGTGTTCGGATAACTCTCTTGGCAATAAATGCTGATATGCAATATTGAATTTTTCGATTTCCGTGTAAGAAGACAGTTCGATGATTTCCATTCGGTCGCGAAGCGGAGCCGGGATATTGGATAAATCGTTGGCTGTCGTGATGAACATCACCTGCGATAAGTCGTATGGTTCTTCCAAGTAATTATCCGAAAAATATTTGTTTTGTTCCGGATCCAACACTTCGAGCATGGCTGCCGCCGGATCGCCACGATAATCGGAAGTCATCTTATCGATTTCATCCAAAAGGAAAACAGGATTGACCGTACCGGCATCTTTCATACCTTTTAAAATTCTGCCGGGTAATGCTCCGATATAAGTTCGACGATGTCCTCTGATTTCCGATTCGTCTCTGACGCCGCCAAGCGATTGTTTGACGAATTTTCGACCCAGTGCCTCGCTGATACTTTTGGCCAGCGACGTTTTACCGACGCCCGGAGGACCTGCAAAACAAAGAATTGTCTGCGGATTATGGCCCGTCATCATTTTAACCGCCAAATATTCGATGATCCGATCTTTTACTTTTTCCAGTCCGTAATGATTTTTATCGAGTTTTTGAGCCACATCGTTTAAATCGGCATTGTCCTTGCTGGCTTTATACCAAGGCAATTGAATGATCCAGTCCAAATACGAACGAATCACACCCGATTCGGCCATTTGATTGTTGGTATTGGCGTATTTCTGCAATTCGCTTTTTGCTTTTTCGTAGACGTTTTCCGGCAAATGCGCTTCTTCAATGGCTTTGCGCAACGCTTCCACATCTTCATCCTGACGGGCCTTATCGCCCAGTTCATTCTGAATGGCTTTCATTTTTTCCCGTAAGTAATACTCTTTTTGAGATTCGTCAATCGACTTTTTGACATCTTGATTGATTTTGTTTTCAATATTGACGATCTGTTTTTCATATTCGATATCTTCCAAAATATACTGCAAGCGTTTGATGACATCCAGTTCTTCCAAATAACGGTATTTTGTCTGAGACGGTCTGGTGCCTTTTAGTTGAAACGCAATGACATCCGATAAAACGTCCGAGTTGCTTCCGTTTTGCAACAGCCGAGCCACTTCCTCACTGTTTTGCAGCAAATGACTTCCAGATGCCGCAATGGCCTGCGCAACCGATTTAACCAAAGCCGGTTCGACATCTATGTTTTCGTAAAAAGAATAAAGTTTTTCGTAATGACAGACAAAATAAGGATCCAGCGAAGTAAATTCTTCGATTTTGATCCGATCTGCGATTTTGAATTTTACTTTATAATTTTTATTCGGTAAAAGAAGTTTCAGCGTGATTTTCGCCAAAACACCGATTGGTTCCACATCATTTTCCGTTACTTCGGAAATCGTCGGATCTTTTTGGATCAACAATAAAATATTGCCGCCGTACATTTTTTCAGCCGCATCCAGCGCCAATACGGAATTGGTTCTTCCGACTTCGATTCTGAATTCATTATTCGGAAGAGGAACAACCCCTCTGACAGCAATGGCCGGCAGAACGATTTTTGTATTTTCTTCCATTGTTACCATCCTTTCCGTTGATAAAAAAAATATCAACAACTATACTATATCTTATTTTTGGCACTTTTGCAAGTACTTTGCCAAAAAAATAAAAAACTTTCCGTACTTTTCTTAAAAGAACATTTCTAGTATCTGTTTTTTTATCTTTAATCATTCGCTGCGGAAGTCGATTAAAAGATAAAAATAATCGGACATGCTTGATCCATGTCCGATTATTACCCATTTTAGTCGATGATCGTTGCTTGTTCCAATAAGAAAGAAACAACCGCTTGATAAGCCAGATCGCTATAATATTTGGAAACGTTCTTTTTCATCATTTCTTCTTTGGTGGAATTCTGTTTTTCGGCATCTTTTAAAGCTTCTTGTTCCAAAGCTTCTTTGGATGGAGCCAAGTTTTCCACTTCGATCAGTTTAGAAAGAACGACGTTGAACAACGCTTGCCGTTTGCCTTGTTTTTCGGTTTCTTCGTCGAATTTTTCTTTTGTGATATTCATCAGTCCCAAGAACGTTTCAAACGGAATGTTGTACATTTTAGCTTGTTGTTCATATTGGGAACGAATCAAATCGATCCGTTCTTTTTCCAAACTGTGCGGCATATCCACAACCGCATTATCTAAAATCTTGTTGATGATTTCATCCGTTTGCCGATCTTTTTCACTGACGGCTTTTCGGTCTTCCAATTCTTTTTTCTTTTTGGCTTTCAGTTCTTCAACTGTTTTGGCATCATCCAATTTCAAATCAACGACATAAGCATCGTTTAATTCCGGGAAAACTTCTTCTTTCACTTCATGAAGTGTTACTTTGAAGACCGCCGGTTTGCCGGCCAGCGTTTTTTCCGCATAATTTTCCGGGAAAGTAACGCAAACGTCTTTGACATCCCCGGCTTTCATGCCGATCATTTGATCTTCGAATCCCGGAATGAATTGACCGGATCCGATTTGCAATTCGTAATTTTCGGCTTTTCCGCCCGGGAATTCAACACCGTCTACCGTACCGACGAAATCGAAATTGGCATAATCACCGGACGCAATCACTTGTTCTTGTTTCGGTTGCATGGAGGCATCTTTTTTCATCATTTGGCGAATGGCATCACTTACTTCTTCTTCCGTTGCTTCCAAAACGGCTTTCTTTACTTCAATGCCTTTGTATTGCGGTAAATGAACTTCCGGATAAACATCAAATGAAAGCGATACTTGAAACGGTTTGCCGGCTTCGATTTTTTCGTTTGTTTCGATATTCGGTTCAAACGGACCGACGATTTCTTTGGCCAGTTCCTGATCTTTGTAGATTTCCGCCGCTTTGGTATTTAAGATTTCATTGAGCGCTTCATCATATAATGATTCCACCCCGTAGTTTTTTTCATAGACATGTCTTGGGGCTTTTCCTTTGCGGAATCCTTTGATGGTAACTTTTTGATTGCAGATTTCAAAGGCCTTATCGAGGGCGGCACTGAATTCTTCTGCCGTTACATCGAAGATAGCCTTTTTCCGACTGTGTTCTAAATTTTCAATTGTCATAACTTCACGCAGACGTTAGAATAAACCGAAGGGAAACGTCTGCTCCTCCTTAAATCATATCTTCTATTTCTCTTTTTAATCCCTTCTGAAATTAAGCATAAGCCAACTGTTATTATAGCATATTTTTTGAAAAAGTAAAGTCCGGGACAACGAAGAAAAAAGCAATTTTTTTAAGGAACGGTCAAAATAAAAGAAAAGATCGTATTTTTTTGAAAAATGCGCTATAATATAAAAAGATTTCGGAGGTTATCATATGAAACACATATTGATTCTTTCTACCGGTGGAACCATCTCATCCGTTCCGTCCAAAAACGGTCTGATACCGGCCGATAAACAAATCCCTTTGGAAAAACTGTTGATTGAAGAAGATACCATCATCCATGTGGAAAGTCTGTTGGTTTTGGATAGTTCGAATATTCAGCCGGAAGAATGGACGCTCATTGCCCAAACGTTATTTGAAAAAATGAAGCACTATCAAGGAATCATCGTCACGCACGGAACCGATACCATGGCCTACACCGCTTCGATGATGTCTTTTATGATCCAAAATCCTGCTGTTCCCATCGTGTTTACCGGTTCCCAACTCCCGTTAAACCATCCGTTGACGGATGCGCTGGATAACCTCAAAGCGGCTTTGGCGATGGCCAAATCATCTTACAATGGCATTTTTTTGGCATTTGACCGGAAGATTATGTTCGCCTCCAGAGCCGTCAAAGTCCGTACCTCCAGTTTTTCCGCTTTCGAATCCATCAATTTAAATCCGGTCGGACGAATCTGTTCTTCCGGTCTTAGCATCGATGCGGCAATGATCCGAAAAACGACGCTTCCTCCTTCGCTTCACTGTACCATCGACACCAATGTTTTTCTGCTCAAACTCACTCCCGCAACCGATCCGGCGATCATTTCGTTGCTGATTCAATCCGGTATCCACGGAATTGTTATCGAAGCGTACGGAGCCGGTGGGATTCCTTTTCAACGGCGGGATTTTACCAAAGAAATCCAACAAGCGATTTTAAAAAATATTCCGGTCGTCGTTACGTCTCAGTGTTTGTACGAACGAAGCAATTTCAATATCTACGAAGTCGGTACCAAAGTTCTTAAAACCGGAGCGATCGAAGCGCTGGATATGACAACCGAAGCGGCCGTAACCAAACTGATGTATGCACTTGGAAAAACAAAGGATCTCGACCATATCAAACAAATCTTTTATACGCCGCTTGCCAATGAGATTTCTTTAAAATAAACGAAAAAACCACAACATCGGATTGTGGTTTTTTTAACGAATTGTATCTGAGAGATAAGGTGCCGCTAAAGTGGGATATAAGTAAGCGACGAATTCTTCATGATCGATAAACGGATTGCGGTTTTTCTGATAAGAAAAAACGACCTCGTTTCTTCTTCGTTCGGCATCATCGACCGGATCCTCATAATGCCAGCGAATGAGCGTAGATAAATCGCCCAGACGTCCGACTTCACCGCTGGTGATCATTGAAGTATCCGTAACACCGTCTACAAGTTCCAAATCCAACTCGCACCGATCACATGAATCGCCATCATAGCGAACCACCATGTAAAACAGACTTCTGGCAATATCGCCTTTGACTTCATCCCGCGGTTCGAAATACAATTGATTCCAGCGATTTCCGAACGCATCGCTTTGAGAAGGATCCGAAACATTTCCGAAATCCAAATTTGACCGCGCTTGGTTGATGTTTTTTTCACTGGCATGTAGATGATGACAATCATTGTGAGCCGGCATTTTTTCACTTTTGAAACCCTTGGCTTTCGGCCATAAATGTTCTCGGTTCCAAAGATAATTTCCCGATAGTCCCTGATCTTGATTGGCAATCGGGATGGATTGACCGGTATAAAGACAGACGATGTGATCGGTTTGATTGGAATCGGCATCGGCTTTTTTTAAAATCTCCCATACCTCGGCATACGTACCTTGATGCGTATGGGTCTGTTCCAATAAGGTATGAAGTTTTTCTTTAAACGTTTGATCAAGCGGCCCGTTTAACGGTTGATAATACGCTTCGTCAAACGAAAGTATGATTTCATTGGAATTGTTCTTTTTGCAGGAGCAAAGTCCTAAAAAAAGAACGATCCAAACAATCCAAAAACTTTTTTTCATGCCATCCTCCCTTATTCAAGCACGTCCAATTGATCTAAAAAGGCTTGAAAGTAAGGCGGAATGGGAGCCGTAAATTCCAAATACGCGCCGGTTTTCGGATGGTGAAATCCGATCCGTTCGGCATGTAAAAACTGACCTTGTTGACCGATGACTTTTCTTCTGCCGTAAACGGCATCGCCGACCAACGGATGGCCGATGTATTGAAAATGAACTCGGATCTGATGCGTCCGTCCGGTTTCCAGTTGACAGGAAACCAAGGTGAAATCCCGGTAGCGTTTTAAAACCGTAAAATGCGTAACGGCCGGTTTGCCGCCTTCGGTGACAGCCATTTTTTTCCGATCGTCCTTATCTCTTCCGATCGGTGCGTTGATCTTTCCTTTATTTTCGGTGATGGTTCCGTAAACCAAGGCAATATACCGACGGTTACAGGTGTGTTTTTTCAACTGTTCCGTTAAGGAAAGTTGTGCCTGATCGTTTTTAGCGATCATCAAAAGGCCGGTCGTATCTTTATCGATCCGGTGAACAATTCCCGGGCGAATGGATCCGTTGATGGCCAAATCTTTTATTTCCCACAACAATCCGTGAACCAATGTATCGTCGGTGTTGCCGCAACCGGGGTGAACCACCATTCCTTTCGGTTTATTGACGACCGCCACATCCTCATCCTCATAAACAATATCCAGTTTGAGATTTTTGGCTTCCAATAAAAGCGGTTTGACCTCTAAATCGCCGCAAACGATCCGGTCGCCTTCTAAAACCAAATAAGACGGTTTCATCTTTTGATCGTTTACCAAAACTTTTTCTTCCTCGATACATTTGACCAAATGCGAACGGGATTGATCCGGTAAACAATGCTTTAAATACTTATCCAAGCGTAGGCCCGCTTCTTCTTTTGTTACAATATATTCTTTCATTTGACGGCTCTTCTTTCCTGGAAAAATAAAATGTCAATGACCAAAAAGATAACTCCGATGACCAAACAAACATCGGCAACGTTGAAAATCGGAAACGAAGAACCGATGATCTTCTCCCACAAGGTATCTAGAGGGGTAAAAATAATCATATCAACCACACCTGGGCGGTATTCCGGGAAAAAAGAGGCAAAAAAACGATCGATGAAGTTTCCGTAAGTCCCGGCTAGCATACAAGTGATGGCAATGGAATAACATTTTTTCCGTTTCCAGTTGTTTTTTGTGAAAAAATAAACCAATACAAGACTGGCAATCAAACTGATGATGGCTAAAAAAACCGTGGCACCGTCGAAACTGGACCAAGCGGCACCTGTATTATAGACTTTGGTAACCGAAAGAACATAGGGAATCAATTCTTTTACGACCGGCCCATTCAAAAACAATTCCGTCAAATATTTGGTCAGTTGATCGAATAACAGCAAAAAGAACAGCAACAAACAAGAAATCAGCATGGCATACCTCCTATAAGAGTAATAGTAAAAGCAAAAGCGACAGCAACAAACAAACGATCGCATCCATCGCGTAAAAAGCGCGCATGGATCGGCGGCCCATAACCAACGCTTGAAAATAGAAAAACCGCGTTAAAAAACAAATCAGGAAAAAACAGCCGGCAAAACCGATTTTGATCCAAACCTGTAAATCAATAAAAATCAAACAGTTGATTAATAAGGTAAGCGGTCCTAAGACGATCAACAACGCAAAAAGAAAAGCCGTCATCGCCCGTACAATCGTTTCTTTGAAGGGCGTTTTCATCGTAGATAGTTCTTTTCTTACGGCAATGTAATTTTTCCAAAGATTCATCGGTTTTCCTCCAAAATCCGCAGAGCGTCTTCAAACGTTGCGACCGAATACAATTTCATTTTTTCAGGATGAGGCAGTCGGTTATAGGCCGTTAACGCTTCTTCGTAATTGTCTTTCGGACAAAGAAAAAGATCGATATCATCGTCGTAGGCTGTATAAATTTTCTGAACGATTCCGCCGATGATGCCAACTGTTCCATCAACTGAAATCGTACCGGTACCGGCAATCTTTTTTCCGCCGGTTAAATCTTCTTCCAGCAGGGCATCGTATAATGCCAAAGTCTGCAACAATCCACCCGAAGGTCCGCCGACATTGGTTGGAAGAATCGTATAATTCGGAAAAGCATTCTCATCATCGATTCGGTAATCGGCATATCCGCCGATGACATGGTTTGTATCGGAAAGCGTGATTTCAAGCAACCGACTATTCCGTTCAACCGTCACGATATCGCCGGTTTTCCGTTTGGAAAAGTGCTCACTAAAAGTAGGATCGGTATAAGAAAGATCGTTGATGGCAACAATTCGGTCGCCGATTCGAAAATCCGATTCCGAACTGTAATAAGAAACCAAATAGCCGTTAAAGGTGTAATCCAAATGAATTTTGGGATCGATCTGTGAGGCTTGACGGTAGGCGACGATTAACGAATACTGAATGGAAGCATTGTGTTGAATTCGTCCCATTGCCCTAGTTTCGGCATCCGTAAAATGTTGGTAACTGTCGCTGATGGTGGCAAGCGTTGCCGTCGTCGAAGCCGATAAGAGCCAGTTCTGTAAAATGGTCGAATGATCGAAACTGATCACGTAAATCGTTGAAAAACTGCCCGATGAGGTAAAGGCCTGATCGATTTCAACAAAATTTTCGACTTTCGTCGTATCGCCTTTTAAAGTCACCGTTTGGTCGGTGCGAATACTGCCGAAAATCAAAATCGGTAAATTGACCAAACATACCAGGATCATCAGCCAACCGTATTTTTTGAATAGATAGATCATTGTTCCTCCTCTTGGGTAGTTAATTCAATCGAAACGGCAGGCATCTTTTCATAGCAAATCCCGGCCGAATCGAACATTCTTCTTGAGGCAATAAAAGAATCCTGATCATGGTATTTATCCGAGGCGTAAACGACGCGTTTGATACCGGACTGAATGATCAGTTTGGCGCATTCGTTGCAGGGGAAAAGCGTCACGTAAAGCGTCGCGCCTTTTAGCGAAGACGTACAGTTCAAAATCGCATTGGGTTCGGCATGAACGACATAAGGATATTTCGAATTGAGATAATTGGTATTTTTTCCCCAAGGATATTCATCATCGCTGCAACCAAACGGAAATCCGTTATAACCGATGCCGATGATTCGCTTATCCGCATTGACCACACAAGCCCCGACTTTGGTATTGGGATCCTTGCTTCTTTTACTGGATAAAACGGCTACACCCATAAAATATTCATTCCACGAAATATGATCTTTCATACAAACCTCCTTATGGATTGAGACGATCGGGACCTCGGAATAAAAACATCGATTCTTTGATTCCTTCATTGAACAACAGCATGGTAATCCGATCGACGCCGATGCCAAAACCACCATGCGGCGGACAGCCGTATTTGAAAAAGTCCAAATAGAATTTCACATCTTCGCCCAATCCTTTTTCCATCGCCTGCTGTTTTAAAATTTCATAACGATGTTCCCGTTGGGCACCGGTCGTAATTTCGCAGCCTTTCCAAATCAAATCATACCCGCACGGAATGCCTTTAGCATCACGCATGTGGTAAAAAGCCCGACATTCTTTAGCATATCCGGTAACAAACAAAAATTCATGACCGTATTTTTCTAAGGAGAATCGCTGGCATAAGCGTTCTCCTTCCGTCGTTAAATCGCCTTTTTCCGATTCGCTTACTTGATAACCGTAGCGTTTTTCCAGTTCGTCGTAAAGATCGTGCAAATCGATCCGCGGAAACGGCAATGTCGGAACGACAACTTCCAAACCGAACGTATTTCGAATGGCTTGGCCGTATTTTTGAGCGACTTTATCCAGCGCAAAAGAAAGCATTTGTTCTTCTAAAGCCATGACATCTTCGTAAGAATCAATATACGAAAATTCCAAATCGAACCCGGTAAATTCGGTAGCATGCTTGCGGGAGGCGAATTTTTCCGCTCTGAAAACCGGTCCGGATTCGAAAATCCGCTCAAATCCGGCTGCCATCGCCATTTGTTTATAAAATTGCGGCGATTGAGCAAGGTATGCCGCGCGGTCAAAATAATCTACTTTGAAAACACCGGCCCCGGATTCCGATTCCGCTGCAATCAGTTTTGGAGTATGGATTTCGATAAAATCGCGTTCGGATAAAAAGGTGCGGCAACTTTCGATGAAATAAGATTGCGTTTGAAACATCAACTGATTCTTGTCCGTCCGCAAGTCGATCCACCGATAATCCAATCGCAGATCCAAATTGGTTTCTTCTCCTTTTGGGGCAACGATCGGACTGGGCAGCGCCACCGAATGCAAAACGATTTTTTCCGGATACATTTCCATATGATTCAATTTGACATACTCGCTTTCCACAACCAGTCCCTCGGCTTCAATGACCGAATCAACCGTAATTTGGTCTAATATCCCCACCAAATCGGGATGTTTTTCTTTTTCGATCGTCAGCTGCAATTTTCCACTGATATCTTTTAAAACGATGAAACACATCGCTTTTTTATTGCGGATGTTTTCCACAAAACCGGCAACTTTATTCGATTGTCCCAAACAAATATTTTTAATCATTACTTTCATCTTATTTTACCTCTTTTTCTTTGCAGGATGCACAAGCAGAACCGGATCGTTCATGGATCTTCTTGAGGACATACGGATAGACATCGTAAAGCGAAATGGTCTCCTGCTCATCGGTCTGATTGTCTTTGATATTGATTGTAAACTCTTTCAACTCATTATCGCCCAAGATACAAGTGAACAAGGCTCGATTCAAATCGGCACTTTTAAACTGAGCTTTTAAACTTTTACCGGTAAAGTCCATATCACAGGAAAGACCGCCCAACCGACAGACGTTCATTTCCCGCAAACAAGCCTCTTGGGCCGCTTGTCCAAGAGCGATAAAATAAACATGGACAAAATCGTTTGAAGAAAGATTTTTTCCCGCCAATTGGCTGGCCAGCAACAACCGTTCCATGCCGAATGCCATTCCGATTCCCGGTGTTGCGGGTCCGCCCATTTGTTCGACCATAGAATCGTAGCGACCGCCACCGCCGATGACGTTTTGCGCACCGAAATCTTTTAAATGAACTTCCAGTTCGAAAACCGTGTGAGAATAATAATCCAAACCGCGGACCAAGTGTTCGTCGATCGTATACGGAATTTTCATCTCATCCAAAGCCTTTAAAACGGCTTCAAAGCGTTTTTTGGAAGCCTCGTTTAAATAATCGTTCATTTTCGGGGCTTGCTTGAAAAACGGTTTTTCTCTATCGATTTTGCAGTCCAAAATCCGAAGCGGATTTTTCGCTAAGCGCACCTGACAGTCCGAACAAAGTTCTTCTTGATGAATCTTAAAATAATCTACCAACACGTCTTTGTAACGCGTTCTGGATTCCGCATCGCCCAACGTATTGATTTTCACCGTTACGTCTTTTAAGCCGAGTGCCTTGATCAGCGCATACCCAAGAGCGATGACTTCCGCATCCAACAACGGATCATCGCTTCCAAGCGCCTCAATCCCAAATTGATTGAATTGGCGAGTCCGCCCTTTTTGCGGCCGTTCGTAACGGAACATCGATCCCATGTAGAATAATTTTGCAACCGTCCGATCGGCATACAGTTTGTTTTCCACATAAGCACGTACCACGCCAGCGGTTCCTTCCGGTCGAAGTGTCAAGCGTCGATCGGCCCGATCCGAAAAATCATACGTTTCTTTGGTTACCATATCCGAGGCATCGTTTTCGTCGCGGTGAAAGACTTCATAGGCCTCAAAAAGCGGTGTCCTGATTTCTTTGTAGTTGTAAATCCGGCAAATTTTGCGGATGGTCGATTCTAATTTCGTCCACGAATTGATCTCTTGAGGGAGAATATCGTAGGTTCCTTTTGGTTTACTGATCATAAGCTACATCCTTTCGTATTCATAGCGGTACAAACTGTAATACATCGCTATTTTTTCTTCTTCCTTCATTTTGACAATACTTTGATACTCATAGTGGTATCCGCATTTTAAAATCACTTGCTTACTGGCGGGATTATCCAGCGTATGACCGATGATGATCTTTTCCAATTCCAAATGGTAAAATCCGATTTTGGTCACTTCTTTTAAACACCGCGTCATAATCCCTTGATTCCAATAATCCCGATGCAACAGATAACCGATTTCGGCGGTTTCAATGGCCGGGTAATACGTGTGAAAGTCAATCACACCGATCATTTTGCCGTCGTTTTCCGTATCCACGATCGCATACCCTTCCGGTAGGCCGTTTAAAGGCCGTTTTAAGAAAAATTCCCGGATGGCGTAAAGGGCTTCTTTCGGGCGGTGAAACGGCCCCCATGACAATTTTTTGACCGTTAGTAAATCCCTTCCGATTTCAAAATAATCCATATAATCTGCTTCACAAATCGTTCTTAAATAATAACGACCCAAATTCAAATCCGGTAAATATGTTTTCACACAGTTCTCCTTCTTATCTTTGATTAAAAAAACGTCCTTAAAAATTTTTTAAGGACGTTTGATGTTCGCGGTGCCACCTTATTTTCCGGTATCATACCGGCACTCGATGTCCGTTAACGCCTGGTACGTCTTTGTTTGGAAGCTCTCCGAAGGGTCGTTCATTGCCTCTATCATAGATGCTTGCACCGTTCATCCTCGCTTACATGATTCAAAAGCAATTACTCTTCTTCATCTTCAATTTCATTATACTGAAATAGTATACCATAAATGTCTTTTTTATTCAAGAACATTCGATTAAGAGATATATTGAACCTGTGTAGGATTACAATAGATGTGTTACAAGTGAGTATAAAAAAAGCGGAGATAGCCTCATTATGTGTTATATTTAAATCCCCAAACCAA
>UQFG01000015.1 GCA_900540175.1 uncultured Mollicutes bacterium | reverse complement strand
ATTGTCTATTTGGAATTTTCTCATTTTGACTTGCACTATTTATATTCTAGCACCACTGTAAGTAGTAAATGATTTTTATTTTAGTATCATCCAAATGCCTGATTTTTAAAATGCCATAGGAAATGCCCATTAAAAAATAAAGTACGGTCCACATAATCGGGAATAAAAGACTTGGCGGCGAAAGAAAAGGTTTGGTTAACGTATCATAATCGATCGAATCGGAGATGATCAAACCGACGATACCGCCTACGATGATGGGGATTAAGACAGATTCTAAATAAATTTTAAATTTTTCCATGGTATCAGCCTCCTATTCCTATTGTATTAAGAAACGAAAAAAATATACGAAAAGAATTTCACGGTATAAAAAAATTAAAACCCGACATGCTAAACAGTAGGAGGAAAAGAAAATGAAAGATCAAGATGAAATGAACGTGTTAGATGAACTGAATAAAGGAGCTTGTATGGGAATGGATGCCATTCATTTTATTTTGGATAAAGTTCAAGATCATGCATTAAAGGAAGAATTGAATCGTCAGTACCGTGATTATCAAGCCATTTGTTCGGAAATCAAGAAGATTTATCCGGAATTTTCTACGGAAGATAAAGAACCGCATAAAACCAATAAAATGACAAAAGCAATGACATGGTATGGAATCGAACTTAGAACAATGTTTGACGATCGTCCATCCAAAATGGCGGAATTGCTGTTGCAAGGAACCAACATGGGGATCATTGAAGGCAGAAGGCTCTTGAACCATCATCAAACAAAAGGAAAAGTACACGATTTGCTTCGGCAATACGTCGATATGCAGGAAAAAGCGGTCGAAAAATTAAAACATTTTTTATAAGAAAAAATCTTTAACAATCCGGGGACAAACAAATTCGTTTGTCTTTTTTTTCAGAAAAATATTTAAGAAATTGAATAAACGTTATTTGAAGTGAAATTTCTCAATTTTTGTCATTTTCTCTATGGAAAAAAAACAGGGAATCGTTTATAATAGTAAAGTAGGACATAATATTAATAAAGAGGTGTGAATTTTTATGATGCTAGCAAACTCCATTTTCAGTAATCCGGCCGATATTGTCTTTTTTAGTGCAATTGGCGGAATTATTGTATTGTTTTTAATCATTTTTATCGTATCTAAAATTGTACAAAAGCAAAGAGATAAAAAATACGAAGCAGAATTTAATGCTAGACTAGCCGAACAACAAGCGTTACAGGAACAACAAGATTCTAAACCGGAAGCAACCGAATCGGTTGAAGAACAAACAGAATCTGTAGCAGAAGAACAACCGGAAGCAACCGAATCGGTTGAAGAACAAACAGAATCTGTAGCAGAAAAACAGCCGGAAGCAACCGAATCGGTTGAAGAACAAACAGAATCTGTAGTAGAAGAACAGCCGGAAGTAGCTGAATCGGTTGAAGAACAAACAGAATCTGCAGTAGAGGAAAAACCGGAAGCAACCGTAACAGTTGCCGAAGAAAATGTCAAAGCAACGCCGAAATCCAAATCGGCAACAAAACCGGAAAAACCGAAGGGAAGAACCTACAATGGAAAATACGAAATTTATCCGGACGGAGACGGATATCGTTATCGTTTGAAGGCTTCCAACGGAGAAGTATTGATTGTCAGTGAAGTCTATGCCTCTCATGAAGGGGTGCTGAAAGCAATCGGTGCGGTCAAACGTAATGTTGAAAGCGGTGAGATTCGGATTATCGAAGATAAGCACGGAATGTTTAAATTTAAGTTGACGTCCAAGAATTATCGTGTCCTTGCGTTGGGATCGAATTACAGTACCGAAAAGAGTGCTATTCGTGCGTCCGAGTCATTTAAGAAGTTTGCCGTAAAAGCGGATATCGTCGAAGTGGGAGCCAATGCGGAAGCGGATTTGATTTCTTCCGTTGTGGAAATCAACTTAGAAGAAAACAAAACCGGAGGAAAATTTGTAATCGAGCGGTTTAACGGGGAATTCAGTTGGGATCTTTTGGCTTCCAACGGTCAAATTTTGTGCCAGGCAGAAGGCTATACTTCCAAAGCGGGAGTTATGAGTTCCATTGAAAGTTTCAGACGCAATATTGAAAACGGCGTATTTAAAGTTGTTAAAGATAAGAACGACAATTATCATTATAATTTATACACGCCGAGTGGCAGAGTGGCTGCTGTCGGTGAAACATACAATACAAGAGCGCTGGCCGAATCGGCGGTTCATTCGGTTGTATCGTATTATAAAAATGCCGAAATTGTAGAGAAAACGAAAAAAGTAAAATAAGAATAGAAGACTATCGGATCAGATAGTCTTTTTTTTAGAAGACGGAAAAGGTGAGAGGAATGATTGATTTTCCAAGTGGAATTATTCAAGGGATTTTATCGAATCCCAAACAGAAGGATCAAAAATATTTAAAAGCCAAATTGAATCGTATTCGTTTGAAAAACCAGGAAGTATATCAACTTTCTTATTATACGAAAAAACAGGTTTTTCATGAAAACATTGCTGAATCTCAATTGAACGAAAAACTGAATGAATTACTGCAAACGATGTTTAAAGAGGCGACGGTATCGACGGCTCAAATGATCTATGGTTATCGTATAACGGCCAAAGGAAAAGTGTTGAGCAATCGGAAAGCTCAAAAAAAAAGAGTTTGTTACGTTGGATCATAATAAAAAGAAACAATATTTATTACCCGAGGGAACGGTTGTTTTACCATTGGTGGATTTAAATGTCATGAAAGAAGATGGCAGCATCGTTAAAAGTCATTACGATAAATATCGGCAAATCAATCGTTTTTTGGAAATGATAGACGATGTCATCGGTGAGGAACAATCGTTGAAAATCATCGATTTCGGATGCGGGAAAAGTTATTTGACCTTTATTCTATATTACTATTTGGTTTATGTGAAACAAATCCAATGCGAAATAACCGGACTTGATTTGAAAGAAGAAGTAATTGATGCGTGCAACGCAATCGCTTTAAAATACGGATACGAGCATTTGAAATTTTTTAAAGGAGATATTTCGCAATTTAAGGAACAGGATTCCGTTGATATGATTGTTACACTCCACGCCTGTGATACGGCAACCGATTATGCGTTATATCATGCTGTGAAAATGAATTGCAAATATATCTTTTCGGTTCCCTGCTGTCAACATGAAGTCAATAATCAATTGAAGAAAGATTATTTGCCGATTATGGATCAGTTCGGTATTTTAAAAGAACGTTTTTCCGCTTTGGCTACGGATGCCATTCGAGCACAAATTTTACGATACTATGGATATAAAACTCAAATTTTGGAATTTGTCGATTTTGAAAATTCTCCTAAAAATTTATTGATTCGGGCGGTTTTGCAAAAACAGAAGTCGAAAGACGAACGGATCCGTTTGGAACTAGAAGAATGGTTGAAAGAAATGAACATTCGTCAAACGTTATATGATTTGTTGATGAAAGAAAAATAGAGTTATAATCGGTTACCGCATCTCATAGGATTTTACAGGTGATTATATGTGTGGAATATATGGTGTCATCGGTAAAACATCGACCGGGCAGGTAATCGAAAAATTAAAATCGTTGGAATATCGTGGATATGATTCTTGCGGAATGGCTTATGATTATAACAATCAAGTTTTTTTGGACAAAACCGTCGGTAATACCGATCGCTTGAGGAAACTAGTTCCTTACCGCAACATCGAGTGCGGAATCGGTCATACAAGATGGGCGACTCACGGTTCCGTAACACCCATCAATGCCCATCCGCATACATCCGTCTGTAGGCGGTTTTATTTGGTGCACAACGGAGTTTTGGAAAACTATCGGGAGTTGATTCGGCAATATCAGTTGGTTTGTCGATCGGATACCGATACCGAAGTTATTGTTCAGTTGTTGGATCTTTTAATGAATAAATATAGTAAAGTAACGGATCTGTTTAAGGAATTGATTGGGCTGTTAAAGGGAAGTTTCGCCATTGCGTTTATAGATAAAGAAAATCCGCAAACCATTTATTTTTACAAGAACAAATCGCCGTTGTTAATCGGAAAGCTGGGGTCTAAATTCGAAATCTCTTCCGATCAAAACGTTTTTGAAGAAGGAACGAATGTGATGATTTTAAATGACGGAGATTATGGATTCATCAGCCCGAAAGGATTGGTCTTGCTACCGCTTTTGCAAAAGCATCAGTCCTTTATCAAAGCATCGGCACCGGTTTGTTGTAAGAAAACGGATCACTATATGCTGGATGAAATTTATTACCAAAAGGAAATGATCCAAACCATCGAACAGGCGTACCGAAGCATTGATGTGAGGGAGTTTCAAGTGCTTTGCAATCAATGCGACGAAATCGTTTTTGTAGGAGCAGGAAGTTCTTATTATGCCGGACTGTATTTGAAAAAATGTTATGAACGGCTTCTTGACAAGCGCTGTTCGGCTGTAATTGCCTCGGAGATTGAGTCTTTTTCGATTGTAAAGGATGCTTTGTTTGTTTTGATTTCCCAAAGCGGCGAAACAGCCGATTTAATAAGAGCCCTTTCTCATTTGAAAAATAAAAAGCAAAAGACGATTGCGTTATGCAACCAAATTCATTCCTCAATCGGATATGCCTGTGATCTCGTATTTCCGCTTTTTGCCGGAACCGAAGTGGCCGTTGCTTCAACCAAAGCCTTTATGGCCATGATTTTAGTCGGTAAATTATTGATTGCCGGTGATGAGATCGGGTTGTTTTCCGTGAAAAAAAGATATATCGAAAAAGTGTTGGAAAAAGAAAACGAAATCAGACAACTGGCTAAAGCAGTTTCCAAAGCGGAAAAAGTTTTCTTTTTGGGGAAGGGACTGTATTATCCGATCGCACTAGAAGGAGCATTGAAACTAAGAGAAATTTCTTATCTGTCTGCTTTTGCGTTTTACAGCGGAGAGTTGAAACACGGCAGTATCGCTTTGGTGGATCAAACAACGGTTTGTATTGGTTTGTTGCATACCTTGGAACATGAAAATTTTATCAAAAGCAATTTGGAAGAAACAAGAAGCAGAGGAGCTTTAACTTACTTAATCTCCAATGTGGATGAAACGGCGGATTTGATTTTACCGGATGCGGAAGTTTCTTTTACGGTTTTTGTTCAGTTGTTGGCTTATTATACCGCTTTGGAATTGAATCGCAACATCGATCAACCCCGTAATTTAGCCAAAAGTGTTACGGTATATTGAAAAAAAGACTTCGTATGGAAGTCTTTTAATACACTACTTTATGAGCCAGTCTTAATTTATCGGCAATCATGGCGATGAATTCGGAATTGGTCGGCTTGCTTTTATTGTAACTGATCGTATAGGCGAAAATTTGTGAAATGGCTTCGACATTTCCGCGGTTCCATGCCACTTCGATGGAATGACGGATGGCTCTTTCCACTCTGGAAGAAGTCGTTTTAAATTTTTTGGCGACAGTAGGATACAATATTTTGGTAATGCCTCCGAGAATATCGACATTGTTGTAAACCATAGTGATGGATTCTCTTAAATAAAGATAACCTTTAATGTGGGCAGGCACACCGATTTCATGCAGAATGTCGGTGATTTCCGTATCTAAATCCGGTTGGGATGTCGTTTTCTCTTTTAAATTATAAGTAGTTCCCTTATTCGCGTCTTCATTCATTAAATTGGTAATGGTTTTGTATAAATTACCTAAATCAATCGGTTTTACGATGAAGTAGTCTGCACCCAATGCGGAAGTTTTGGTCATCAGTGATTCCGTGTTGAATGCGGTTAAGATGACGATTTTTTTCGGACGGTGATATTTGCTGTTATGATTGATCTCGTTTAATGTGTTGATTCCGTCTAAATCCGGCATGAAAACGTCCAACAACAAAATATCGGCTGTATCGTTTTCCAAATATTGTAGTAATTCTTTTCCTCCCATGAATGTTTTTGCTACTTGCATATTCGGCTGCATTTTTAAAAATTCGCTTATCATACATAACAATTCTTTATTGTCATCTGCGATAATAATTTTTGCCATAATTCTTTCCTCTCTCCTTTTCAATAATGCTATAATAATTTAAAAAAACCATAAAAACAATACTAAAATGTAATTTTTATGATATCTGTTTAGAAAATTCCAATATTCGACAACATTTTTACGTCATTATTGCACGTTTTGTGGCGGAAATGTCGAAGGGTGTCGATTCTTATACGTGAAAAAAAACAGGTGATCACCTGTTTTTAAAAGGAAAGATAGTCCTTAAAATTTTTTACGTAGGATAAGGCTTGTTTTTCGGTCAGTTGATGGGACCAAGGAACTCTGGCAGAAAGATCGACATTCGGTGAATATTCGATAAAACGGGCGGTTTTTTCTCGTCCGCTGTTATTCCAAGGATCAAAACCTTTACCTAAAATATGGGAATCCATTTGACATTCGATGAAAGCGGCACAACCGTAATCTCGCCATGGACGGGAAAGAAAAGAAGAAGGTCGTTTTTCCTCGGATGAAAAATGACAATGGTAGAATAAAAAACCGTAAGGAACATCCGAAGAATGAGAAGGAGCGGAAATGTAAGCATAATTTTTACTTTCTCTTTGAATGGAATGAATGGTGCAGTCTTCGAAAAGAGCGGTCGCACAACCGAAAATGAAATCCACATCTCCGAAAATCATGCAGTTTTTATAGTATTGTTTGGAAGGTGTTCCTTTTAAACGTTCCGGCGGATAAAACCCTTGGTATCGTTTGCAAAGATCGTTTGGAAGGGGTCCTAAAAACAACGTATCTTGTGCGCCTTTGATAAGACAATTCAGACAATTAAACCGATTTCCGTCGACATGAAGCGCGACCGCTTGGCCGTAAATCGCAGAAGGAACGGCTTTGTTTTCAATGACGATTCCTTCTAAGGTAACTTGATCGCCTCCGATGTAAACGGTATAGGTTCTGAAGGTGTTGCATTCATTGCCGTCGGGCATGATTTTATGATAATAGTCGTTCCAAGAAAGGATCGCCTGGTGTGGGTTTCGGGCTTTTAACGTGATTCCGTCTGTTAAAATATCGATTTTTTCGCGATAAAGTCCGTCTTCTAAAATAAGGGTATCCCCGGCATGCATTTTTTTCAGTATCGAGTTAATCGACTGATCATTACAAACAGAATATAGCATAAATAGCACTTCCTTTTTTTTATTTTCATTATACCATAAAATTTCATTTCTTTTTTAAAAAATAGATGGATAAATGAAAAAAGTAACCGTTTTCTGTTGACTTAAAAAATGAAAAGTGTTAAGATATGTTATGAAATCATGTAAACGTTATTATACGCGTTTTAAAGAGCGAAGGGAGAGTCTATGGTTCAAAGAATTATCACATTAGGTGATTCCACGATGCAGTTTAATCCCTACAACAAATTTCCGCAAACCGGATGGCCGCAGGCACTGGTTCGTTTTATTCGTCCGGAAGTCGAGATCAAAAACTTCGCCGTTAACGGCAAAAGTACGAAAAATTTTATTGAATTGAAATTGTTTGAGAAGGCTTTGAACGAAATCGGCGAACAAGATTTGGTTTTGATCGAGTTTGGTCATAACGATCAGAAAATAGAAGATCCGACGCGTTATACCAAACCGTTTGAAGGATATCAATCCAATTTGCGGGAAATGGTCGAATGCTGCACAAAACGTGGCGCCCATGTGATTTTGCTGACTCCTATTGCTCAACGGAATTTTAAAGACGGGGTACTGGTTGAAAGTCATGGCGACTATCCGAAAGCCATGATGGAATTGGCTTCGCAAATGAAGGTTCCGTGTATTGATTTATATACTTTGACGAAAGATGTTTTGCGGCAGGAAGGAGAAGAACTTTCAAAACGGTTTTATATGAATTTCGGCTCCGGACTGTATGAAAATCATCCTTCTGGATTGACAGATGATACTCATCTTAGATACGACGGTGCATTTATGGTCGCAAATTGTTTTTATAAAGCAATGAAAAGCCGAAACTTATTTCCTGAATTGTTTTTGGAATAAGGGAGGTTTTGGTTACGAGTTTAAGAAAATACATGGTCATCGATTTGGCGATCTTGGCATTGATCGGTTGTTTGGTTGAGTTGCTTGGTATCTATTTATTCAATGCAATGTTGACGGCAACGATGATCACCAGTGCCGTTTCGTTATTGATGATGCTGATAAGCACAACAAGATGGGGTTATAAAGGACTGATTATTGCGCCGCTGTTGGCTTTGGCAACGATTATAAGCGGACGTTTTTTTAATGTTCACGCTGAATTTAAGGCATTGTATGATTGGAAATTATATCTTGTCATTTTAATTTCTTTATTATCCTTTGCGGTTAATTTGTTATGGTATAAAAAAATAGATTACAGACAGACCTATAAAAAGATATCGACAACCGTGGGCATTTGTCTATTGGATATCGTCGTTTCGCAATTGGTTTTGTCTTTGGCTTATTTGGCTTTTTACGGGCAGTTCCTTTTATTGGGATTTATCGTTTGGAATGCGTTTGCGTTCGTGATTTTGATCATCGGTGCGATTGTGTTATCCAAACAGGGGGTTATCGTCAATATCAAACAGAATTTGTTGGAACGCGAAGAAGAGTTGGAACTTGAGAAAAAATTAGAGTTTAATTTCGAAGAGAATGAAGATAAGGAAAACAATATTGAAAAGAAGGAAGGAGAATTTAAAAATGGACAAAGTAGCTGATCAAAGAGTCGTCGATCAAGTCGAACGGGACAAATGGAAAAGAACATTGCACACGTTGATTAAAGATTGGCGCTTGTATGTATTGTTGGTCCCGATGCTTGTTTTCTTGATTTTGTACAAATATAAACCAATTGGAGGAATCTTACTGGGATTTAAGTGGGATCAACCAAGTACAATTCGAGGAGATCAATGGGCCGGATTGGAATGGGCGGAAATTCTTTTCAGCGGTTCTTATGCCGGTCAGTTCTGGAGAGCATTCAGAAACACGTTCGTTAATAGTATGTACGGTTTGATTTTCGGATTTCCGATTCCGATTTTCTTAGCATTATTATTCAGCGAAATCAAAAACGAAAAATATCGCAGTGTCTTGCAAGTTTGTTGTTACTTGCCGCACTTTGTTTCGGCGGTAGTCGTTACGACCATTATTACGATGTGGTGTCAGCGGCAAACCGAAACGCAGCCAGCCGGTATCTTAACGCAATTGCTGGCATCGCTTGGGGCTAATGATATCGCACGAGATGTATTGGCATCGCCAAAATTCTTTAGACCGATTTATCAGATATCCGGTGTGTGGGAAGGTGCCGGATACGGATCGATTGTGTATTTTGCGGCGGTAATGGCGATTTCTCCGACGAATTACGAAGCGGCTCGGATCGACGGAGCATCTAAGATGCAACAGATTCGGTATGTTACGCTGCCGGGTATGGCTCCGACATTGACCATCATGTTGATCATGCGTATCGGTCAGATTTTAAATGTCGGATACGAAAAGATCATTTTGTTGGTTGGTTCGCAGGAAGAATCATTCGAAACATCGGAAGTTATTTCGACATTCGTTTACCGTTGTTCTGGTAAAGATCCGAACTTCCCTATTACGACACCGGGTGCGCAGCAAATCGGTGTAGTTGCCGACTTGTTTAACTCTTTGATAGCAATGTGTTTGGTACTGGGAGCAAACGCAATCAGTAGAAGAGTGTCATCCACGTCGTTATTCTAAGGGGAGGATGAAAAAATGAAAAGATTAGATCGTTCTGAAATTATATTTAAGATTGTTGCCTATGTCATTTTGACTTTGTTCGCACTGGCTTGTTTATATCCGTTCATCTTTATTTTGTCCGCTTCCATTTCCAGTAAAGCGGCAGTAGATGAATCAAGAGTTTATTTATGGCCGGTCGGATTCCAATTCGATGCTTATGCAGAGGTATTCTCGCAAAGCGGATTCTGGTTGGCTTATTGCAACACCTTGTTTTATACAATGTACGGTACCATCGTATCGATGCTTGTAGCGATTACCGGTGCTTATGCGTTATCGAAAACTCGTTTGATGTTCGGTAGAGGATTCAACTTCATGTTAGTATTTACCATGTGGTTTTCCGCCGGTATGATTCCTACGCTGAATAACTTCAGAGATTTGGGTGTCGATAACCGTTATATGTACATCATCGCTTTAGGTTTCAATGCGTTTAATATTATATTGCTTAGAAATTATTTCTCTTCCGTTTCCACGGAAATAGAAGAGGCGGCAACGATTGATGGCGCAACCGAATTTCAATTGCTCACGAAAATCTATATTCCAATGTCCAAAGCATCCATTGCAACGGTTGCGATGTTCTATGCGATTTCTCGTTGGAACGGATATTTATGGGCTCAGATGTTGCTCGGACCGGATGATCAACCGTTACAGGTTTATATTCGTCGTGTATTGGGAGATATCATGAACAACGAAAACCCGTCGGCGGAATTGAATTATTCTCCGTATTCGATGCAATACGCACTATTAGTTTGTTCTATCATTCCGATCGTCGTTATTTACCCGAAGATTCAAAAGTATTTTGCAGCGGGTGTTAACGTCGGCGGAGTTAAAGAATAGAAAAAAAGGAAAGGAAAGAAAAAATGAAAAAGAAAGCATTACTTGGTGGTGCCCTGGCACTCACCTTGCTGGCTGCAACGGGTTGTAAAGATGATAACCAACAAACCGGTTGGGCAGACAGCGACTTAAACGGTAAGACCCTCAATGTTTACATCAACTACAAGGGAACAATGGGTGTTACTTACACGGGAAAGGTTACAAAATTAGGGGAAACCTATACCAATCCTATTGACGGTGTTACGTATACGAACGGAACATTGTTACCGACTTGGAAACAAGTTCAGGAAAATTTAGGCGTTACGATTCATGATGCCGTAAGAGATTTCAAATCGGATTCTTATACTCAAATATCCGATGATGCTGTTTACGAAGCCATCAAAGACGACAGCAACTTGTCGAATATCGATGTCCTTATGACAAACAGCAAAAATGCCAACAATTTATCCGGAAACGGCAAATTGGTTAATTTGAATGATTATTTGGATGTGATGCCGAACTTAAAAGCTTGGTTGGATGCCCATCCGAATGTTAAAGATGAATTGACCGATGGTGATGGCAATATGTATATGGCTCCGTATTTCGATGGTGTAGATACGATCGAAAGGATGTTCTTATTCAATACGGAATTGGTTGAAAAATTATTGGATTCGGATACCGGTACGTATGATACAACCGCTGTTGACGCTGCTAAAGCTGCCAGATACACGCCGTTTATTAAAACGGATGCAGATTATTTGATCAACGTATCCAAAAACGGTCAACTTCAAGATATGACGGTTAAAGCAAGCAAGAACCCGGTACAACGTCAAAATGAATTGACGACGAAGAACGGTCAAACTTATGTACAAGCGTTAAAAGATCATATTGACCAAGCTTACGGTGAGTATATTGGTACGGGTAAACTTTACTCTAAGCGTTCTGAAGTATTCACTTCCGAATCGGCTTGCTATAACACAGATGATATGATTGCTTTAATGCGTTGTGCTGTCAACAATCCGCATTATTTATTAGGCGAATATGATGATTACGATGCTGCTAAGAGTACCATTCAAGGTATTGTACCGCGTGGTGAAGCAAATAACCGTGTTATTTCCATTCTTCAGATGGCTCAAATTTGGGGTGTTCGCGGTTTAACGGCTGAAACGGATTATTTGTACTTTGATAAAGACGGTAACTTACAAGATGCACGTGTTACAGAAGCAACTTATGACGCACTGGATAAACTCAATGCATTAAAACAAGAAGGTTTGATCATCGATGGTTGGGATCAAGTTCCTACCTCCGGTGCAAGCGGAACGAAATATTACAGTTATTTGTTAGGTTCTAACAACGGTGCAGCTTGTGCGACATTGATGATGTATGATTACAATGCAACGCAAGCCGTTAACAACAAATTGGATTCTGCAACCGGTATCGGTAGTTCCAATGCAAAATTCAATGGTATCCGTCCGGTATTACCTCCGGTAACAACTTGGGTAGATGATGATATTTCCAACTCGAAATATGAATATACTCGTTATACCGAAGATTCCCGTGCTTTCAAAGGTGCCGGTTCTGTTGTATTGGCAAAAGACGATGAAAACCGTATCAAAGCGGCATGTAAATTAATCGATTATTTCTATGGTGAAGAAGGTGCTGATCTTCAAGATTACGGTCCTGCTGCATATCAAGATGGTACAATCACTGTTGCAGGTGTAACTTATCCGAAAATCAAACCGGCTGTTATGACGGCAATTAACGCTTCCGGATTAGGATGGAACGACTATTATCGTGCTGTTATTGGTTCAACTCAAGGTATGGGTCACATTCGTTCGGACGGTTTGGATTATCAAGTAACACATCCGTCTGGACAGGTTGGTTTATCGAATGTATTGAATGCAATTAAATCCGGTGCTTTAATCTGTGCTACAACAGCACGCGAAAGAGGATTCGGTGCGACAGTACCTGCAAAATGGGATTCCAACCCGACAACAACGACGATCACTACTTTAATTGATTTCTGGAAACAAGGTGGTAACAATACCCATTGGAGAAAAGTAATCAATGATGGTTGGGCTGATGGCCAAAGAGCGTCTTTGAAAGAATTCTGGACTCAATCCAATGATGTATATTTGGCTCATTACAGAAGATTATTAGGAATGAACTAATTTTACATTGAAACAACAATGACGAGGTTTTAAAGAAGATGCAAGAAATTGCATCTTCTTGATAAACCTGGATATGGAGGTTATTATGTCCCATTTTTTAAAGAAATATGCAAAACCGATCTACATTTTATATGGTGTGTTCTGTTTTTTGTTTATCATTATTGCTTGTTTTTATATTAGTCCATATGCTCGTACCGCAGTCATTTATACACAAGCATCGTTGGAGAATGGCAATTCCGTTATGACTGGTAATGAGGCTTTGTATGATTTCTGCAGTCAAGCAGGCTGGAATTTTTCAGAAACGTACAAAATATTGTTTAATTTCAATCGAAAACTTCAAAATGTCAATAATTTCATGTTGTCGCTTGGCGTTGTATCGTTGGTCATGTTTGCCTTAATGATGCTTTGTGCCAATGCTTCCAGAAAAAAATATTATATTTCAAATTTAGTTTCCGGCGTGGTTGCACCGTTTGTAAATATTGTTTTCACAATTGTTGTGTTTGTAATGAATACGGCTTGTATTGCTCCTTTAAATGCGAATTTTGAAACATTGAATTGGGGTAATTTGGCAAATAATACAGAAACAGTAAAAAGTGCAATCGAATGGTTCAAAGCTGGTGATGAATCGCATTTGAATATGACAGCTACACCGCTTATTCTTTATGATGTATTGATGATCATCTTTGTATTGTTCAGTGTGGCTTTGATTGTTTATACGGTGTATCGTTATAAGATTACCCAAAAAGAATTGGTTCACACAGAAGAGGTGGTGGATTTAAATGTCTAGTAAAGTTGAAAATAAAGAAGTAAAAACTACAACGACAAAAATTTACTATGATCAATCGAATATGCATGGTGAAATGATGCGTTATAGGACGAATTCATTATCTTATAAACTCGGCTTGTTGGCCCTTTTATTCAGTATTTGTGCGGCTTTTATTTGCATGAATTCTGTTACATGGGATGCAACCGTTACCATTAAAATATTGGGAAATATTTTGATCCTATTGCTTGGATTTTTATCGGTTGAAAAAGTAAAATCATATTCATCAGAATACAGTTTTGTTATGGTGGGAATCGGCATTGTTTGCATTGGTCGTATCTTTTGGATTCCGCTTCAACTTTTCATTTGGTATGGTAAATATCTTGCCAACGGCAAAGAAGCAACTTCGGAAATTCAACAGCATTTGGGTCAAACGATTTTAAACCCTTCGACGAACTCTTATTTACCGGCAGATGGTTATTGGCGTGGAACAGCGGCGATTATATTATTGGTGATCGCAGCGGTTTTGTTTATCGGTTCCGGTGTCATCGGCTTAATTAAATCAAAGAAATATCATGAGTATATGAAAACTCAAGATACAACGAAGGGGGTATAACGATGGCTACAGTAGATATGACTCAGGAAAGAGTTTCGGATGTTATCTTACGTGACGTCAATAAAATATATCCAAATGGGTTTCATGCGGTTTATGACTTTAACATTGATATTAAAAAAGGTGATTTCATTGTTTTAGCCGGTCCTTCCGGCTGCGGTAAATCAACGACACTGAGAATGATTGCCGGTCTTGAAGAAATTTCCACCGGTGATTTGATTATCAATGGAAAACGAGTAAACGATGTTGCGCCGAAAGACAGAAATATTGCGATGGTATTCCAAAATTATGCGCTTTATGCTCATATGACGGTATATCAGAATTTGGCATTTTCCTTAACGATTCGTAAAACGGATCCGGAAACCATTCATAAACAGGTTATGTATGCGGCGACTGTATTGGGACTTGTTCCTTATTTGAATCGTAAGCCGAAACAACTATCCGGCGGTCAGCGGCAAAGAGTTGCCGTAGGACGGGCAATTGTACGTGATCCGGTTGTATTTTTACTGGATGAACCGTTATCAAACTTGGATGCGAAATTGCGTGGAGCCATGCGTAAAGAATTGGCTCAATTGCATGATCGCTTGGGAGCGACATTTATTTATGTAACCCATGATCAAATTGAAGCGTTGACACTTGCATCTCGGATCGTTGTCATGAAAGACGGCTATGTACAGCAAATCGCAACACCGAAAGAAATGTTTGAATATCCGGAAAATTTATTCGTTGCCGGTTTCATCGGTACACCGCCTTGTAACTTCTACAACGGTAAAATCAATTCCGATGCAACTAAATTTGTTCATATTTCCGGTGCGGAAATCGAACTCACCGAAGAACATCGGGCAATTTTAAAGAATTATGCGGATAAAGAAGTTGTTATGGCTTCTCGTCCCGATTATGTTCATATCAACGAAGCGGCACTTCAGGCTAATGCCGGTCAATGCTTTGATTTGAATGTGGATTATTTTGAATTTTTGGGATCTTACAAATTGGTATACGGAACATTTGGTTCGGAACGGATCATCGCTAAGATTGACGGTCGTGATTTGGTTGATGACAAAGTAATTAAGGCTTGCTTTGAAAAGAATAAAATTTTGTTCTTTGACAAAGAAACTGAAGTTAGGATTAGGTAGGTGCGAAACATGAATGAAAATCAAGAAATGATTGCACAAAATAAAGATGAGAAAAAAGCGAAAAAATTTTGGGCGGTGGTAAAGTCTTATTGCGCTAACCTTTGGCTCGGAATTCGCGATTCTTTCCGCTATAATCCTTGTAAATTAGCCGGTATTTTAGTTGCTTTACCGGGATTGTTTATCGGCTTTTTCTTGGGGTTCCACTCAACGATCACGTTCCTTGTTGCCGAAGGTGAATCGAATTACGCCGGTTTATTGATGTTCTTGCTGGTGCTCTTTGGATGTGTCAATATTTTTAACGGCTTTACATTAATTTCCAAGAGAAATTTAGGAACGGTTATTACATCTTCTGTTTGTTCGCTGATCATTACGGTTTGCGGTATTATTTGGATCGAAAGAATTTTCTATTCTCAACACTTGGTTCAATCCGGCCAAATTGTCTTGGAAGGAAATGCGGCATACGTGCTCGGAACAAATCATATCATGTCGATCATATCGGTTGCATTATCGATTTTATGTTCTGTAGCCGGTTGTATTCTCGGTTATATCAAACGGGATAAGAATTACAAAAAGGTAAAGTTCTAATGAGTAAAAAAGTAAAAGACGAATTCGATGGGCAGAAGCCTTATGAAGTAGATAAATTATCTAAGTTTCCGTCATGGTTGATTTTTCTTTTACTAAAGTATTGGGCAGCTGCGGCT
The DNA here is from genome assembly GCA_900540175.1 of uncultured Mollicutes bacterium. Classification (GTDB taxonomy): domain Bacteria; phylum Bacillota_I; class Bacilli_A; order Acholeplasmatales; family Anaeroplasmataceae; genus Pelethenecus; species Pelethenecus faecipullorum. The sequence continues at coordinate 27,470 of UQFG01000015.1, read as the reverse complement.
GCCGTTTTCTTTAGTGTGATCGGCGGCTTGGATATTGGATTTAGTTTTGAAGATGCGAATCAAGATCCTGCAAGCGTTTTGGCATCTTATATTGCCACCGTCGCAATGATTGCGTTGTTTATGACTTTGTTTGTAAATTATATTGTTCGACCGACGGTTCGGCTGATGTATAACAGGCGGAACAATACATATCGGTATAATATGGTAAACTGCAAAGGAATTTTATCGTTGTTTTTATGTTTGATTTACCATTTCATTTTATCGATTATTTTATTCTTTATTACGGTGTTTTTAAGTTCCCGTGGCTGGGTTTTGGATCCTTTCGGAACAACAGAAGGAGCCGGAATCGAACCTTTTACATACGGTTTTTGCTATTTAGCGGTTGATTTTGTATTTTTGTTTATTAAGAATGTTATTGTATCGCTTTATCAAAAGCACCAGTATAAAAAACAAATGTTGCAGGAGGAGTAAGTGATGATAGATATTATTTTTAAAAGTTCGACAAGTGTAACCTATGAATTGAAAAACAGCGATCCTTATACAACCGATCCTTACGATATTGTATTAAATGGCAAAACAATAGAACAGGGGGCCGTTAAAAATATCGGCTCGTTGTTCGGTCTTTCTCCTTCCACGCAATACTGTCTTCAAATCGGAAAGGATCAGATTTCGTTTGTAACAGAAGAAGAATATGTTTGTTTGGATGTCCATGATTTTGGAGCTAAAGGAGATGGAATCCATAATGATACGGCTTATCTTCAGGCTTGTATTTTGGCTTGTCCGCCTCAAGGTCGTGTTTGGATCAAAAAAGGAAATTATTATACAGGACCGTTATTCTTAAAGAGCAATATTACGATTGAATTGGAAGAAGGAGCCCGTTTGATCGGTGATACGCATCGTTCCCATTATCCTGTTTTACCGGGTATGATCGATACCAGCGATGAACAGGGGGAATTCAATTTGGGCTCTTGGGAAGGGAATCCGCTGGATTGTTTCGCCAGTATTATTACGGGAATCGGCATTGAAAATGTCAAATTCATCGGTAAAGGGATTGTCGATGGGAATGCTCAAAATGCCGATTGGTGGCAAGATGTCAGAACCAAACGGATCGCTTGGCGTCCGCGCGGTGTATTTTTGAATCGCTGCCACAACGTTTCTTTTCAAGGCGTCACGGTAACCAATACACCCTCTTGGAATTTACATCCTTACTTTTCCAAGAATATCCGGTTTATCGATATGAAATTGATTAGTCCGAAAAATTCTCCAAATACCGATGGATGCGATCCGGAATCGTGTGAAAATGTTGACATTTTGGGGGTATACTTCAGTGTCGGTGATGATTGTATTGCCATCAAGAGCGGAAAGATATATATGGGAAGAACGTATAAAACACCGTCTTCCGGTTTCAATATTCGCAATTGTTCTATGAATTTCGGTCATGGAGCGGTTGTGTTGGGAAGCGAAATGAGCGGTGGTATTCGGGATATTAAAGTTTCTCAATGTATCTTCAATCAAACGGATCGGGGATTGCGAATCAAAACGCGACGCGGTCGGGGAAAAGATGCGGTGATTGACGGAATAACTTTTGAAAATATCCGCATGAACGAAGTTTTAACACCGTTGGTTATGAATATGTATTATTTTTGCGATCCGGATGGGCATAGTGAATATGTTTATTCCAAAGAGAAAAGACCGGTTGATGAAAAAACACCGTATTTGGGAAAGTTTACATTTAAAGATATTGACTGTACCAATGTCAATGTAGCGGCAGGAACATTTTACGGTCTTCCGGAACAACCGATCGAGTCGATTTGTTTGGAAAATGTGTCTTTTCATTATGCCGCCGAACCGAAAGAAGGCTGTCCGGCTATGATGGACTTCTTGGATCCGATGAAGGGTCAAGGATTGATTTTCCATTTTGTGAAAGACGTACAATTACGAAATGTAACCTTCGATGGGCTTTTATCAGAAGAAGTTGCATTAGAAAAAGTAGATCATTTTCATCGTCAGTAAGCAAAACGGGGTGTAGGAAACTGCATCCCTTTTTATGTATGAAAATAGGGAAGTAGTGGTATCCTTATAAAGAAAGTCCTTATGTTAACGTTTTCATAATCGATTGCTTTTACATGGTTTATGTTATAATTTTATCAAAGAGGTGTGATAGGATGAAAATAGCGATAGGGTGCGATCATTCGGCATTGGAAATGAAAGAAATGCTGATTCCTTATTTAAAATCCCTTGGCCATGCGATCATCGATCAAGGATGTTTTACAAAAGAAAGTTGTGATTATACAGATTACGGCTATCAGGTTGCCAAAGCGATCAGCGATAATGCAGTCGATCGCGGAATTGTAATTTGTTCAACCGGTATCGGGATGTCTATTATTGCCAATAAGGTAGAAGGAGTTCGATGTGCATTGGTTTTAAGTAAAGATGCCGCGGTGTTGACGAGGGAACATAACGACAGCAACTGTTTGGCTTTATCGGCAAAATACACCGGTTTTGCCTTGGCAAGGGAAATTGTAGCGTTATGGCTCGATACCCCTTTTTCAAACAACAGTCGTCATCAAAGAAGAATTAAAAAAATTACGGATTATGAAAAGGAGGGAAAGGATGGCAGTCATCATACTCAATCATTCGCTGATTAAACATAAATTGACGAATATCCGCAAAAAGGAAACAAATACAAAAGATTTTTATCAGAATGTCGCGGAAATCGCAGGGTTAATGGCTTATGAAATTACCAGAGATTTTCCATTGAAGGAGATTACCATTGAAACACCGATTTGTCCGTCTAGACAATACGAATTGGCTAATGAAGTCGTGATTGTTCCGATTTTAAGAGCCGGACTTGGGATGGTTGACGGAATCAGGAATATGATTCCGACTGCCAAAGTTGGCTTTATCGGACTTTATCGCGACGAAGAAACATTGGAACCGCATGAATATTACGCTAAGTTTCCGGATACGATTGCCGATGCCATCGTATTGTTGGTTGATCCGATGCTGGCAACCGGTGGCAGTGCGGGTGCCGCCGTTACTTTGCTCAAACAAAGAGGATGTAAGCATATCAGTTATGTCGGTTTGGTCGGCGCGCCCGAGGGAGTGGACGCGTTGCAAAAACAACATCCGGATATCGATATTTATCTTGCGGCATTAGATGACCGATTAAATGAAAACGGCTATATTGTTCCGGGTTTGGGGGATTGCGGTGATCGGTTGTTTGGAACGAAGTAATGGGCAAATACATTAAATATTATGCAGTCGGCACCCAAGGGATCCTATTCATGATCGTTTTGCTTTTGCTTGGATATTGGATCGGTTGCCAAATTGACCCCGAATCGTTTTGGCCGGGGTTCTTGGCGGCATTGGGTGCTTTGTCTGGTCTTTTGAGTTTTATTTGTTTATTGTGGAAGCTGCTGAAAGAAGAGGATAGAAAGAAAAATGCAAAACAAATGGGAAATTAATTATTTGGTCGTCCCTTTTTCATGGCTTGTCGGCGGTATTACGGCGATTATTTTAGGCGTTTTGAAACAAGATTGGATCAATTATCTGATCGGTCTTTTTACAGGATTGTTGAATTTCGGTTTAATGGTCAAAATGAATCGGAGAATGGTTCGTCTGGCCAAACTAGATCCCGAACATGTTTCTTTAACGGTTAAAAAAAGCACTTGGTTCGGCGCATTTTTACGGTTTGTAGTCGTTGCTTTTGTTTTTGCGGCTCTTTATTTTAAAGATGTTTGGCAAGTGGAAGATAACAACGCCTACATTCATTTGGTTATTGCTTTTGCCGGCTATATGACGGTGAAGGTCGTTTTAGTAGCAACGTATTTGATTTTCAGAAAGAAGGTGGATCCCTAGTGAATGAATTTTGGCAAAGTTTTTGCGATCTTTCGACGATCTCAAAACCGGTTGCCTCCAGTGTTATTATTACCTTATGTTTATCGCTCGTCTTTATTTTGATGAGTTTCAAAATCAAAAAAGTGGATCCCACCAAAAAAACACCGCTTTGGCTTATGCCATGGATGATGCTTGTTGATATAATGAATAATTTTATTAAGCAAAATATCGGAAAAAGATGGAAATTTTATGCCCCTTGGTTTTTGAGTTTGGCGCTGTTTATCTTTTTTTCCAATATTTCCGCTGTTTATTTGTTGGAAAACCCGACCAGTTATATTATGATTACGGCAACCCTGGCGCTTTGTACTTTTTTGATTATCCAGATTACCGGCATTGTTTCAAACGGTTTTTTAGGGTATTTAAGAGGGTTTTTAGACCCGATTTGGGTCATGTTGCCGATGAACATCATCAGTGAATTTTCGTTGCCGATTTCGCTTTGTTTGCGGTTGTTCGGCAACATCATCAGCGGGTCGGTCATCGGCATCTTGATCAAGGGATTTTTAGGTTGGGCGGCCATTGCCGTCATGCCGGCTGTGAATATTATTTTCGACATTGGTTTCGGTTTGATTCAAACAACGGTGTTTGTTATTTTATCCATTATTTTTACGTCTCAGAAAATCAACGACGAAGAAAAAATATTCAGTATGTAACAATAGGAGGAAAAGAATATGAATTTTATGACAGTATTGATGAATTTTTTAGCGGAAGCGGCTGCTTATAATGAATTTTTCAAAAGCGGTATGGCTTATATCGGTGCGGGTATTGCCGTTTTTACCGGTGTCGGTGCGGCGATCGGAGAAGGAAATGTTGCCGCAAAGGCCGTTGAGGCTATCGGCAGACAACCGGAAGCATCCGGTAAAATCACTATTACCATGTTGATCGGTCAGGCGGTAGCCGAAACGACCGGGTTATATGGTTTTATTGTGGCATTGATGTTACTCGGAAAGTAAAAAGGAAAGGAATTGCTTTCGTTAAGCAAGCGTAAAAACATGAATGAAATATTAGATAAAATCGCCGAAGCGGTCAACAGTTGTTTAGGACCGCTTACGAATCTTCAAATAAAGGGTTCGGATGTTCGGGATTTGCTGATTCAGTTGTGCGCCACCATTCTTCTTTTTGTGGTTGTGCGTTTCTTTTTATGGAAACCGATTACGGATATTTTAGAAAAAAGACGAAAGGCCATTGATGCGGCACTGGCATCTGCCAAAGAATCTTCGCTTGCGGCAAAACAGTTGGAAAACGAGTTGTCGAACCAACTTTCATCAGCCAAAGAACAAATCAGACAGTTGCTGCTTCAGGCGGAAAAAGACGGTAATGCCAAACGGGAACAAATCATTGCCGAGGCGAAGATGGAAGCCCAACGCCGAATGGAAAATTTAGAAGCGGAATTGGAACTGGAAAAAAATAAGATGGAAAACCAAATTCGTTCGGAAATCGTCGAAATTGCGTTTGCAGCCGCCGAAAAAATCGTCGCCAAAGAAATCGATCAAAAACAATATTTGGATGTTGTTGATGAGATTTTGAAAGGGGCGGACTGATGGTTGAAGTTGAATACGCGAAGGCGTTATTTGAATTGGCAGAAGAACAAACAAAAACGGATTGCATGGATCAACTTTCGTTGATTGCGCAAATACTGGATGAAGAACCGGAATTTACGAAATTATTGAAATCACCGTTTTTATCTGTAAAAGAAAAAACAGGAATGATCAAATTGGTTTTTCCTTTTTTAAATCCTCTTTTAAAAGAGTGGATGATTCTTTTAATCAAACGGGATCGTATGGATTTATTTTGCAGAATTAAAGATTCTTATCAGCAGTTGTACGAAACATCGTTTAAGATTTTGAAGATCAAAGTAGTGAGTCCGAAAATCTTGGATGAGCGGCAACAAGAACAATTGAAACAACGATTAAAACAAAAATATCCGGACCGAAAGTTGGAAATAGAAAATACAATCGATCCGTCCCTTTTGGGAGGAATCCAGATATTTGCAAACGATGAACGGTTGGATTGCAGTCTTAAAAATCAACTGGCGAAACTGAAAAGAATCGCTATCAGGAAGGATGAATAAAGTGGCAAAAATAGATTTATCCGAAATTTCTAATTTAATCAAAGAACAAATCAGGATGTATCATGATAAACTCGAAACGGAAACCGTCGGTCGGGTTGTGGAAGTCGGAGACGGGATTGCCGTTGTTTACGGTTTGGATAAAGCGATGTCTTCCGAATTGTTGTTATTTCCGGGCGATGTGTACGGAATGGTTCAAGATTTATCTCAAGACAGTGTCGGAGTGATTTTATTCGGTCGGTCGGATTCTGTCAAAGAAGGGGACATTGTCAAATGTACGGGACGGATTTTGGAAATTCCCGTCGGAGAAAATTTTATCGGTCGGGTTATTGATCCGCTTGGTCGTCCATTGGATGGAAAAGGAGCGATCAAAGCTTCCGACAAGCGTCCGGTAGAAGTGAAAGCAACCGGTGTGATGGATCGCAGCAGTGTCAATACACCGCTTCAAACCGGTATCAAAGTATTGGATGCGTTGGTTCCGATCGGTCGCGGGCAACGGGAATTGATCATCGGCGATCGGAAGACGGGGAAAACCGCTTTGGCCGTTGATACGATCCTCAATCAAAAGAATCAAAATGTAATTTGTATTTATGTTGCGATCGGGCAGAAGGAATCAACGGTGGCCGATGTGTACGAGACGTTGAAACAAAAAGGGGCGCTTGCCTACTCCATCGTCGTATCGGCATCGGCTTCCAATCCAGCGCCGTTGCTTTATTTGGCTCCTTATTCAGGCGTTTCCATGGCGGAATACTTTATGTTTCAGGGGAAAGATGTGCTGATCGTTTACGATGATTTATCCAAACATGCCGTTGCTTATCGGGAACTGTCTTTATTGTTGCATAGACCGCCCGGCAGAGAAGCTTATCCCGGGGATGTTTTTTATCTTCATTCCCGTTTATTGGAACGTTCGGCAAAACTAAATGAGCGTTTGGGTGGGGGCAGTATCACGGCTTTACCGATTATCGAAACACAAGCCGGTGATATTTCAGCCTATATTCCCACCAATGTCATTTCCATTACCGATGGCCAGATTTTTCTGCAGACGGATTATTTTTATAAAGGCATCCGTCCTGCGATCAATCCCGGTTTATCCGTTTCCCGTGTGGGTGGTGCGGCTCAAACCAAAGCGATGAAGAAAGTGTCCGGAACTTTGCGGTTGGATTTGGCGGCATATCGGGAATTGGAGGCCTTTACGCAATTCGGATCCGATTTGGATGCTCAAACCAAAGCACGTTTGGAAAGAGGAAAACGGACGCAGGAAATTTTAAAACAAGGCTTGCATCAACTTGTTTCAATGGAAGAAGAAGTCATCATTTTGTATTGTTTGACATCGGGATTGCTGGATACGATTCCGCTTGAGGATTTGCCTCGCTTTGAACAACAGTTGTATCAAGATTTAAAAACGGATGCGGTCGGCAAAAAAATCGTTGCCGAAATCAAGAATACCAAAATGCTTCCGGATGATAAAATGCTTGATCCTTACTTAAAGAAATTCAAACAAAAATGGAGTTGAGACGATGGGAAATTCATTACGTGAAGTCAAAATGCGTATATCCTCGACTCAAAGTACGGCTCAAATCACCAAAGCCATGTATATGGTCAGTTCTTCTAAGGGAAAGAAAGCCGAAAAAACCTATCGCGGATACCAAGATTTTATGGAAAGGATCGAGCGGCTCATCGGTTTGATTCTTTCTAAAGCGAAAGAAGAAGATCCTCATCCTCTTTTGCGCGATCGTCCGATCAAAACGGTTGCCTATTTGCTGATTACTTCGGACAGAGGGTTGGCCGGTTCGTACAATTCTTCGGTTTATAAAACCGTAGAAGAACAAGTGAAAAACGATGTGAAAGAAGGCAAAAAAGCGATTTTCGGAGCCATCGGCAAACAAGGCTATGCTTATTTGAAAAGAAAAGGTTATCCGTTGATTTTCGATTCGCCTACGTTGGTTCGCGATGATGTGATGTTGGTCGATATTTTACCCCTCGCCAAGTGTTTAATCGATGCGTATTTGGAAGAAAAAGTCGATGCGGTCGTTTTGGTATTCAATCATTTTATCAACCGGTTGCAGCAAAGCGTCGAATTGAAACCATTGTTACCGGTTTTGCCGAAAACAAGTGAAAAAGATTCGATCGATTATATTTTCGAAACGGGTTTGGAAAAGACGCTTCAAACAGTTTTGCCGATGTATGTGGAAGATCTTCTTTACGGCATGATTTTAGATGCGAAAGTTTGCGAGCACGCTGCTCGGATGAATGCGATGCAAAGCGCAACCGATAATGCGGAAGCGATTATCGAAAAACTGCAATTGTTATATAATAGGGCTCGCCAAGCCGGTATTACGGCGGAATTGGTCGATATTATCGGCGGAGCCGGTGCAATAGGAGGGAATAACGGATGAATGGAAAAGTCATAGAAGTAAAAGGACCGGTCGTTGACGTTTTGTTTGAACAAGGAGAACTTCCCCATATCAACGATGCGCTCAAAATTGATGTGGATGCTTCTTGCAATCACGGGATCGCAATCCATTTGGTATTGGAAGTGGCCCTTCATATCGGAAACGGAATCGTCCGTTGTATCGCCATGTCGTCTACCGACGGATTGGTAAGAGGAATGGATGTATTATCCATGAAAGGTCCGATCTGTGTTCCGGTTGGTCCAAAGACATTGGGTCGGGTATTCAATGTGTTGGGGGAAACGATTGACAATCAAGAGCCGTTGACCGAGGAACTGCATGTTCCGATCCATCGAAGTGCTCCTGTATTGGAAGAATTATCGCCGAGTGTTGAAATTTTGGAAACCGGTATTAAAGTAATCGATTTGTTGGCACCGTATATCAAAGGAGGAAAAATCGGCTTGTTTGGCGGAGCCGGTGTCGGTAAAACCGTTTTGATCCAGGAATTGATTCACAATATAGCCGAAGAACATGGCGGTATTTCCGTTTTTACCGGTGTCGGCGAACGAACCAGAGAGGGGAATGACCTTTATACGGAAATGACCCAAAGCGGTGTTATTCAGAAAACGGCAATGGTGTTCGGTCAAATGAATGAACCCCCCGGAGCCAGAATGCGGGTGGCATTGACCGGTTTGACGATGGCAGAATATTTCCGCGATCACGAACATCAGGATGTATTGTTGTTTATCGATAATATTTTCCGCTTTACTCAAGCGGGCTCGGAAGTTTCGGCTTTGCTTGGAAGAATGCCGTCGGCAGTCGGTTATCAACCCACCCTTGCGACGGAAATGGGGCAATTACAAGAAAGAATTACTTCCACGAAAAACGGATCCATTACTTCCATTCAAGCCATTTATGTTCCGGCTGACGATTATACCGATCCGGCTCCCGCTACTACCTTTACCCATTTGGATGCGACAACCAATCTTTCCCGTAAATTGACCGAAGAAGGAATCTACCCGGCTGTTGATCCGTTGGCTTCAACGTCCAGTGCGTTATCGGCCGAGATAGTCGGTAAGGAACATTACGAAGTGGCGCGCCGCGTTCAGCAGATCATTCAGCGTTACAACGAATTGCTGGATATCATTGCCATTTTGGGAATGGATGAGTTGTCCGAAGAAGATAAAACCATCGTGTTGCGGGCTCGGCGAATCCGGTTGTTTTTATCGCAAAATATGTTTATCGGCGGACAGTTTACCGGTGTAGAGGGTTCTTACGTTCCGATTAAGGAAACCATTCGCGGATTTAAAGAAATACTGGACGGTCTTCATGATGATCTTCCGGAAGAAGCTTTCCGTTTGGTCGGCACGATTGATGATGCGATTTTGAAAGCGAACCGGATGAAACAATGAAAATAATCGTTTCCACGCATCAGGGAATTTTGTATGATGAAGAAGTTGACTACGTGGTTGTTTCCAATGAAGACGGCGAATTTGCCGTGTTGGATCATCATATTCCCGTTTTGGTTGTCATCAAGGAAGGCTATATCAAATTGGTTCGTTCCGATCAAACGTTTTTTGTAGTCATTGTTCACGGAATTGCCGAATTTCACGACGGTGTATTCAGCGTTTTGACTCAAGAAGCCCGTCTTGGTCAAACAAAAGAAAGCGCCATGGACGAACTGGTATCAATCCGGAAACATCGGTTGGAAGAAAACCGAAAAGAGTCGGTGGATTTTACCCAAAAAGAAAAAGAATTAAGGGAACATATTAAAAACAGTAAAGCCGGACAATTATAAAATAAGAACGCTGCTAAAAAGAGTCGGCTGATAGGGAACATATTAAAAACAGTAAAGCCGGACAATTATAAAATAAGAACGCTGCTAAAAAGAGTCGGCTGATAAGGAAGCATACCCGCAGGATTAGAAATAGCCTGCGGGATTTTTTTATCGGGGATAAATTCGTCCTGCGGGACATATTCACCGATAAAGTTAAACACAATCTGTATTTTCTGTACTCTGTACCCGCTCGTTAAACTGCTGTTTTGGCACAATGTTGAAAAACTCGTCTGCATTGTCGTACATCATAGCTGTAATTTGAAAAATCTGATTCCAAACGATTTTCTTCAAGTTCTCTTCGTGGATAAAGCGGTGCAGCTTCCGGTGTTGCCTTTGTATTTTGAGCAGCAGTAAAGGTCTTGTGTACTGCCAAATCGCTTGCAGGTGGCAAAGTGCAGCTTGCTTCGGCAGTCGGCGCAGAATATCAATCCTGAAAACAAGCCTTGCTTATTGGTTTTTGTGTTGCGGCGTTTGTTTTGCCGCAACTCCTGTTTTTTCAATAATCGGCTCCTGCGTGCCATGGAAAACCGCCCAGTTTTCCTTTGGATTCTATTTTTTCGGAAAGCATTAAACGGATGATTTTATTGTTTGATCTTTCTGTACCTGAAAATGATGTTTCAACCTCGTATGTTGTACCGCTGATTTCATAAAAGGTAACGCACCTGTTACCCTCGTTCTTCTTATCCAATCTTATCCCATCCTTTCTTTGTAAAAACTAAATCTTAGAGAGGAGCAAGCAAAGCGAATGAGTACCCATTTGCGGTTTTTGACTTTGATTTTCGGCTCCGAAAGCCAGTTAAAATTTTGGGATAATCCCAAACTCTTCTTGAAAAAACAGCGCTTTTTCTGTACTCATCTAGTGAATCCAAAACGGTGTAAAAAACAACGCTCCCTAAAAAATTTTCAAGAATATTTTCAGTTCCCCTATTTCATATTCCGTTTGAAAATAAGGTTTTGTTGCATGTCGTTTGTTGTTTCCACGATGAGAATAAAGGATATTAAAAATTTCGTATAGCAAATTTGAAATAAAATTATTGACAGGTTCACAATTTCGCGATATAATAACTCTGTTATATAACATTGTTATATTATGGAGGTACTTCTATGAGCGAAAGCGAAAAAACAACGCTTGAAGCCATATCACAGGCGGCGAAAGCGGAATTTCTTGAAAAAGGATTTCGCGGCGCATCGCTTAGAAATATCGTTAAAACTGCAAATGTGACGACAGGGGCGTTTTACGGGTATTACAAAAGCAAGGAGGATTTGTTTGATGCTTTAGTAGGTAAACAGGCTGATTATGTTATGTCTGTTTATAAAAAAGCGCAGAATGATTTTGCTATGCTCCCTCCTGTTGAACAGACAAAGCATATGAGCGAAATTTCAGGAGAATGTATGGTTGACATACTAGAATACACCTACAAATATCTTGATGAGTTCAAACTGATTCTTACCTGTTCAGAGGGTACAAAGTACGAAAACTTCGTGCATGATATGGTGGAAATTGAGATAGACGCAACGCATAAATTTAACAACGTTTTAAAAGACTTAGGCATAAAATCTAAACTCTTGAATCCGAACCTGGAGCATATGCTGATAAGCGGAATGTTCTCAGCATTTTACGAAATGGTGATTCACGATATGCCGATTACACAGGCGCGGCAGAATTTAAATGATTTGCGTGTATTCTATACTGCCGGATGGCAAAAAATTATGGGCTTTTAAGCCAAAGGGGGAAAGCTGTTTGTCAGTATTCCCTTTCATTTTGAATTATAGTTAGTTAAAACTAACTTTATTAAGGAGGTATTCACTTGAAAAAGCAAAGTAATCTGTCAAGGCTTATGCAGTATGCGGGAGGGTATCAATATTTTACCTATACTTCGTGGGTGCTGTCAGCCTTAAGCGCGCTTTGTGCGCTTGTTCCGTTCATTTACATATGGCAGATAATCAAAGAAGTACTGGAATCTGCGCCGGACTTCAAAAACGCAGTCAATCTCATACATTATGGTTGGATGGCAGTAATATTTGCTGTTTTATCGGTATTTATCTATATTTGCGGGCTTATGTGTTCTCACTTATCAGCATTTCGTATCGCAGCAAATATACGTCGTGACTGTATGCAGCATATCGTAAAGCTGCCGCTCGGGACAGCAGAAAGTATCGGCAGCGGAAAACTTCGCAAAATCGTTACGGATTCAAGTGCTGCAACTGAAACATATCTTGCGCATCGTCTGCCCGATAAAGCCGGCGCAATAGCAACGCCTGTCGGTCTGTTGGCTATGCTATTTATATTTGACTGGCGGCTTGGGTTTTTAAGCCTTATTCCTGTGATTTTGGGATTTTTGATTATGACGAAAATGACAGGTAAAGGTATGGAACAAAAAATGAAAGAGTATCAGGACGCACTTGCGGATATGTCAAACGAAGCGGTTGAATATGTCAGGGGGATTCCTGTTGTAAAAACCTTCGGTCAAACGGTATTTTCATTCAAACGTTTCAAAAACTCTATTGATAGGTACGAAAAATGGGTTATCGCATATACAAAGGCTTTGCGTATGCCGATGATGTTCTATACAACAGCAATCAACGCTGTATTTGCATTTCTTATCGCAGGCGGAATAATCCTTGCACGCGGCGGCGTCACAAATGGACTGCTTTTGAATTTACTGTTTTATGTGATCATTACGCCTGTAATTGCCACAACGCTTACTAAGATTATGTTCATGAGCGAGGACGGAATGATTGTAAACGATGCAATACAAAGAATAGACAGTGTTTTGAACGCACCGACTCTTTCTGTGAGCATGAGAACAAAAAATCCGCGCGATAATTCCGTCGTGTTGGAAAATGTAAGCTACAGTTATGACGGTAAAAAAGATGCGCTTCATAATATTTCACTCCATATCAAGCCGGGTCAGACAGTTGCGTTTGTAGGCCCTTCCGGCAGCGGAAAAACGACGCTTGCCAATCTTATATCACGATTTTTTGATGCGCAGAAAGGAAAGGTTCTTATTGGTGGCGTGGATATAAAAGAAGTCAAAAAAGAGGATTTGATGAATATGGTTTCCTATGTATTTCAAGATAGCCGTCTTATTAAAAAGTCAATTCTTGAAAATGTAAAAATGGCAAAACCGGGCGCATCAAGAGAGGAAGTCATGCAAGCCTTAAAATCCGCGCAATGCGGGGATATTATTCAAAAATTTCCGAACGGCGTCGATACGGTAATTGGTGCAAAAGGCGTATACCTTTCAGGTGGGGAACAACAGAGAATAGCGATTGCCCGCGCAATGCTCAAAAATGCGCCGATACTTGTTCTTGACGAAGCCACGGCCTTTGCGGATCCCGATAATGAGGTACTTGTCCAAAAAGCGTTTGCCGCAATGTCCAAAAATAAAACAGTTATTATGGTAGCGCACAGGTTAACTACTATTCAGCACGCCGATTGTATCTATGCGTTGAAAGACGGTGAAATTGAAGAAAGCGGAAATCATGCTGAACTTATACAAAATGGCGGCTTATACAGCAGAATGTGGAGCGAGTATCAAACTTCTGTTCATTGGAAAGTAGGTGTGTCAAATGATTAAATATATGCAGAGACGTTTTGCCCTGTCAGAACAGGGTGCGAAGGATTTAATAAAGGGCTGTATCGCGCAAGCTGTTCAGAATATTTCTTTTATGCTCCCTGTGGGATTGCTGTATTACTTTGTATGCGCTTTAATGGATGGCGGTGTAAACAGCTCGCAAACGGCATTTTATATAATAGGCTGTATCGTCTGCCTGCTGTTTACTTTTGCAGCAACTTGGTTTCAGTATAACGGAACATATCTTGCGACATATGTCGAAAGCGGTATCAGACGAATTTCGCTTGCTGAAAAACTGCGTAAAATACCGTTATCATATTTCGGAAAAAAAGATTTGGCCGATTTAACAAGTTCAATTATGAGTGACTGCGCCACCCTTGAAACGACATTTTCCCATTATGTGCCCGCGCTTATTGGCTCTGTTATTTCAACAATTTTAATTGCCATAGGTCTGTTTCAATTCGATTGGCGAATGGCTCTTGCGGCAGTATGGGTATTACCGATTGCGTTTACAATTGTAGCCTTTTCATCAAGAGTACAGAATTATTTTAACAGGAAACAACGAAAAGCAAGCGTTGAACTTGAAGAAGGTATTCAGGAATGCATTGAAACACTGCGTGATTTGAAATCAAACAATGCCGAAAACAAGTACCTCAAAGAATTGGATAAAAAAATTAGCACGGTGGAAAACCGAAAGATAAAATCAGAACTTGCAACCGCTGTGTTCGTTGTAAGCGCTAGTTTTATTTTAAAGCTCGGTATAGCAACTGTCGCACTTGTAGGTTCGGCATTGCTTATAAGCGGAACGCTTACGGTTCCTGCACTATTTATGTTTTTGCTTGTTGCGTCAAGATTGTATGAACCATTGGAGGGCGCGCTGCAAAACCTTGCGGCAGTTATTTCCACAAACACGAACATTGAACGTATGAATGAAATTCTCGACCATCCTATACAGACGGGTACAAATAAGATAAATAACAACGGATATGACATCGTTTTTGATAATATCGACTTTGCGTATAATACAGGCGAAACGGTGCTAAAAAATGTTTCGTTTACCGCAAAGCAGGGAGAAGTTACAGCGCTTGTAGGTCCTTCCGGCGGAGGTAAAACAACGGTATCAAGACTTGCGGCGAGATTTTGGGATATTAACAGAGGCAGAATTACTGTCGGCGGCTCTGATATTTCTAAAATCGATCCGGAAACATTACTGTCGATTTATTCCATTGTTTTCCAAGACGTTACTTTATTTAATAATACGATTATGGAAAATATTCGTATCGGTAAAAAAAGCGCAACGGATTCAGAGGTTCTTGCGGCGGCAAAACTTGCGAATTGTGACGAATTTGCAAATAAACTTCCTGATGGATATAACAGCATGATAGGTGAAAATGGCTGCGAGCTGTCCGGTGGTGAACGTCAGCGTATTTCAATTGCAAGGGCCTTCCTAAAAGACGCACCGATAATTCTGCTTGACGAGGCGACAGCGTCGCTCGATGTTGAAAACGAAACCGCTATTCAGCAAGCATTGTCGCGTTTGATTCAAAATAAAACTGTGCTGATTATCGCACACAGAATGCGCACGGTTAGCGGTGCGGATAAGGTTGTGGTGCTTGCAGACGGAATTGTAAAAGAACAGGGCGCACCTAATGAACTGATCAAACAAAACGGTATTTATAAACATATGGCAGAGCTGCAAACGCAAAGTCAGAATTGGACGCTGTAAAACAATACAATAATGAGGTAAAGAAATGACTTTGCATGATAGTGAATGGATATTATGCCCGAAATGCAAAAATGAAACCTTAATCAATGTAGAACAATTCCATATATCTGTTATGAAGGAGCCAGACGCAAAGACGCAGAGTGTATAACAAAACTGTAAGACGCAGAGCCGATAATTTGTAGAGAAATCTCAAATTGTCGGCTTATTCTTTTGCCCTGCTGCCATTCCCCTTCACCCAATATTGATTTTGAAACAATCAAAAAGGCGAACGCCGGTGATACCACAGCTATGCAAAAACTGTTAGCGCACTATAACGTATACATTATGTTTTTTTCAAAATATCATGGTGCTGTCAATTATGTTCACGCAGAGGAAATACGGGCAAAACTGATGAAAGCAGTATTGGAATTTAAGATTGACCGGTAACCCTGTAGAGAGTAGCCAAAACAATGGGGGTTGCTCTCTATGACATATAGAACGTCGTTTTTTATGTTGGTAAGGGTTTTATAGGGTTGGAATATAAACATATTACTGTGCGATTTTTGAGTCTTGAAAGCAGCATAAAATAAGGGGGCACATTGCTCTAAATTTCTACACAAGAGAAAAGAGATACAGACTTGTTTGGTAGTCAGTATCTCTTTCATTTTGTACCCTGTCAGTCGGCAAACGGTAATTATTTTTATACTTCCTTATTACCATTCACCTAAAAATAGCGGCGTTTTCGTTTTGTTATATGGTATAATAAAAAGAAAAAGAAAGGAAAAGACAATTATGTTTTTTATTTATACGACAAGTACTCTCGTTGAAGGATTGGTTTTCTCCATCGTATTTTGCCTGTTTTTCGCCATTTGTTTTTTGATTCTTCAGGCAACTCGTTTGGAGGAGTGTTTTAAAAAGGGAAAAATTTGGCAGATTCGAATGACTTATTTTATCATTTCGTTTGTTTTTTCCTTTTTACTCACATATGGGTTTCATTATTTATACGGTTTAATGGGAATTTAAAAAAAAATAATCTTTCGTGTATAACCCCATAAAAGTAGTCCATACTACTAGTGAGGTGAAAGAAATGAAAGACAAAATTAAAAGATTTTTGATAGACAAAAAGGAATTACTCGTCTTTATCGCAGTCGTTTTAGTTGTTTTTGCAACCGTTATTACCATTGCTTCGTTGGCGTTATCGGATGTTCCGGCAACTGGGGATGATCCTGTTGTCGATGAGCCGGGAACCGACGAACCGGGTGTGGATGAACCGGGCACCGATGAACCGGATCCGGTTGTAAAGAAATTCGCCCTTCCTTTAAGCGGTGAATACGAAGTGGTAAGAATTTTCTTTGATACCAATTTATCCGATGAAGAGTTGGTTTCGGCTATTATTACCAATGGAAGTTATATGGTCGAATCCAAAGGAATGAGTTATGCCAAAGCCGATAACAGCGTCTTTGATGTTTCTGCGGTTTACGATGGTGAAATCGTTTCGATTGATGAAGATGAATTAGATGGTACGACGGTAACGATCAAACATTCCGATTCGGTTATCAGTATCTATTCCTCGTTGTCGGATGTGTCTGTCAGTGTTGGTGATCAGGTAACTTGCGGTCAGACGTTTGCCAAAGCATCCACATCCATGTTGGACGTAGAAGCGGGCGTTCATGTGCATTTGGAAATCAAAGTCAATAATTCCTATGTGAATCCGGCCTCTGTATTCGGTAAAGAAATCACAGAAGTTGCAGCAATGAAGTAAGATGGAGCGAATGCTCCATTTTTGCATATTTACTTAAAAGGGCGCATACGTAATTACTAGGTGATTGTTGTGTCTGATAAAAATCAACGGGTAATTCAAATGGCTCAATTGATGTTGGAAGGAAAAAGAACGGTTCGGGAAGTTGCTAAGTTGATCGGTTACTGTAAGTCGACGGTTCATCACGATTTGACGACTAAATTGGAAGAACTGGATTTTGATTTGTATGTTCAAGTAAAAGAATTATTGGAATATCATAAAAAAATCCGCCATTTACGGGGCGGAGAAGCAACTAGGATGAAGTATCAATCCCAATCTCAGCGGTAGAAATTTGCGCATCGCTGATGGAAAGGGATCCCAATTGATACGTATAGGCATCTTTTTCGATATTGGCAAATAAATCGGGCTGACAATAAGCTTCCAAGACGACCTCGGTGGAAAAGGAAGCTTTTTTAATATGGATATACGTCATTTTTTTTAGCAGTGTGGGGTAGGCTTTATAAGAAAGACTCAGTTTGAAAGTCATTTGTTTTTGTAATTCATAGAAACGGACTTTTTTCAACACTTCCTGTGTTGCTTGAGTATAGGCTCTAACAAGACCGCCGGTACCGAGCAATGTTCCGCCGAAATACCTTGTGACGATGACTAAAATATTGGTTAATTCCTGATTCGTTAAAACATCTAAAATCGGCATTCCCGCTGTTTTAGCCGGTTCTTTATCGTCGCTCATTTTTTGGATGGTGGCATCTTCTTTTAATCGATACGCATAGCAGTGATGATTTGCATCGTAATATTTTTTTTTCGTTTGCGCAAGAAAAAAAGCCACATCCTCGACCGTATCGACTCGAAATGCTTCGGCAATGAAACGAGATTTTAAAATAATAAGCGTTGCCTCATATTGGCCCTTGATTACTTTCAACTGAATCACCTGTTTTGATTATACTAAATTTCAAATAAATTTACAAATTCAGTCCGATTTTATTTTAATAAAAGCCGATTTATGATATACTAATTTAAAAGACAACTATTAAAAACGGTAGGTAGTATGGATAAACTAAAGAAGGGTCTACGATTGATTGAACAATTGCATCAAGCCGGATACAGTGCTTATTTGGTAGGAGGGGCTGTCCGCGATTTTTTGTTAAACAAAGAAATCGAAGATGTCGATATCGCAACCGGTGCGAATCCCGACGAAATCAAACAGCAGTTTGAACAGGTGGATTTATCCTTTGCCCAATATGGGACGAGCCGGGTTTTCTTTTCGGAAGAATGGTTTGAAGTGACAACTTACCGAAAAGAAATCGTTTATTCGGATCATCGGCATCCTAAGGTTGTCCTTGCGAAGACGTTGGAAGAAGATTTAAAAAGACGGGATTTTACCATCAATGCGCTTGCTATGGCCGAAGAAGGTGTAATTATCGACCGATTCGGCGGACTTCAAGATTTAAAGGACAAACGCATCAAAACCATCGGATGTGCCGCACAACGTTTTGAAGAAGACGGGCTTCGTCTTTTACGGGCTGCCTATTTTGCTTCTAAATTGGACTTTCAATGGGATAAGGAAATTGAAAAAGCCATCCTCAAAAAAGATTTTCTTTTGTCGATACCAAAAGAATACATTAAAAAAATGCTTGAAAAAATACTTGAACAACCTTCTCGAATTGGGTTAAAATATGTAGTGGATTGCAACATGCTAAGAGGATTTCCGTTTTATGCGGTTGTGGCGGAAGAATGTTTTGATTACGAGTTGAAAAAAGAAGAAATGTATGCGTCTTTTTATGTCCGTCACGGATTTTTGCCTTGCGGCGAATGTCTTTCCAATCGGGAAATCAAAATCGCCAAAAAAGCGGCTATCTTAGTTCATGCCCGGTTTGATTCCGTTTCTTTATACCGCTCCACTTTCGATGAAATTGTTTTTGCGGCGAAGTTGATGCGCAAATCTGCCTCGGAGGTAGAAGAAATCGTAAAGCGGTATGATCGGTTGCCGATCCGCTCTTCTAAGGAAATCCGATTGGATATTCAAACGGTTGTTCCGAACAAACGGTCGTTTGTTCTTCATGCGGTAGAAGAAAAAATTTTGAAAAATCAATTGAACAATAACGAAAAAGAGATTGTTCATTATATCAAGGAGTGCCTGTTATGAAAAACAATTTATCAGCCTTTATCGATTCTTATGAAGATATCACGGTGCTTTTAGACCAAAAAGCCCGCTATAAAGGGAAAAGTTTTTATTTGTACGATAACGATCGGTTGCTGGAAGAACTTTCGATCAATTATCAGTCCGTCGATCGGAATTATATTAAATTCGGATTGAAATACAATACGCATTTGGATTTGACAAAAGAATATATTCTAATGGACGATTTGCATAATTCGGGATTGCTGTATACCGGAAGTATCGTGCGTACGTCGCAATTCGAATCGGAATATTACTATGACGGACCTTTGGGGATATCCTATCATCCTTGTTCGACCGTTTTTAGAATTTGGACGCCCGTTGCTCATCATGTTCGGTTGGAAATCCTCAATCAAGGACAGGTAACTTACCACGATTTGACTTACCGGGAAAAAGGGTTGTGGCAAGTGGAAGTGGCCGGCGATTTGGATAAAGCGGCTTATATCTACTGGGTTAAAGTTTTTGACCAGTTTGTTCGGGTACAAGATCCGTATGCCATCGCATCTTCTGCCAACGGGCAATATAATTACGTGGTCGATCCTGAAAAATTTTACCGGATGCAACATAAAAAACCATCTTTTTCCGGCAATTACACGGATGCGGTTGTTTATGAGGCCAGCGTTCGGGATTTGACTTGTCAAAGAACGGATGATAAGAAAGGAAGCTTTCAAGGCGTTTTTTCCAAAGACAATCCTTTTTTAGATGAAATACAGTCGCTTGGAATCACGCATTTACAACTAATGCCGGTTTTTGATTTCGGTGGTGTGGACGATTTAAGAAAAGATGATTTTTATAACTGGGGGTACAATCCGGAACAGTATTTTGTTCCGAGCGGTTGGTATGCCCAGATGCCGGATGATCCGTATGAACGCATCAATTCTTTATTGCAGTTGATCGATTCGGTTCATCAAAAGGGAATGCGCGTCATCATGGATGTGGTTTTTAATCATGTGTATGAAAAAGGAAAATTCCCGTTTGATCTATTGGTTCCCGGTTATTTTTATCGGGTGGATTTGTATGGGAATCCGACCAATACATCCGGTTGCGGAAACGACCTTGCAACAGAAAGCAGAATGTGTTCAAAGTATATCGTCGATAATTTGAAATTTTGGGCACAATTCTATCATATGTCCGGTTTCCGTTTCGATTTGATGGGATTACTGGATATTGAAACGCTCAATAAAGCGTATGAAGAATTGAAAAAAATAGAACCGCAGGTAATGGTATATGGAGAGGGTTGGAATATGCCCAACACCATACCGGATGCTTATCGACCGCATTATTACAATCATTACAAAATGCCTTCATACGGTTTTTTCAATGATAAATATCGGGATACCATTAAAGGAAGCCAGTGGATGAATATAAGTGGTTATGCCGGCGGCGGAAATGTTTCCAATTATGATTTATTTCATTTGCTGACGGGTAGTTGTTTGGATCATTTTCGTTTCGATTCTCCGCATCAAACGATCAATTATGTGGAATGTCATGACAATTATACGATGTTCGATTTTTTGAAATATCGGCTTCATTATCCTGAAAAAGAAAATATAGATGCCTGTCGTTTGGCTTTGCAAATGATTGTTGTTTCCCAAGGTGTGCCGTTTATCCATGCCGGAGAAGAATATTACCGTACGAAAAAAGGCGTTGAAAATTCGTATCATTCCCCAGATGAGATCAATTTGTTGGATCAAAAGCGCAAAGAAAAGTATTTGGAGGATCGAAAAGGGTTGAAAGATCTTTTGAGTATCCGCAAAGAATACCGCGAATTTCGTCTGACCAATGTATTTGAAATCGAAAAAAGAATTCATTTCATGCAAGAATTATCCAACGATCATGTATTTTGTTATTTGTTGGAAGGAATCGATTATACCCTGACGGTTTGCATCAAAAACACAACGGATCCGTTTTCGTTTTATTTACCGCAGGCTCAAATGATTTTCAACGGTCGCAGAAAGGTATCATGGCAAGAAGAATGTTACCATTTGGATCAAATCGGGGTGTATATTTTTAAGGAGTCAAAGGAATGGAAATTATAGGGAAAGTTTTGGGAATCAATACCTCAGACGGTCTTTTCAATATTTTAGTGGAAGATTCGGCGAAAAAACAATATAATATCAAATGGGAAAAAGAACCCTCGTTGGAAATCGGTTGCGTCTATTGTTTTGAGGTTGTTGTGTTTTCCAAAGAACGCTTAAGTTATCGGTTGATTGACATCAAAGAAATTTCTTGTTTTGACATGGAAAAAGAAGATGCGGTTTTAAGAACCTTTTTAAACGCCGCTCCGCTTTCCTTACAAGAATTGAAAAACGAGTTATACTGTAGGATCAACGCGATTCAAAGTCCGGTGATTGCAGCGATCACAAAAGGATTGATTACGCGCTATGAAAAAGCGTTCTTGCTTTATCCGGCGGCTTCTAGAATGCATCACAGTTACGTAGGGGGACTGGCTTATCACTGTCTTGGAATGTTGAAATTGGCGGATGCTTTCATCGCTAATTACGATTATTTGAACAAAGATTATTTGTATGCCGGCATTTTGTTGCACGATATCGGTAAAGTCGTGGAATTGAGCGGTCCGCAAAATACGAAATACACGTTGGAAGGCCAGTTGCTCGGTCATTTGGTGATCGGTGCCATGGCCATTCAAGAAGAAGCGATAAAATTGGGATTGGCCGATCATAAAGAAGTATTGATGTTAAAACATTTACTGATTTCTCATCACGGACAACCGCAGTACGGGGCAGCCAAAAAGCCCGCCACACCGGAGGCACTGGCGCTTTGGTACATGGATACCCTAGATTCTAAATTCCGGGTATTGGGAGAGGAATTGGAAAAAACCGAGGCTGGAACATATACCGATACCATCGGTGTTTTGGATAAAATGAAAATATATAAGGAGAAATAAGCATGATATTGAGCTGGACGGATAGTCCGTTTATAATCACTTTACTTACGGTTCTTTGTTTGTTGTTGCCGTTTTTGATTGCCGGTTTTCATTTTAAGCGGTACGGTATGATACAAGGAATCTTCAGTTTGATAACACTGCCGATGATCGTTTGCGGATTTTTGGAGTTGTTTTCGGTGTTGTTTGAAAAAAATCAGAATATGATGGAAATGATAATCCACTTAAACAGCGGCATCGGTGTTTATAAAAATTTGCAAGTCAGTTTGTTAAAAGAAACGAAAATCGATTGGCTTTATCAAAGCGGTTGGATTTATTTGCCGTATGCGCTTGTTTATGTCATCACGCACAGCATCAGCATCGGCATTCGCCATAAAAAGAAGAAAAGCGCCTAGACAAGGGCTTTTTTTTTTGTTATAATAGCGCTGTATAATAAAATGATGCCGAAAGCCGTAATACGGAATTTTAATGATCAGAGAGGGAAACAAATTGGTGCAAGTTTCCGATTAAAACCGTATGAATTCACTTTCGAAATGATGCTAATCCCATCCGTAACAGGCGTTAACGTTGAATGAGTGTCATTATCCGAAGATAATGGAACTAGGGTGGTACCGCGACTGATTTTCGTCCTTAGAGTTTTCTGAGGATTTTTTTTATGGGAGGAAACAATGGAACAGTACAATTTAGAAGAATTGATCGAGCAGGCAACGCAAGTTTTGAAGACGGTAAAGGATCTGCCTTCTTTGCAACAGGTTCGTGCCAACTATTTGGGAAAAAAAGGATTGATCGCTTCCATGATGGGAAATTTAAAAGCGATGACGATCGAACAAAAAAAAGAATGGGGAATGAAATCCAATCAAATCAAACAGGCTTTGGAAGCCTTGTTCGAGGAAAAAAGAAAGGCCATTGAAGAAGCCGACATTGCTTCTAAATTGGCGCTTGAAACCATTGATGTCACGTTGCCCGGATATCAAATGCACCTTGGAAGCATCCACCCGCTGCAGCAGACGATCATGGAGTTGGAAGATTTGTATATCGGAATGGGCTATACGATTGAAGAAGGGCCGGAAATCGAAACCGATGAGTATTGTTTTGAAAAACTCAATTTGCCGAAAGGACATCCGGCAAGAGATATGCAAGATACGTTTTACATTACACCGGAACTTCTTTTAAGAAGTCAAACTTCGCCGGTTCAGGTGCGGACGATGTTGAAAGAAAAGGGCAAACCGATTAAAATCATTTGTCCGGGTAAAGTGTATCGACGGGATGCCGATGATGCGACCCATTCGCATCAATTCATGCAATTGGAAGGGTTGGTGCTCGGACCGGATATTACGCTGGCGGATTTAAAGGGGGCATTGTTGGAAATGGTTCAGGCGATGTTCGGAAAAGAAAGGAAAATCCGTCTTCGTCCGTCGTTTTTCCCGTTTACGGAACCCTCGGTGGAAGTTGACGTGTCGTGCGGTCGGTGCGGCGGAGTCGGTTGTTCTATGTGCAAAAATACCGGCTGGATCGAAATTCTGGGTGCCGGTATGGTCAATAACCGCGTGTTGGAAATGTGTGGCTACGATCCGAAAGAAATTCAGGGATTTGCTTTTGGAATCGGTATTGAGCGGGTTACCATGCTGAAATATCATATTGACGATATCAGGAATTTTTATTTAAACGACGTACGGTTTTTGAATCAATTCAAGGAGGGAAAATAGTATGAAAGTTTCTAAGAATTGGTTGAAAGAATATTTGGATTTAGATGGAATCAGTGACGAGGCGTTATATGATGCCATCAGCATGCATGTATGCGAGATCGAATCGTATCACCCGCTTGTGGAAGCCACGGGGTTAACGGTCGGCTTGGTAAAAGAATGTATCTTTCATCCGAACAGCGATCATTTGCATATTTGTCAGGTTGAAGTGGCTCCGAATACGATCAAACAGATCGTTTGCGGCGCGCCGAATGTAGCGGCCGGTCAAAAAGTAATCGTGGCCAACGTGGGCGCGGTTTTGCCGGGGGATTTTAAAATCAAAGCCTCCAAAATCAGGGGAGTCGAATCGCTTGGTATGCTTTGCTCGCTTCAAGAACTCGGTATTGAAGAAAAATACATTGAAGAAGAATTTAAAAACGGAATCTACCTGTTGTGTGAAGATGCCGTTATCGGATCTGATCCGCTTTCTTATTTGGGATTAGCCGATACGGTGATTGATTTGGATGTCACGTCCAATCGTTCGGATTTGTTGTCGATCGAAGGGGTAGCCTATGATTTGGGTGCCGCTTTGGGAAAATCGGTTCAAATCAAAACACCGCAGGTGGATGAGGTTGAAAAAAAGGCCACGTTAAAGATAGAAATTCAAACGGAAAATTGTTTAAAATATACGGCTCGTGTTATTGAGGATGTCGTGATTGCCCCTTCTCCGAAATGGATGCAAGGACGGTTGATCGCTTGCGGCATT
Source organism: uncultured Mollicutes bacterium (assembly GCA_900540175.1). Lineage (GTDB taxonomy): Bacteria > Bacillota_I > Bacilli_A > Acholeplasmatales > Anaeroplasmataceae > Pelethenecus > Pelethenecus faecipullorum. The sequence goes on along the minus strand of UQFG01000015.1, from coordinate 2,707 downwards.
CGCCCGATCAACAATGTGGTCGATATTACCAACTACGTTTTGCTGGAAATGGGTCAACCGCTTCATGCTTTCGATCGGGATCGTTTGGGGGACCACATTATTGTCCGCAATGCGAAAGAACAAGAAGAATTGGTTACACTGGACGGTATCAAACGGATCTTGAAACCGACCGATATCGTTATTGCCAACGAACAAGCGGCTTTGTGCTTGGGTGGCGTTATGGGCGGTCTTACTTCGGAAGTGGAAGCAACAACGAAAAATATCGTGTTGGAAGCCGCTTATTTTGATCCGCTTTCGGTTCGCAAGACTTCTTCGAGATTGGGGTTGAAAAGCGAATCATCCGTCCGTTTCGAGCGAAAAATCGATTATCAACGCGTGGAACGGGCACTGGATTATGCTGCTTCGTTGATGGGCAAGTATGCAGGGGGACATGTTTTAACCGGAGTTGCTTCTTGCATCCACCAAGTTATTGCACCGAAGTATGTTTTTATTACTCAAGATAAAATCAATCGTGTTTTGGGAACGGATTTGGATTCATCGGCGATCGAACGGATTTTTGATCGCTTGGCCTATTCTTACGAAAAAAAAGACAACGGCTATCGAATCGAACTTCCTCATCGCCGCATGGATTTGGAAGAAAACGATCAGGATATCATCGAAGATGTGGCCCGCATGAACGGATACGATGCCATTCCGACAACCCTTGCCAAGACAAGTTCAAAAGGGGCTTTGACGGAAAAACAGCAAAAACTGCGTTTGATTCGGCGTCAGTTGGCGATGATGGGCATGAACGAAGTTACGACGTATTCGTTGGTTTCCAAGAAGTCTTTGAATGATTACATCGACCAACCGCAGCCGGAAATCGAGGTGTTGATGCCGCTGACAGAAGAACGTTGTGTCCTTAGACAAAGTCTGTTAAATGGCGTTGTAGAGGCCGTATCCTACAATTTAGCGCGCAAAAACGCCGATTTGGCTTTCTTTGAAATCGGAAATATTTATACCAAAGAAAAAGAAGAACTGCATTTGGCGGGCGCTATCACGGGTTTGTGGCAATCGCTTTTATGGCGTGGTGAAAAGCAAAGAGCCGATTTTTACACGTTAAAAGGTATTTTGGAGGTTTTATTTGCCAAACTCAATGAGGAAGTTACTTACCGTCCGGATCAAAGCATTTCCTGTTTTCATCCGGGTCGCTGTGCGGCTATTTACTGGCACGATCAAAAAATCGGCGTGTTGGGGGCCCTTCATCCGCGTTTTGCCAAAGAAAAAGACATTTCGGATACGATTGTTTTCGAAATCAATTTGGATGCGATTCTTCATCACCGGTCTTCTTTTAAATACCAACCGCTCAACAAATATCCGACGGTCAGCCGTGATTTGGCTATTGTCGTCGATAAAACTGTTTTGGCATCCGACCTGTTGATGACGATCCGCAAGACCGTTCGTAAGAATTTGGTCGATCTTAAAATTTTCGATTTATATACAGGCGAAAAGATCGCATCCGATAAAAAATCATTGGCACTTACCTTGACGTTCGAAGATGTTCATAAAACGTTGACTTCCGGTGACGTGGATCAAATGATTCAATCGATTTTAGAGCAACTGCAACGTCATTATGATGCTCGCCTAAGAGATTGAAAATCGCTCGGAGGGACGATCTTGGAACATATTTTGGATTTTACCAATGAAGCTTTAAAAAACTTTTTAACGGAAAAAGGGCAAAAAGCCTTTCGGGCCAATCAGCTTTTCGAATGGCTGTATCGCCGGCAGATTTCTTCTTTTGATGAAATCGACAACATGAAAAAAGAGTTCATCGCAGATTTGAAACAATGGTTTCAAATCGACCGATTGACGGTCAAAACCATTCAAACCAGTCAAGACGGAACAAAGAAATTTTTATTTGAATTAACCGACGGCAATCTGATTGAAACGGTTTTAATGCATCATGACTACGGCAATAGTGTTTGCATAACCTCACAAGTCGGCTGTAATATGGGCTGCGCCTTTTGTGCTTCGGGGATGAAGAAGAAAAAACGCAACTTGGAAGCATATGAAATGGTTTTGCAAGTATTGAGTGTTTCCATGTTGGAAACAAAGCGTATTTCCCATGTTGTGGTTATGGGCATCGGCGAACCGTTTGACAATTACGACAACGTGTTGAAATTTTTTAAGATCATCAATCATCCGCTTGGGCTTGAGATCGGCGCTCGCCATATCACCGTTTCCACCTGCGGGCTCGTTGAGCGGATTTACGAATACGCCTCGTTTGATTTGCAAGTTAATTTGGCAATCAGTTTGCATGCTCCAAACGATACATTAAGAAATCAATTGATGCCCATCAATCGGGCTTATCCGTTAAATGCGTTATTTGCGGCGATTGGCTATTATATCGAAAAAAGCAATCGGCGTGTCACCTTAGAATATATTTTATTAAAAGATGTGAATGATTCGCTTGCTTGTGCCGATGAACTGGCCGATTTGGTTTCCGGTTTCAACGTGTACATTAATTTAATCCCGTATAACGAAGTCAAGGAAAAACCGTTTTTACGTTCAACGCCGAAGCGGATGCATGATTTTTTCGATCGCTTGAAAAAGCGCGGTTTGAATGTTACGCTGCGGAAAGAACAGGGTTTCGATATTGATGCGGCTTGCGGGCAACTTCGCAGCAAACATTTGGAATAAAAAGATCGGAAGAGCACACGTCTGAACT
>UQFG01000014.1 GCA_900540175.1 uncultured Mollicutes bacterium | reverse complement strand
TCGCAATTTATCGAGATGTTCGGTAATCCCATAACTAATTCGCAGAATCGTCCCACAAAGTTATTCATTGATGTCGTGAAACTCCAAAGGGGATATGATTTGCCGGTGCAGGATAGGGTAGAAGGAGTCGTTCCAGTCTACGGCTCAAATGGAATATTATCTTATCATAATGATTCAAGAGCTGAGGATGGGATAATAACAGGTAGATCGGGGACGATTGGAAAAGTATATTTTTGCAGAGGCGAATTTTGGCCGCTCAACACTACTTTATATTCGGTCGATAAACATGGGAATAATCCAGTATTTTTGACGGCTCTCTTGCAATTTTTTGACCTGTCTCGTTTTTATAATGGGACAGGAGTTCCGACGCTTAACCGTAATATCGTTCATAAAGAGAGAATAATCGATATCCCCAGGAAAGAGCAGGACCGCTTTGCAGCCTTTGTCGAACAGACCGATAAATCAAAAGTTCTAATGGAGAAGTCGCAAAAAATAGTACAAATGTTGATAAAATTGATTTTTCAATTAACAAAAATTGATATTGAATATTGCAACGATAGAAAAATCTATTCAGATATGCTATAATGAGCATAGAAAGGAGATTGTATGACAAACTTCTCGTATTTAAAACAATACCCGCAATTCGAGGAATTATCGACATACTGTGAGGATGCCGAGAGTTTTGCCATCTCGCGGCCCGGATTATCGGCAATGTCTGCTCGTAACGCGCTCGAATTTGTCATCAAGTATATTTATAAGGCAAAGGCGGGTTATTTACCTGTTCGCGCAAGTCTGTTTGAACTGATTGACAGTTATGAAATCAGCAATTTTATCAATGACCAGGTAATTAAAGACTCATTGCATTATATTCGAATCCTAGGTAATAATGCGGCACATAATAATAGAATCAAACAGACGGAATCGTTGCTCTGTTTGGAAAATCTGCACTTTTTTGTAGGAGAGATTCTGATTTTACTTGGGGTGGTTAAGGATTACCCCGAATTTGACAAATCGCTGCTTGATAAAACCACGCTTGAAAAGCCTATTGAACCGAAGACAATCAAGGTTGAAGGCCCTGCCGAAGATGTATTCAAAGAGGCGGTACATAAAGAAACACAATTTAACGCAGCAAAGCCCGATTATATGAGCGAGGCGAAAACTCGCAAGATTTATATAGACCTATATTTGCGTGAGGCGGGTTGGGAAGTTTGCGAAGAGAAGGATGTTTGCGTACCTGGTAAAGCGGGGATTGAGATTCGTGTCGAAGGTATGCCCAATAATACCAACGAAGGGTTCTGCGACTATGTTTTATATGGCCGCAATGGCTTACCCTTGGCGGTTGTAGAGGCAAAGAAAACGAATGTATCTCCCGAAAAGGGCAGGCATCAGGTCTGTTTGTATGGTGAATGCCTAAAAAAGAAATATGGATATGCGCCGATTTTATATTACACCAACGGCTATACTATCAAAATTATTGACGGTATTTATCCTGATAGAGAATTGATGGCTTACCATACGATTGATGAGTTAGAACTCATGATTCAACGGCGCGATCGTGGCAAAATTACAGACCTCAAAATTAGCGATGAGATTACAAACAGGCCTTACCAAAAGATGGCCATTACAAGTATCTGTGAGCATTTCAATAATAACAATCGCAGAGGCTTGCTTGTCATGGCAACAGGAACAGGAAAAACGAGAGTTGCCATCTCGCTTGTAGATGTTTTAGCTCGAAACAATTGGGTGAAAAATGTTCTGTTCCTGGCGGATAGAACTTCGCTTGTCAGTCAGGCAAAAAAGAATTTTAGCAAGTTGCTTCCGCACATGAGCATTTGCGAATTATCGGGTAGTGGGGAAAAGGATATGAACGCAAGGCTTATGTTCTGCACCTATCAAACGATGATAAACTGCATCGATATTGAACAGAAAATCTTTACAAGCGGTCGGTTTGATTTAATCATTATCGACGAGGCGCATAGGTCTATCTTCAAAAAGTACAGTTCGATTTTTGCATATTTTGATAGCCTTTTAGTAGGTTTGACTGCAACACCGCGCGACCAAGTCGATGCAAATACATATCGCATATTTGGTTGTGAGAGTGGTATTCCGAATTTTTCCTATGACCTTGCGGAGGCTGTGCGCGATGGCTATTTGGTATCTTATAATGAGCCGTTGGAACGCAGCACAACCATTCTTGAAAGGGGTATCAAATATAACGAGTTGTCAGAAACGGAAAAGGAGCAGTATGAAGAATTATCGCTGTTCGATGAATACGGCGATGAAGTGAGCGGAAGTAAAATTTTTAGGAGCGTGTATAACAAGGATACCTGTGACCGTGTGCTTGAAAGTTTGATGAATGAAGGCCTAAAAATAGAGAATGGGGATAAACTCGGTAAGACCATCATTTTTGCGTATAACCATAAGCACGCAGAATTGATAGTGGAACGCTTCAACGCTCTTTATCCAAATAAACCTGATTTTTGTAGGTTGATTGATAACTATGTGAACTATGCGGATGACTTGATTATTAAGTTTGAAACCGATCCTGATTTTCAAATTGCAGTGTCGGTAGATATGCTTGACACAGGTATTGATGTGCCGTCCGTATTGAACTTGGTATTTTTCAAACCAGTGAAATCTTATATTAAGTTTGTACAGATGATTGGTCGTGGAACGCGTCTCTGCAAGGATATTTTTGGTCCAGGTAAGGATAAAACTCAATTCCTGATTTTCGATTGGTGTCATAACTTTGAGTACTTCTCTATCCCCGCGCATACGCAGCAAGGTGGAAAGACGGTAATTTCTTTGACCCAACGGTTGTTTGAAATGCGCCTGGATATTTTGCAGGAGCTACAGCATATTGAGCATCAGGAGAACTCGTTTAATAAGGCATATCACGGTCACTTGAAAGAACTATTACATAAGGCCATTGAGACCGTAAAGGGGAACAGTGCCAGAATTTCGGTACGACAAAAGATGTCGTATTTGGATAAATATACTGATGTAACAGTATGGCAGTGTATTTCACCAGTTATGGGTAAAGAAATAAAACTGCACATTGCACCGCTTGTAGATGATGCGGACCAAGGGAATCAGTATAGCAAGGCCTTTGATTGCAAGATGCTCAATATCGAATTATCGTTATTGGTTAATGGTACGGTAGCGGGAGCTGAAAGCAATGTAACTACGGTAAGAATGCTTGCGAAATTCCTTTTGACAAAGGCATCTATTCCTCAAATCATGGAAAAGGCAGCTCGTTTGAAAGAGGCTGAGAGCGAGCAGTTTTGGTTGAATCCGACAATTGAGAAACTTGAATGTTTGCGTGAAGATTTGCGCGACCTGATGAAGTTCCTTGATGACAGTAGCAATATTTTGTATCTAACTGATTTCCATGATGAAGAGGTTGAGATTCCTGGTAGTGGTACGGGCATTTTTGATATCCGTACATATAAGGAAAAAGTCATTGACTATCTTGCCGAGCATGGAGATAATCCCGTTATCCATAAAATTAAAAACTTGGAGCAATTGAATCCTTCGGATCTTGAGGAATTAGAATTTATCCTTTGGAATGAGTTGGGAACAAAGACGGATTATGCTAAAACGACTCAGACGGAAAACCTAGCGGTATTCATTCGCAGCCTTGTAGGGTTAAATCAGCAGGCTATTAACGAGAAGTTTGGACAGTATTTAAATGAAAATGTCTTGAATTCGCAACAGCAGGAATTTATAAAAACCATCATAAACTATGTAAACGAGAATGGAGACATTGAAACCGAGGACTTATTAAATACTGCGCCATTTGATGACCAGGATATTTTGGAATTATTCGGTGAGAAAATAAAGATTCTGAATTTAATCGTGAATACCGTTCATGGTGTGGTTCAGGTGGCGGTTTAGAATGGACGTATATGTAAGGATTTTTATGGATTTTCCATACTATAAGGTCTGCAAATTCAGCAATACAGGCTGCTGCTATTGCTGAAGAACAGGAAAAAGCAAAGCGTGTTACAGGTGGTTGCAGAAATAAATGCAAGGAAAGATGCTTTATTTAAAGGACCGAAAAGAAAACATACCAAAATATTATACTTTTTTTATAAATTTAAGTGTATTGATTCACGATTATATCGTAAATGGTATTGGGGAAGAACAAGTTGCCGATATAACGAATCAACTCCTTCCGAATGAGGCATATAAAACCTATAAAAACAATTGAGAAATTGAATACTCATCTTGTTGATTTGAAAGAAAAAAAGAGCCCGAATAATAAAACATCGGGCTTTTTTTAGTCTTGTTTGAATTTTTCCAAGATTTTACGGCAGATCGGTTTTGGAACGTATTTGGAAATATCACAATGAAAGGTAACCAATTCTTTAACGGCCGAAGAAGAAACGAATTGGGTTTTGGTGGTCGGCAACAGCAAAATGGTTTCGATTTCCGGATAAATGTCTTTATTGTATTGAAACAAAGAAAATTCGGCTTCGTAATCGGTATAATTCCGAAGACCACGAATGATGATGCGAATATCGTTTTCTTTGCAGTATTGAACGACCAACCCATCGTAAGAAGCAACGATTACGTTGGTTAAGGATGCAACGCAGGATTGAATCATGTCCATTCGTTCGGCAACGGAAAAAATCGTTTTTTTCAAAATGTTGTTTGAAACCAGAATGTGGACTTCATCGAATAATTTGCTGGCGCGATAGATGATGTCGTAATGACCGTTCGAAAAAGGATCAAACGTTCCGGGATAAACTGCTTTTCTCATATCAATAACCTCATTTCGTTATCATTATAACATATTTTTATGCTCAAAAACATACATTTTTATTCGAGGGATATAAATGAAAGTTTGGTTATGGGTGTTGGGATGTATCGGATTGCTTTGCGGTTGTCGGCAAAAATCTCTTTCGGTCGAATATGAATTGGTGTTGGATCAAAGCGTGGTTTACGCTTACGATTTGCAGGATGAGAAAATGGTTCAAATTCGTTGTGATTATCCGATTGAAACTTATGAAGATATTTTCGATCTTTATACGGTATATCAAAATTATTTGCCGATCGGATATGGATCGTTGGCGGCTCCTAATTTGGAATTGCTGGATAGTTTTAGCGAGCAGGATCATATTTATTATGAGGTCAATGCCTTTATTTTATTAATGGATTATGAGAAATTCCAAGATCTTCTTGCGGCGACCAATAAACTTTACGGCTACGGTGTGCCGCATTTCTTTTTAAATGGGACGGAACTGGCATAAAGCGACAAAAAAAAGCAAAAATGAATGCTAAAATACGCTTGTTTTTATGGTAAAATAGTCCTAGAGTAGGTAGGATGGTGGATCAACATGAAAACAATTGTCGTCGCAACCAACAATCAGCATAAAGTAGATGAACTTGCCCCGCTGTTTCCGTCGGTTCGGCTTTTGTCGTTAAAAGACATCGGTTATGTGAAACCCATTTTGGAAAATGGTCGTACATTTGAAGAAAATGCGCTTTTAAAAGCCCGTCAAGTGGCAAAAGATTTGGGGTATAGCGTTTTGGCCGATGACTCGGGATTGGAAGTAGAGGCCCTTCAAAATGCCCCCGGTATTTATTCGGCCCGTTATGCTCAAAAAGGGGATGACCGATCGAACAATGCGCTTTTGATTGAGAATTTAAAAGGAATCGCCAATCGGAAAGCACGCTTTGTCTGCGTTCTTTGCATTTGCCAGCCGGATGGCAAGCATCGTTTTTTCAAAGGGATTTGCGAAGGAGAAGTTATCGATGAAGCCAGAGGAAGTAATGGATTCGGGTATGATCCGCATTTTTATATTCCCCAACTTGGCAAAACCTTCGCCGAAATGACGCTTGAAGAAAAAAATACGCTTTCCCACCGCAAGAAGGCGTATCAGAAAATGAAAGAGCAGTGCAATGAAGATCTTAGTTTTAAGTGACAGTCATCAACAATCCCTGAACTCGGATTTCGTTAAGCAATACGATGCGGTTTTTCACTGCGGCGACTATGGAATCTCCCGAGGAATTTTAGAACAAAACAAAGCCTATTATGTGGCGGGAAATTGTGATGTATTGGGCGCCAAAGAATTGGTTATTCGGTGGAAGGGACGAACGGTTTTATTGACTCACGGCCATTTGGAATCCGTTAAATACGGTTTTGACCGGTTGGTTTATAAGGCGCTAGAATATGAGGTTTCCGTCGTTTTTTTCGGACATACCCACCGTCAGACGGTGTTTGAAGAAGACGGTATCCTCTTTGTCAATCCCGGTGCTTATCCGGATTCGTATGCGGAAATCACCGATGAGGCGTTGTACTTGCATCAACAAGGAAAGATTCGAAAAATGTTGTTTAAGTGGTGAGGTATATGTTTTTAAACGAAATCTTGCAGTTGGATAAAACGATTTCTTCCATTAGGAAGATCGATCAGTTTCTTGCCCAGTGCGATAAAACATCCAAAGATTATTATATGGCTTTTGCTTATCGGACATTGGTACTGCATGCCATTGGGAAAACCAATGAAGCACTGAAATTGTTGTACACGCAGATCAGCAATCTTCAAATACTACCGGATGAAGGGATTCTTGCCCTTTGCGATGCCATTATTGAAATTACCATGGATGTCGGACGCTTGGACCAAACCAAAAAATACATGGAAATCAAACGGCGGTATTTGCCGGTATCGCAATCACATCGTTATACGAAGGATTGTATCCGCTTGGCGTACGCATCGAAGGAATATCAACAGGCTATTCGATTGATTGAGTCTTTTTTAAAGGACGATTTGCCCAAAGAAGACGAAATTTGGGCAAGAGAACAATTGAGTACGATCTATTTGGAAGGACATCAATACGATTTGTTTTTGGAATCGATCCTTCCTTTACAGGATTATTATCAAGATACGCTCAATATGAATCAGTTGGCCAAAATAGAAGTTTCGAAGATCAAGGTGTTCTACGAACAGGGGAATTATATCCGTTTAATCGGCGATGCCAATCGTTTTTTGAATGAACATGCGGCTTCTATGGCCATGAAAGTCGATGTGGCAACGTTGTTGATTCGCAGTTATTTAATCAGCAAAGATTACCGGAAAGCGGCGATTATCGAGAGTAATTTCGAAGAGGAAATCATGAAGGTTCCTACCGAAATCGCCCTTGAATTTGCCAAAGCCGCTTTGGAACTTTATACCAAAACGAACTCTTTGGTTTCCATCAAGCAATATCAAACGCTTCTTCAAACGTTAGAACAAACAAAGAAAAACAGTAAAAAAGCAGTCAAACGGCACCCCAAAGAAATCGTCATTCCCCATATCAAAGAAGAAGAATCGGAATCGCTTTTTTCCGTTCCGATTTTAGAACGCGTTGTACTTCCTGCTAAGATGCCGACGGTTGTCCAAGAAGAAGTGCAACCGACCAAGACGGTTTACATCTCCAAAGCCTACGATCAGTTGGCGAACCTGTTTAAAAGCATTCACAGCTTATCGTTTGATGTTCCGTTTCGGGAAGTGTATAGGATGTGTGGGGTGGCGTTATCGGCTTTTGTGCCGATTGAAGAAATGTATTTGCTTTATTTTAACCGCAAATACATAGGAATCCATTATAAGAAAGAACGAGCCTACGATAAATACCCATCGTTTGAAGAAATAGATGATACGATTAATTTTTTGGCACTGGCCAACGACCAGGAAATCTATTTGGACGAAACCGTTTCAACGGGACTTAAAAACATCGTCACCAAACAACCTTATGAATCGGTTCCTTACGGGGTGGCATTTCCGCTTTCGAAAGAAGATGTTGCGTTTGCGTCGGTTGCCTTTTTTTCGGAAAAACCGTTTCTTCAGGAAGAAATGGCTTATGAAGTATTGAAATTGGTCGCTCAAATGCTCAATAGCCGTCTTTTGATCGAAATCAAACAAAAAGAATTCGAGTTTTCCAATAAAAGGATGGTTTTTATTTATGAACACATGAGTTCGGGTGTCAAAGAAATGCAAGAAGACCGCATTCATCTTTCCAAGCAGGCCGCCGATCTGTTGGGGTGTATGGAAGATTTATCGGACAGTGATTTTGAAGCCCATATTCATGCTTCGGATTTACCCCTTTATCGTGAAATCAAGAAGAAAGCCTATCAGACGATGGAAGCGCAAACAGAAGGGACATATCGGTTTTTAAAACACGGAAAATGGATTCATATCAAAGAAACTTTTTTTCCGACTTTTGAAGACGGAAATTTGATTTTATATTCTCTGCTGGATGATAAGACGTTGTACTTGGAAAAAGAACAGGCATTAAAAGATTTGGCATTTACCAATCCGATTTCCAAATTGGAAAGCGAATTGAAACTGATGATGGATGTAAAACATCTTCTTTCGGTGGAAAAATTCAGTTTGGTTTTACTGGATGTTCAGGATTTTTCACTGTACGAAGAACTGTATGGCATTAATTTTTCCAACCAACTGATCTATGCGCTGGCTTCTTCTTTAAAAGCGGTCTTTGCCGAAGAGATGTTGGTTTCCGTTTATCATTTGGAATCGGATTATTTTGCGTTGATTTTCAAACAAATCAACGACAAACGGCAAATCGATGCGGTTTTGAAGAAGAAATTTCTTCAGGTTTCCACGGATTTGAAAACCTTAAATCGTCGGTTGAATATCTATTTTAATGCCGGTGTTTTCCGGTTGGCGAAAAATACGGCCATTGATGTGGAAAAAGTGTTGCTTTATGCGACCGATGCGCTTTCTTTAGCCAAAGAAGAAAAAACGTTTGTGCATCATATTTGCCATTATGACAGCGAGCAAGCCAAGTTCCGTTTCAATGAAAAACAATTGATCACCCATATCAGCGAGTCGATTGATCACGGGAAAATTGGGCTTTCTTATCAACAGGTTGTCCGGACCAAAACCAATGAGATTTTCGCTTATTATGCGCATTTGTCTTTAGATAATTACGAAGTGGATCCGACTTATATGAAGCAAGTCATCCATCGTCGTTCTTTGGAAAAGATGATGGATCGCTACACGATTCAAACGGCTTCCAAAGAACTCAAAATGCTGAATGAGGCAATTAAAGCCAATGTTCATGTTTTGATTCGTTTGGATGAAAAGACGCTAACCAAAGATTTTTTATCGTTTATCGAAGAACAAAATCGTTTTTTTAAGACGACTCAAAAGGGACTGATTTTAATTGTTCCCAGCGCTCAAAACCCTTGGGTTGTTTCGCTTAAAAATGCCGGATACCGAATCGCTTCTTACGATTTGATGGATCTGTATCAAAAAGCAATCGATTATCTTTTGATCGATGTTTCGGTAAGCGGCTGGCAAGTCATCGATCGGATTTTGCCGTTTGTAGCAGAACAAGGAGCCGAGTTGATTGTCGAAGGAATCGATACGAAAGAAGATCTAAATGCCGCATCCACAAGAAAGATTCCTTATATCTTCGGAAAATATTATAAAAAAGCCATCCGGATGAAAAGAGTGATTGAGAAGTATCAAAAACAGGCATAATTGTTCTTTCTTTGCATATACTTTACTGTATTGGAGAGGATAGAATGATAAAAAAATTAAGATTGCCGATTTTATTATTAGCCGTTGTTGTCATGTTGTCCATTTTCTATATCCGGGAAGCGAATAAAACGAGCGAACCGACAGGAGGACCGTCCTTGGATACGTCGACCACCAATGCGGAATATGCCGAAGCCAGACTTCAAAGCATCGATAAGACCAATCAACTGATTGAAGAATGTGAAAGCAAAATCGCAAGCGGTGAGTTGACGGTCGCGCAAATCGAAGAACAGAATGCGTTGATCGCGTCGTTAAAAGAGATCAAAGTCAATGAAATTGCGTTGGAAGAAATGATTATGGCCGCTTTGGGATACGATGATGTTTTGGTTTTATTGGAAGACGAGTTTATCGTTGTGGATGTCTATACGGAAGAAACGCTGACACCGGCTGTTTTTATTCAGATTTCAAGACTGGCCAAAGAGCGATTCTCTGCCGATTATACGGTTAAACTTTCATCGACGTCGAGCCTTTCATAAAAAAAAGAAGGCAACCTTATGCCGGTTTGCCTTCTTTTTTTTCTTCTTCCTTTTTCTTTTTTTCGTTTTTCTCGTTATTTTGTTCATCCAGTAACTTATTTAAGAATAAAATCCGTTTGCTGATGGAAATATAAGCATTGGCGGTCAGTGCCAAATCGACGGCCAAATCGGTCAGGCTTCTTAAATCGTCTTCTTGGATGTTTTCAAGTGCTTGTTTGGTTTTATCGACCGCTTCTAAATTTTTTTCGGTCATGCTGTTTTTAAACTGATTGAAAACTACCGAATAATCGGCATCCGTTTTACGGTAGCGTTCGTCAATAATTTGTTTGACTTCGGCAATGGATAAGACTTGTTTTAGCGTACAGACCTCTTCGATCAAAGCCAAATGTTGGCGGTTGTATTTTTTGGCGATCGGCGCACTGACAACTTCACCTTTGACATAGTTATTGATCATAGAAGAAGTGATTTGCTTGTCCAAAGAAGAAGTTTGAAAAATGGAAAGCTGTTTTTCCAGATACGTAACCACTTGATCCATGTATAAATCGATATCCGGCAGTTTTTCATAATCGGTATAGGAAAATTCGGCCAAATTGGAAAGCCAATGATCCAACGTTTTATTGATCGTATTCATATTTGATTCACCTCACTGTTCTTATTCTATCATATTATTTAAAATATTACAAATATTTTTCTAAAAAAACGTTGACAGAGTCATAAAAGTGTTATAAACTAGTAACGTAAACTAGATAATATAATTTCAAATTATGCGAGGTGTGATTTTATGAAAAAGAAAATTGTTATTTTTGGCGGTAGTTTATTCGAAGGCATTCGGTTTGTAAACGGAACGTATCAGGTTTTTGCGACAAAATCGCTATCCGAATTGATGCAGTGCTGTGACATCGATAATTATTCCAATCAGGAAATGACATCGAAATTGGCCTATGAACTCATCGAGAAATTGAAAGTCAAAGACAATTATGATGACTGTATTTTGGCTTTGGGCGAACGGGAATTGGATCATTTGGATGAATTCGTGCAAAATATGGAAAAAATCATTGCTTATTTGCAAAAACATCATATCCGAATTCTATTGGTCAGTCTTCCTAAAGAACAAATGACAAGTCCGAATGCTTATTGCTTGCAACAACAACTGGATCAGTTGGCTTGGACATACAATATCGATTATCTTTATGATGGCGTGACCGATCAATGCGTATCGTATCAATTTTCAAACGATTCCGAGTTAAAACATGCGATTTTGGAACTGTGCTAAGAAATGATTTAACCCTTGTCTAATTTTCACGATTATTGTATAATGGATTCAAGAAGAAGGGGACATATGTATGATAATAACCTTGATTGTTGATTCTTACGCGGATAAAACCAACGGAACAACGATGACAACCAGACGTTTTGCGGAGGTATTGATCAAACACGGTCATACGGTACGGGTGGCCGCATCACGGGTCGATGGGGATATACCGCTTGAAAACTCTTTTGAACTGGGAATAAGAAAAACGCCGGTTTTGTATCAAGTTGCCAAATCCCAAGGATTTATTTTCGCGAAAAAAAATAAAAAAATTTTAAAAGAAGCCATTGTCGGCAGTGATGTCGTTCATTTTTTACTGCCGTTTAGTTGCCAGCGCTACGGGAAGAAAATTTGCGATGCGAACCATATTCCTTCGACGGCGGCTTTTCACTTGCAACCGGAAAACATTACCTCGACCATTCGAATGAATAAAATTCAACCGGTTAACGATTATATCTATCGACGCTTTAAAAAATTTTACAATCTTTTCGACCATGTCCACTGCCCGTCTAATATGATCGCCGATCAACTGCGGCAACATGGGTATACTTCCAATCTTCACGTGATTAGTAACGGCGTTTCGGAAGCCTTTTGCAAAAAGGAAGTTACCCGTCCCGAAAAATGGAAAGATCGGTTTTTGATTTTGATGGTCGGTCGTTATTCGGTCGAAAAACGGCAGGATTTGATTATCAAAGCGATCCAATCTTCCAAATACGAACATAAAATTCAGTTGATTTTAGCCGGAAAAGGGCCTTGGAAAGGGTATTTGGAGGAAATTTCCAAAACACTGACCAATCCGCCTGTTTTCGATTTTTATACCGAAGAAGAGTTGATCGAAGTGATCAATTTCTGTGATTTGTATGTGCATGCTAGCGATGCGGAAATCGAAGCGATCAGTTGCATGGAGGCCTTTACGTGCGGACTGGTACCTGTTATTTCCGACAGCAAGATATCGGCGACCAATCAGTTTGCGTTAGATGAATTGAATCTGTTCCGTCATGGCGATGCCGATTCTTTGCGGGAAAAAATCGAGTATTGGATGGAACACGAAGAAGAAAAGAAGGCGCGCAGTTTGGCGTATATCGACTATGCCAAACAGTATTCCATCGATGCTTGTGTCTGTCAGTTGGAAAAAGTATTCGAACAGGCGATTGCCGATGAACGGAAAAACGAAAAGTAAGACCATATCCTCAGGATATGGCCTTTTGTTTTTGGTCGGATTATGCTATAATGGAAAATTAGAAAAGGAGTGATGATATGAACGTGGCAATCATCGGCGGCGGTGCCTGCGGTTTGTTGTTGGGATCGTATTTGCAGCGGCAGAAAATCCAGTACACGATTTTTGAAAAAAGAGAATGCGGCCGCAAGTTATTGGCAAGCGGCAACGGAAAAGCCAACCTGGCCAATCGAAAAGTGACGTTGGAAGATTATCACCATCACCGGTTGGCTTATGATATCGTCACTTCTTATCGGGAAAAATTATGGGCGTATTTTAAAACGCTTGGTCTTTATACGAAAGAAGACGAAGAAGGGCGTATTTATCCGTTTTCGGAATCCTCGCAAACGGTGCTGGATTGTTTGTTTCGACCACCGCTTAAGGTTTTGAAGAACCTTTCGGTCGATTCCATTCAAAAAATATCGGGCCGCTATTACATCAACTCTATTTACGGTCCGTTTGATTACGTGGTTTGTGCCAGCGGTTCTGTCGCGTCGTTTGTTATGAAAAAACAACAAGGGTATTACGATTATTTAAAATCATTGAAGGTAAAAATGACAGAATTGCGACCTTCGTTGGTTGGGTTTCAAACGTCCTTGGATTTGACTAAAATCGCCGGTACCAGAGCCAAAGCAACGGTAACGCTGAAACAAAAAGAGCGGATTATTCACCGCGAAAGCGGGGAAATCATTTTTAAAAAAGACGGAATTTCGGGGATTTGTATTCTCAATCTGTCGTCGTATTATGCGCATTTAAAGGATCAAAGCGGTTGTACGGTTCATGTGGATCTACTTTCGGGATTGGATATTAGGATTTCTAAACCAGATGATTTAGTCGGTCTTTTTCATCCGAAATTGGTGCTGTTTTTCAATAATCATCCGGAAATTCTTCCTTCTGTTCATGATTTTGTTCTTCCGGTTACCGGTGTTTATGATTTTGAATTCGCTCAAGTGGTTTGCGGCGGGGTGGAAACCGATCAACTGAATCCGGATCTTTCGCTCATTCGTGATCCGCATCTGTTTTTCGGCGGAGAAGTTCTTGCGGTAGACGGGCTTTGCGGCGGATACAATCTGATGTTTGCGTTTTGTTGCGCACTGAAAATAGGAGAAACGTTATGCAGTATCAAATCGATGCCTTCAAAATGAAAGTAAACGAAAAAAAGACACTGAAAGAAGCCGTCTGTTTAAAATATCATCTGCGCTCGTGTGATGTAACGGTTTTATCCCGTTCGATCGATGCCAGAGATAAAACCGATATTCAGTATGTTTACAGGCTTTTGGTTCAAACCGATGAAAAACTGTCCGGTAAACAAGTGCGACGTTATATAGAACAATCGGTTTTCTTGAAGTATCCTTCATGGTCTTGTTCCAAACCGCCGGTTGTGGTCGGATTCGGTCCTTCGGGGATGTTTGCTGCACTTTATTTGGCGCGGTGTCATGCCAAACCGATCATCATCGAACGCGGTAAAAAGGCTTCTGAAAGACAAAACGATATCGAACGTTTTTTCAAGGATAAAATACTGGACGAAAACAGCAATATTCAATTCGGCGAAGGCGGAGCCGGGACTTTTTCAGACGGAAAATTAACCACCAATCGCAAGGATCCGCTCAATCGTTTTCTGTTGGAAGAAATGGTCAAACACGGTGCGCCGGACGATATTTTATGGGACGCGATGCCGCACATCGGTACGGATTATCTGATAAAAATGGTTCAGCAGATTCGGCAGGAGATTATTGCCTTAGGCGGAACCTTTTACTTCGAAACGTGCTTTTGCGATGCCTTTTTCAACGAGGATTCTTGGACGGTTTGTTGTCGGTCTAACGAAAAAGAATACACGTTTTCAACAGAACACCTGTTACTGGGAATCGGTCATTCGGCCAAAGATACGTTGCGGTATCTTTATCGGAAGATGCAACTGCACATGGAACCGAAGTCGTTTTCCATGGGAGTTCGAATCGAACATCCGCGCCAATGGATTGATACCATTCAGTACGGTGCTTTTCGTGAAAGTCTGCCGGCGGCCTATTATAAATTGGCTCATCACAGTAAGGATCGCGGCATTTATACGTTTTGTATGTGTCCGGGTGGGGTGGTCGTAGCTAGTGCCTCCGAACCAAAGACGATCGTAACCAATGGGATGAGCGATCACAATCGTGGCGGCCGAAACTCCAATTCGGCATTACTGGTAGAAGTAAGACCGTCCGATTACGTTCAAAAAAGTGTGTTGGACGGATTGGATTTTCAGGAAAAATACGAACGGCTCGCTTTTCAAGTTTCTGGTGATTATCGGGCCCCGGCCAATTTGGTACGGGAATTTTTAAACGACGAAGTGGCGCATTCGTTAAGAAGCGTCCTTCCTTCTTATCCGCATGGAATCGTTTTGGCGGATTTACGCACTTGTCTACCGGATTTTGTGATTGCGGGGCTGAAAGAAGGCTTGATCGCCTTGGATCGTAAAATGAACGGGTTTGCGCATCCAGATGCCGTTCTGACCGGAATCGAATCCCGTTCTTCCTGCCCGGTACGAATCGTAAGAGATGAAACGCACCAGGCCAGTCGAAAAGGAATCTATCCGATCGGCGAAGGAGCCGGTTATGCCGGCGGAATCATGTCTGCCGCTTTGGACGGATTGAAAACGGCCATCCAAATTGCAAATAAGAACAAGGAGGAAAAAACGCTTGATCACGCAGTATAAGGAATTCAAACAATGGTTGGAAACGTTGGATCATCGTCCGCGCTTGCTGTTGCATAGTTGCTGTGCGCCTTGTTCGTCTTACGTGCTTCTTTTTTTGAAGAACTATTTTGACATTACGATCTTTTACACCAACGATAACATTGCTCCGCAGGAAGAATACGAAAAACGTTTGAAGGAACAGATTCGGTTGGCACGCGAACTGAACATCCCACTTATCCAAGATTCGTACCGACCGCAGGATTACGAACAGGCCGTCCAAGGCTATGAGGATCAACAAGAAGGCGGGAAGCGCTGCTATTTGTGTTACCGACTGCGTCTTTTAAAAACGGCTCTGAAAGCCAAAGCGTTACAGATGGATTATTTTACGACGACACTGTCGGTTTCCCCCTATAAAAACAGCCGTTGGATCAATGAGATTGGTTATGCGCTGGAACAGGAATTGAAAATCGGTTTTGTTTATTCGGATTTCAAAAAAGAAGAAGGGTACAAACAATCCGTTGCGCTTTCGAAAGAATACCAGTTGTACCGCCAACATTACTGCGGATGTATTTTTTCCAAAAAGGAGGATTAAGATGGAACGAATCAAGAAAACAAAAATCGAACATCTTTGGATCGATCCGGAAAAAAGATTGCTTTTTATGAGTGATCTTCACGGTGATCTGCGTTTGTTTCAAAAGGCTTTGAAACAGGTTGGGTTTTGTTCGGATGATATTTTGTTTATCCTCGGGGATATGATTGAAAAAGGCGATGATGACGATAATTTGGCCATGTTGGAATACATGATCGAATTTTCCAAGCAAGACAACGTCTATTTGCTTGCCGGCAACTGCGATGAGATTTTTCGCTTTATTTTACCGCCGGTCGATGAAAAAAAGTTTTTGTATTATGCCCTTACAAGAAAGCATTCCGTTATCAACGATTTGGCCAAACGGATGCAGATTTCGCTTTCTAAAGAAATGGATATCAATGCCTTTGTTTCGAAAATCGAAAAAGAATATCCTTCTTTTTATCAATTTACGGACAGCCTTCCGGATGTTTTGTTTTTAAATGAGAAAATGGTGTTGGTCCACGGAGGGATTGCCGATATCAACCGCATTCCGGAAAAAGCCATTGAAGTTTTGAAATACGACCGATTTTTGGAAACGGCTCCGCCTCAGCCGCTGTTGATGATGGTCGGGCACTATCCGACCAGAAATTATCGATCGGATGTTTTCAATGTCGATCCGATTTTCGATTTTCGAAAACGGATCATTGCGATCGACGGTGGGAACAATGTGGTTAAAGGCGGTCAGATCAATATCGTGATACTGGACTGTTTAAACGGAATGAATTTTTCCTTCCAAGCGGTCGATCATTATCCCAAATATATTTTAAAAGAAGATGTTTATCATGCACAAGACAATCGGAATACAAATATTTGTTTCGGTCAAAACGAAGTGGAAATTTTAAAAAGGGATTTGGATTTTGTTTCTATTCGACCGCTGGGGCTGAAAGATGAGATGTGGGTACATCATTCGTTTATTTACACCTATAACGGGAAAAACTATTGTTTTGACGGAACCAATTATTTTATGAATTTGAAAAAAGGAGATAAAATTTCGATCGTCAAATTGGCGGAGCCGTACTGTTTGGTCAAACAAAACGGAACCATCGGCTTGATCGAATCGACTTATATCCATGAAGACGAATTATTGGTTGACTGAGGATCAAAGTGTTCTTTCTTACATACAATCGTTTGGTGTTGCCCCATCCAAAATCCACCGTCTGTTTGCCGAAGGGAGATTGACGGTCAATCATAAAGAGCCGGTTCGGTCGTTAAACCAACCCTTGAAAAAAGGCGATTTGTTGACCGTCGATACGGCAGAACACCGGGATTTTTTACCGGACGAAAAAAAACTCGACATCCTTTATGAAGACGACTATTTGCTGATCGTCAATAAACCGGCTCATATCTTGGTACATCCCGATGATAAATCAAAAAGAGGGACGCTTTGTAACATCGTCAGTTTTTACTACCAGAATAAAGGATATGATTACAGCATCAAATACGCGCACCGACTTGATACCGACACATCGGGGATTTTACTGTTTGCCAAAGATATGCTCTGTGCGGCTAAACTCAATCAACTGATTGCCACGCATACACTCAAAAGAAACTATCTTTGTTTTACGGAAGGATTGTGGCAGAAAAAATGCGGAACAATCGATTTGCCGATTGGAATGGATCGCCACCACAACCAGCGAAGACGAATTTCCAAAACCGGCAAAAAAGCCGTGACGCATTATGAAGTGCTCAAAGAATTTGGAGATTACAGTTTACTGAAAGTGACGCTGAAAACCGGCCGAACGCATCAGATTCGCGTTCATATGAAAGCGATGAATCATCCGATTTTAGGGGATGAATTATACGGTGGCAATTTGAAAAAAGCCCCTCGACTGTGCTTGCATTCGTATGAAGTGATGTTCGATCACCCGGTTACCAAACAACCCATTCATTTAAAGAAAGAACTTCCGTTTGATTTGAAACAGTTGATGAGGGAAAAAAAGAAGGTGAAAAGATGAAGAAAAAAACGATTGTAGCTTCTGTTTCCGGTTTTGTTTTGGGCATCGCTTTGATCATCGGGCTGGTGTGTTATTTTGAAATCCCGCGTTTTTCTTACTCGTATGATGAAGAACTAGATGGCTATCTCGTTTCGCATGTTTATGGAAATGCCAAAGAGATGACGGTGCCGCAAACATATCGTGGAAAACCGGTCAAAGGGATTGCAACCAGAGGATTTTATCAAAAAGAGCAGTTGGAAACGCTTCATTTTGCCGCTTCCGAGCAAATCGTTTACATCGGACGCCTTGCTTTTTCCGGCTGCAAAAAATTAAAACGAATCGATCTTTCGATGGTTCATGTCATCGAGCGAAATGCCTTTGAAGACTGCATTTCGTTGGAGTCGGTTCATTTGAGGGTTCCTTATCTTCGCGCATCGACCTTTTACGGATGCACCTCTTTAAAAGAAGTGGTGTTGGAAGATACGATTCGAATCGGAAGTTATGCATTTGCCGAAACGGCGATTTGCACGTTGATCTTGCCTTCCACGTGCGAAAAAGTGGATATCGATGCGTTTTATTACGCTTGTTGCTTGGAAAAAATCGTCGTAACTTCACCGAAATTAAAAGATAACGATTACCTTCTTAGTTTGGGAATTTGTGAGTTTGCCTTTTAAAAAAATAGGGAATATGGTATAATTCATTGATGAAAAATAGGAGGAATTTACAGTGGATCAGTATACGATTATTACGGACGGATCGTGTGATCTGTCTTTAAAAGACGTAGAAGAATTGGGCGTTCGTGTCGTTCCGTTTTATATTGCTTTTGAAGAAGAAAATTATTTAAAAGAAAATGAAGAAATCAATGTGCGGGATTTTTATCAGAAGTTAGTGGATCATCCGAATGTGTTTCCGAAAACGTCCATGCCGACGGCAGAAGATTATTATCGGGCCTACGAGAAAGCTTACTGCGATAACAAAGCCATTTTATGTCTGACCATTACTAAAAAATTCAGCGGTTCCATGAATTCGGCTTTGACGGCCAAAGACCTTTTTCTGGAAAAATATCCGGATGCGACCATTGAAGTGGTCGATACGATGGTCAACACGGTTCTTCAAGGGCTGGTCGTAAGAGAAGTGGTTCGGATGCAAAAAGCCGGACTGGATTTACATCAGGCGACTTCGGAATTGAACCGAATTAAAACAAGCGGCCGGATCTATTTTACGGTCAGTACGCTTTCGTATTTGGAGCACGGCGGCCGAATCGGGAAACTATCGGCTTTGATCGGCAATGTTTTGAAGATCAACCCGTTGATTATTTTAAAAGACGGAGAAATTCAATCCGGCGGGATTGCGTTATCTAGAAAAAGAGCGTTGTTGAAAACCATCGATGAACTGAAAAAAACGGTTAAAGAACAAGGAATCGATTTAAAAGATTATCAGATTGCTGTCGGTTACGGGTATGACCGAGAAGAAGCTTTGGAATACAAAAAGAAGATCGAAGAAGTTTTCCATATTCAAATTCCTTATTTGGAACAGATCGGTGCGACGATCGCCGTTCATACCGGCCCGTATCCTTTGGGACTTGGGTTTGTAAAAAAATACGATCGATAAGACATCGGAAAGGAGAAAAAAGAAGTGAATCTTAATCTGAAAAAGTTATTGCCTAAATTATTGCTGTTTTTGGTCGTGACGATCGTTGTGGTGATCCTTCTTTTTTCGTTTAACGATGTTTCGGCGATCGTTCATGTTTTAAACGATGTTTCTTGGCGATGGATGTTGGTGGCATTTTTGTTTTTGTTTTTATACCTATTGTTTAATCCGCTTTCTTTGTTTTTGTTAGGAAGAGAAAAAGACAAAGAAAATATCTCTTTCAAACATTCGTTTGAAATCGGTACGATCGAATATTTTTTCAACGGTATTACGCCGTTTTCCTCCGGCGGACAGCCGTTTCAGGTCTATGCTTACAATAAAATCGGCATCAAACCGGCTCGTTCAACGGGCATCTTGTTGCTGAATTTTGTCGTATCCCAAATGGCAATCGTCTTATTATGTTTGTTGTCGCTGGTTTATTTTAACGAATTGACCCGGCAAAATGATTTTTTAAAGTGGATGGTTTTGATCGGTTTGATCATCAATTTTCTGATTTTGTTTTTTTTCCTATCGTTAGGAATTTCCAAAACGATGCGCAATCTTTTGTTCAAACTGGTTTCTTTCATTCTGCACCGCAAGATTTTCAAAGGTCGTTTGGAGCGTTTTGTCTTTTCGTTTGAAGAATATTGCAAAGGGGCTCAGCGAACCTTTCAGTCGTTGATGCAGCAAAAAATAAAGTTTGCTTGTTGTCTGATCTTTAAATTGATCGCGCTTGTCTGTTATTATATGATTCCGTTTTTCATTTTAAAGGCTTTGAACTTATCCATCGGAATTTCTTCTTTATTGCTTTCAACGGCTATGACGACGTTTTCGGTAGCCATGACGTGTTATATACCGACTCCGGGCGCGAGCGGCGGAATCGAATTCGCCTTTCAATCGCTGTTTCAGACGATTGTTTATATGCCGTCATCCGTAGCGGCATCGGGGATGTTGTTATGGCGGTTTTTGACGTATTATATTTTGATGTTGATCAGTTTCATCGTGTATTTATGGTTTGAAAAAACAGCCTCTAAGAAAAATAAGCCGCTTCTTGATGAAACATCCGGTTAAAAATCATTGGAATGAATTAAAAAAACAATTGACATTAACAATTTTAATCAATTAAAAACTCCTTTCCATAACAGAATAAGGAAAGGAGTTTTTTTTATGGGCTATCTTATGATATTTCAGTTAAGTTTTTTGGAAACATGAAAGAAAAACGGGAATGAGAGAAAAAATCTAATTATGTGAAATTGTCGTTTGAAAGGCTTTTCTATTGATAATTTTTTTTTTTTGGAATAAAATACTTAATGCTATAAACTTTAGCAAGTTAAGTATTGGAAAGAGGCAAGATTAGGAAGATGGATGTTGTGGATTTGAATCAAAAAGTATTTAAACTGAAGATTCGTTCAAAAAAAATCATGCAACGCTTTGTCGAAGAAGAACAGTTGACAACAATCGAATACTATCTTTTGGAAGAATTGTGGAAATTCAGTCGGGAAGATAAGACAATCAGTATGTCGGAGTTAGCCCAACACTTCCAAGTTTCGTTACCGGCTGTTATGCACAAAGTCGATCATCTGCTTGAAAAAAGGATGTTATCCAAAATCAGTTCGCCCAAAGATAAGCGGACGAAGCTGTTGAAGTTATCGGAACAAGCCGAAGAAGCGATTTTAAATATTCGCAAGAAATATCAAGATTGGATTGATGCCTATTTGAATTACTTAAACGAAGATGCCGTTTATTTGGAGGCTATTTTAAATAAAACAATTGCTTTTATGGAGGGAAAAGATGATTAAATTACTGAAATACTTAGATAAAGCGGCTTGGCTGATGATCGTTTTCATTGTCGGTCTTGTCATTTTGCAAGTCTATAGTGATTTGGAATTACCGGGGCGTTTGACCAATATCATCACGTATGCATCCACATCCAACGCACTGGAAGTACAAGGGATTTTAACACCGGAAATGAAGCAGGAATTTACGGATCGAATCATCAACAATGCACTGCAAATGTTGGGTTTTGCGGTTTTGTCCATGACCGCATCGATCATCGTGGGATTCTTGGCAGCTAGAGTGGCAGCCAGTTATTCTTATTCACTGCGGAAGGCGATCTATCGTCATATCCAAGATTTTTCGATGATCGAAATCGACCGCTTTTCAACAGCCAGTTTGATTACCCGAACAACCAACGATATTACTCAGATTCAAATGGTGGTGGTCATGGTTTTGCGGATGGCGATTTCCGCTCCGGCAACGGCCATTATGGGTATTTTGAAAGCCAGCAAAATACAAGGATCGAGCCAACTGTCCCTGATTGTGGTTTTTGCCGTTGTTGCGTTGGTGGTTTTAGTAACGACGATCTTTTTATTGGTTATGCCGAAATTCAAGTCGATTCAGGGCTTTACCGATAAACTCAATTTGGTTACCAGAGAAAATTTAACCGGAATCAGAGTGGTGAGGGCATACGGTGCGATGGAATACCAAGAAGAAAAGTTCGACAATGTCAACCGTCCGCTGACGAAAACCAATGTGTTTGTCAATCGAATGATGAACTTGATGACACCGGGGATGAATATCATCATGCACGGAACGTCGCTTTCGATTTTGTGGGTCGGGGCTTACTGGGTCAACGAAAATCCGCTTAATTTGGGAAATGTTTTCGGTTTCCAGCAGATTACGATGTTCATCGTTATGGCGTTTATGCAACTGATTATGATTTTTATCATGGTTCCAAGAGGGTTGGTTTCGGCCAGACGAGTCAACGAAGTATTGCAAGTTCAACCGTCGATTTGGAATGCCCAGGTAACCAAATTACCGGAAGAATCCGTTCGAGGCGAAATCGAATACCAAAACGTCGGTTTTGCGTATGAACATTCCGATGAAAAGGTTTTGGAAGATATTTCGTTTAAGGCAACCAAAGGGCAAACCGTTGCGGTCATCGGATCGACCGGTAGCGGTAAAACGACACTGGCTCATTTGTTGTTGCGGTTCTTTGATGTCAGCGACGGTCGGATTTTATTGGACGGTGTGGATATCAAAGATTACGATTTGACGGTATTAAGAGGAAAAATCGGTTTGATTGCTCAAAAATCGTTGTTGTTTAAAGGAACAATAAGAAGTAATTTATCGTTCGGAAAAGAAGATGCTACCGATGAGGAAATGATCGAAGCACTGAAGATGGCGCAAGCCTACGATTTCGTCATGAAAGATCCCAAAGGATTGGATGCGCCCGTATCCCAAGGCGGAAACAATTTCAGTGGCGGTCAAAAACAGCGTCTTTCCATTGCCCGTGCGTTGATTAAAAAACCGGAAATCCTTGTTTTCGACGACTCTTTTTCCGCACTTGATTTCAAAACCGATAAGATGCTTCGGGAAGGACTTCAAACGCTAGATTATCAACCGACGAAACTGATCGTCGCCCAACGGATCGGAACGATCATGGATGCGGATTTGATTGTTGTTTTGGAAAAGGGACGGATTGCCGGTTTGGGAACCCATGAAGAACTGCTGCGTTCTTGTGCGGTATATCAGGAGATCGCTTATTCACAATTTTCGAAGGAGGAGTTGGAAAATGCATAGAAATAATGCTCAAACTTCCGGTAAAGCAAAGAATTTCAAAGGCAGTTTGGCTAAATTAGGACCGTATTTAAAGCCTTATTTGTTTTGGATCATTCTTGCGATTTTCTTTTCGATTGTCGGATCGTTCAGTTCGCTTTTCGGACCGAAACTGTTGGGTGAAATTACCAAATCCTGCCAAACAGCTGTTGAATTGGAACAGAATATTGATTTTGACTACATTACCAAAATCGGAATTTCTTTGATTGTGATTTACGTTTTTTCGGCTCTGAGCGCTTATCTTGCTTCCTTCTTTTTAACGGGTGTTACGCAGCGGATTTCTTACCGACTCAGAAAAGACATTTCGATTAAAATCAATAAAGTACCGCTAAAATATTTCGACAGTACCTTTTACGGCGATTTGCTTTCGCGGGTAACCAATGATGTGGATATGATCAGCCAGAATTTAAACCAAAGCATGGTCAACACCTTTTCCTCCGTTATCCTTTTGATCGGTGTATTTGTGATGATGTTTACCATTTCTTGGCAAATGACGTTGATTGCGATCGTTACCATTCCGCTTTCGCTTGTTTCCATGATTATCATCATCAAACATTCGCAACGTTACTTCAAAGATCAACAACGTTATTTGGGTGAATTAAACGGTCATATCGAAGAAGCGTATTCGGGACATTCGGTTATCAAAGCGTATCATCAGGAAGAACAGGTTTATGAGAATTTTGCCGATCTGAACGGATCTTTGAAACGGAGTGCTTGGAAGAGTCAATTCGTTTCCGGTTTGATGATGCCAATCATGATGTTTATCGGAAATTTATCGTATATTTCCATTTGTTTGATCGGTGGGTTGTTGGTGATTTCCGGTTCGGCCGGAGTGGAATTCATCCAAATGTTCATTCAGTACACTAGAATGTGCAATCAGCCGCTTCAAACCATCGGTCAGATCGCCAATATTTTACAGTCCTGCGCGGCCGCATCCGAACGTGTCTTTGAATTTTTAAACGAAGAAGAACTTTCCAAAGAAACCGTAACGCATACGTTATCGAAAGAAGACGTGTTAGGCTATGTGACTTTCGATCATGTCAATTTCGGTTATCGGCCGGATAAACAGATTATTTTCGATTTTAGTTGCGATGTCAAACCGGGCCAAAAGATCGCGATTGTCGGTCCGACGGGGGCCGGTAAAACGACGTTGGTCAATTTACTGATGCGGTTTTACGAAGTCAATTCGGGTAGCATTTTAATCGACGGCATCAAAAATACCGATATCAGTCGGGAGAATGTCGCCGCTTTATTCGGTATGGTTTTACAAGATACTTGGCTTTTTGAAGGAACACTTCGGGAAAATCTGAAATACGGTAATGCCACTGCTTCCGATGAAGAAATTTATCAGGCACTGGAAGCCTGTCATATGGATCATTTCGTTCGGTCGCTTCCCAATGGTCTGGATCACGTACTGGATGAATCGGCCAATATTTCGGCCGGGCAAAAACAGTTATTGACCATTGCCCGGGCGATGATTGCCAATGCACCGATGCTCATTTTGGATGAGGCAACTTCTTCGGTGGATACCAGAACGGAAATTTTGATTCAAAAAGCAATGGATGAACTGATGAAAGACAGAACGTCGTTTGTCATTGCGCACCGGTTATCGACCATCAAAAACGCCGATACGATTTTGGTTTTAAAAGACGGCAATATTTTAGAACAAGGCAACCACGAACAACTCATGCGTAAAAACGGTTTTTATGCCGATTTGTATCAGTCGCAGTTTGCCGAAGAATAGTCTTACTTTAAGAGCAAATACCGAATATCTTGGTATTTGCTCGTTTTTATGCTATAATGAAAAGGGTGATGTTCTATGGGAAAAATAACAGTCGGGATTATGTACGATTTTGATAAAACGTTGTGCACGACCGATATGCAAAATTATGATTTTATGAAAAATTTGGCGATCGCTCCGGAAGAATTCTGGAAAGAAGCATCCATGCAGACCAAACGGTATGCCATGGATAAAATTTTATCGTATATGTTGCTGATGATTCAAAAGTCCAAAGAAAAAGGTTACCCGATTACCGAATCTTATTTGACTTCTTTGGGAAAAAGCGTCCTTTTTTACCGAGGTGTTCAAACCTGGTTTGACCGCATCAACGCTTACGGCGCATCGCTTGGGGTTACGGTCGAACATTACATCATTTCGTCGGGGTTGAAAAAGATCATCGAAGGAACGCCGATTGCCAAGTATTTTAAAAAGATTTACGCTTGTGAATACATTTACGATGAACAGACCAAAGAGGCCATTTGGCCGGCCATGGCGATCAATTACACGCAAAAAACTCAGTATATTTTCCGAATATCGAAAGGAACGCTTGATGTAACCGACGAGGAAAAGCTCAATATGGAAACACCGGATCAACAACGGGCCATTCAGTATCGCAATATGATTTATATCGGCGACGGATTGACCGATATTCCGTGCATGCAACTGTTGAAAGATAAAGGCGGCAAATCCATTGCGCTTTATTCTTCCGGCAATAAGCATAAAGTATTGCCGCTGGTTGAAGACGGTCGGATCAATTATGTCTGTCTGGCGGATTATTCCGTTAATTCCACGTTGGAAAAAATCGTGAAACTGATGATCGAAAATATGGCAATCTTGGAAAAACTGAAAGAAAAAGAAAGTCGTCAGATTCAAATCTTTTTAAAGGAGAGCAACGAAAAAAGTGAAAATTGAATTTTTTAATCAAACCCAACAAAATACCAAACCATTTGAAAAACTGATTCGCCGTGTTTTTCGGTCGGTGGACTTGAAAAAAGAATTCAATTTGATTTTCGTTACCGATGAAGAAATCAAGCGACTCAATCAAACTTACCGCAAAATCGACCGTGTGACGGATGTTTTGTCGTTTGCGTTATGCGATGATTTGGAAAACGAAATGAAAAATTCGTTGGGAGATATCTTTATTGCCGTGGATCAAGCCCGTCGTCAGGCGAGTGAATACGGCCACAGCTTAAAACGGGAGATGGCGTTTTTGGCGGTACACGGCTATTTGCATCTTTTGGGATACGATCACCAAACCAAGGAAGAAGAAGAACAGATGTTTGCCAAACAGGAGGCAATATTATTACAAGCAGGATTAAAGAGGGAATCATGATGGAAAAAGAAATCGAACAATTGATCGATCAAGCGATCAAAGGAAGAAGTTTTGCATATACACCGTATTCAAAATTCAAAGTGGGCGCTGCCATCCGTTTGAAAGACGGCACCTATATTACCGGTTGCAATATCGAAAATATATCGTACGGTCTTACCAACTGTGCGGAGCGCACCGCTTTATTTAAAATGGTCAGCATGGGGTATCGAAAAGACGATGTGGACATGATGGCGATTGTCGCCAATACGGCCGAACCGGTCAGTCCTTGCGGGGCTTGTCGTCAGGTAATGGCCGAACTGTTGGCAAGCGATACGAAAATCTGTCTGGCTAATATCCAAAAAGACTATCGGATGACTTCGGTATCGGAGTTGCTTCCGGATGCGTTTGAGGAGATCGAAAATGCCGGAAAATAATTATCATTCGGGGTTCGTTGCAATCATCGGACGCCCTAACGTCGGCAAATCGACGTTTTTAAATGAAATGGTCGGTAAAAAAGTGGCGATTATGTCCGATAAACCGCAGACAACCAGAAATCGTATTTTAGGTATTTTGACGACGGATACGTATCAAATCGCGTTTACGGATACACCGGGAATCCATAAAACGTCAACGGAATTGGGGCGCCGAATGGTAAAGGCATCGTATGAAGCCACTTCGGGGGTCGATTGTATTTTATTTATGACGACACCGCTTAAAAAGGTGTTAAAAGGCGATGAAATCATTTTAGACCGGCTGAAAAAAACGAAGACACCAGTTTTTTTAGTGATCAATAAGGTCGATCAACTTAAAAAATTCAATGATATCGATTTGACGATTGCGCTTTATAAAGATTTGTATCCGTTTGAAGGGGTCTTTCCGATTTCGGTATTGGAAAAGAAAAACCTTCAACCGTTATTGGAAGAAATCAAAAAATTGCTTCCGGTCGGGCCGAAATATTATCCGGAAGAAATGATTTCCGATCATTCGACGGCTTTTTTGATTTCGGAGTTGATTCGCGAAAAGATATTATTTGCGACTAAAGAAGAAATCCCCCACAGCATCGCGGTGGTGACCGAAGAGATTAAACCGTGTGAAAGCGATCCGGCGTATCAGGATATTTATGCGACGATTTATGTCGAACGGGACAGCCAAAAAAAGATCGTCATCGGTAAAAACGGTTCGATGATCAAATGGATCAAAGAACAAAGCCGAAAAGACATCCGTAAATTGCTGAACAGCAAAGTTCATTTGGAATTATGGATCAAAGTGAAAAAAGATTGGAAAGACCGACCGATGGATTTGCAAACGCTCGGTTACCGGCAAGACGGTATGTAAACAAACCACTTTGGTGGTTTGTTTTTTAAAAGGAGAAAGAATGGAAAAGTATGTAGAAGGAATCGTTTTGGATGCCCTGGATTACAAAGACAAATCGAAAATCGTTCATCTTTATACGCCGTTTGGAATGGACAGTGTTTTGGCCGTTCATGCCGCTGCTTTAACGAGCGGAAAAACGGCTTTTGCCCAAACATTCAATGAAGTTGAGTATTTGAAAAGCAAGTCCGCCTTGCCGAAATTAATCGAATATCGCCTTCAAACAAGTCATTACGATTTTTCTTCGGACCTTCGGCTTTTTCCGGTTTTATCGGTTTTTCTGCAAGTTTTGAAAAATTTGGATCCGGCTTCCCCGCATCATCGCATTTATCCTTTTTTCAAATCCTGTTTGGCAGCGCTTGAGGAAAAACGGAATCCTTTTTTCGTCCTTGCGGTTTTTTTGGTGAAGATGCTTGCGGTATTCGGTGTGAAACCGGAATTGAGGCACTGTGTTGTTTGCAAAGAGGAACCGATCGTTTCTTTTTCCGTTTTACTGGGCGGGGCGTTATGCCCTGTTCATCGGATAAAAGAGGATACCGACTCAAATACGCTTTCTTTTTTTCAAAAACTTTATTATTTTCACGCTTTTGAAGAAGATTCTTTTGCCATCCCGCAAGAATTTTTTTCCGTCATTTACCGGTATTATCAAGAACATGTTCACTTAAAATTAAAAGATTACCGACAACCTTTGGTAAAATAATCGGCAAAATACGTTCATCTCATAGAAAAGCCGGTCGGTTTATGCTATAATAAAACACAAGGTGGTGGAAAAAAATGGAATTACAATATTTTTTGGATTGCATTCCCAATGCATTATTCATCGTCCGTCCGATTTCGGATAAAGATTTCGAATACGTTTACGTCAATAAAGCATTTTGTCTGTTGATCGGCCGCGATAAAGAAGAATTGGTTGGCAAGACTTATTCGACTTTTTTCGATAGCGGAGAAGAATGTTGGTTTAAGGCTTTCGTTCAAACGGTAAAGACCAACCGCATCTCTTATTTCGAAGCCGACAGCAACGTAATCAAAAAGCATTTGTTTGCCCAACTTTTTCCGGTCGAAGAAGATTGTTGCGGCTGCATGATTCACCATTTTGAAGAAGTTTCGGTCAAAATCAAATTTTTACAGGAACAGGCAACGTTATTACAACATGCTTATAAAGACGATTTGACCGGTTTTTACAATCACAATTCCTTAAAAGAGTTTGCGAAGACGTTAAAAGAAAACCAAAACATCGGCATTGCTTTTTTGGATTTGTACAATTTAAAGATCACCAATAATCTTTACGGACATCATACCGGCAATCTCAAGATCAAAGAATTGGCGACCTTGATGCAAAAACATTTTAAACGTTATACGCTGTTTCGGATCGGTGGCGATGAATTTTTGGCAATCGGATTAAACAGCAAAGCCAATGTCTTTTTGAAAACGTGCGAAAATGTAAAAAAACAGTTGGAAAAAAACCATCTGGCAACCATCGGTTATGCGTATTTTGAAACACTGAAGAATTTAAACGAAGGAATCAAACTGTGTGAAAACGAAATGAATCAGCATAAACTGAAATTGGATGCGGAAGGTTCGATTCGTTAAATCTTGACTTTTGATAAGACATACGCTAAAATAGGAGAAAGCGAAGAAGCAGAGGAGTAACTCATGAGTCCTTTTTGACAGAGAGAATCGGTTGGTGAAACGATTTAAAAGGCAATGAGCGAAGGTAGCTGCCGAGCTAAAAGGCGAACGACAGTAGCCGGATCGTAATTCTTGCGTTAAAAGAAAAGAGTGCCGTATGCAAATACGGAATTAAGGTGGTACCACGGGAAAACTCGTCCTTAAGTTTTGAAAACTTAAGGATTTTTTTATTGGAGATGATTGCAAAATGCATTTAGAAACAAAACGGCTGATTCTGCGCGATTTGGATTTTTCCGATCGGCATAGTTTTTTCGAATACGGTCGTTGTCCGAAAGTCGGGCCGAATGCCGGATGGAAACCGTTTTTGTCTCAGGAAATCAGCGACCGGGTTTTAAGCGGCTTGATTTTATCGAAAGAAACGTATGCGATTGCTTTAAAAGAAACCAATCGCTGTATCGGCACCATATCGCTTTACCATACGACCCTTCGCAAATACAGTAAAGTCCGTTCACTCGGTTTTTCGCTTCACGAAGATTACTGGAATCAAGGGTTGATGACGGAAGCCGTAAAAGCGATCGTCGATTACGCTTTTACCAAAACGGATTGCGAAATTTTGGAAGCGGGTCATCATATCGGAAATACGGCCAGTAAACGGGTGATCGAGAAGTGCGGTTTTCTATATGACGGAACGTTTTGTTCCTATAAAAAATTATACGACGGTCGGTTAATCGACGCCGATTTTTATTCTCTTAAAAGATCAGAATACGAAAGGATGAAAGAACAGTGGAAAACGAATTGAACACCAAATACGATTTTAAAAAAGTAGAAAAAGAAAAGTATGATTTCTGGAAAAACAGCGGATTTTTCGAAGCCGGGGATTTATCCAAGGAACCGTTTACCATCGTTATTCCGCCACCCAACGTAACCGGAAAACTGCATTTGGGTCATGCCATCGATACGACGATGCAAGATATCATTATAAGAAGAAAACGGATGCAGGGATACGATGCGCTGTGGCTTCCGGGAATGGATCATGCCGGGATTGCCACGCAGGCTAAAGTAGATGAAAAATTACAGCAACAAGGGATTTCCCGTTACGATATCGGTCGGGAAAAATTTATGGAAGTGGCTTGGCAGTGGAAAAAAGAATACGCCCAAACCATTCATTCGCAGTGGAAAGCATTGGGACTTTCACTTGATTACAGCCGGGAACGTTTCACGCTAGACGAACAGTTGAATCGCGCGGTCAATTTTGTTTTTATATCGCTATATAACAAGGGTTTGATTTATCAAGGCGAACGCATCATCAACTGGGATTGTCAAGCCAAAACGGCCTTATCGAATATTGAAGTCGAACATAAAGAAACAGAAGGAGCCTTTTATTATTTCAACTATCCGTTCATCGGAAAAGAAGGTGGTATTCTTATTGCCACCACCAGACCGGAAACCATGTTTGCGGATCAGGCGATCATGGTTCATCCCGAAGATGAGCGGTATCAAGATTTAATCGGCCAAATGGTTTTGATTCCGGGTACCGATACGGCGATTCCGATTATTGCCGATGCGTATGTGGACCGACAGTTCGGAAGCGGGGCGGTTAAAGTAACACCGGCACACGATCCCAATGACTTTGAAGTCGGAAGACGGCATCATCTTTCCATGCCGCTTTGTATGAATGAAGACGGCACCATGAACGAACTGGCCGGAAAATATCAGGGAATGGACCGATTTGCCTGCCGCAAAGCTTTGTTGGACGATTTAAAGAAAAGCGGGTTGTTTATCAAGCAGGAAACGATCGTTCATTCTGTCGGGCACAGTGAGCGAACCGGCGTGGTTGTTGAACCAAGATTATCCAAACAGTGGTTTGTTAAAATGGATGTCCTAGCCAAACAAGTTTTGGAAAACGACGAATACCGCTTTATCCCCGAGCGTTTTGAGCAGACACTCAACCATTGGCTGACCAACATCCAAGATTGGTGTATATCCCGTCAGTTGTGGTGGGGACACCGGATTCCGGCTTGGTATAAAGACGGGGCTGTTTTGGTTCAGGAAACTTCGCCCGGTTCCGGTTGGAAACAGGATGAGGATGTGTTGGATACTTGGTTTTCCAGTGCGTTATGGCCGTTTTCAACGTTGGGTTGGCCCGATCAAAGTGCGGATTTCAATCGTTATTATCCGACCAATGTGTTGGTAACTGGATACGATATTATCTTTTTCTGGGTTTCCAGAATGCTTTTTCAGGGCATCGAATTTACCGATCATGCCCCATTTAAAGACATTGTCATTCACGGTTTAATTCGCGATAAAGAAGGGCGGAAGATGTCTAAATCGCTTGGAAACGGAGTGGATCCGTTTGACGTGATTGACAAATACGGATGCGATGCGCTTCGTTATTTTCTTTCGACCAACGGGGCGCTTGGGATGGATTTGCGTTACGATGAAACGAAAGTGGAATCTTCTTGGAATTACTTAAACAAGTTATGGAATATTTCCCGATATGTGTTATTGAACTTAGATCAAGACTTCACACCGGTTCCGATTGTTTTTGAACGCTTGAATTTAGCATCCCGTTTTATCTTGGCGCGCCTGAATCAAGTGATTGAAAATGCCGATTACAATTTCGATAAATACGAATTCGGTGAGGCAGCCAAAAGCATTTACAATTTTGTTTGGGATGATTTTGCTTCTTGGTATATCGAGATTTCCAAAGTGGATTTAAACGGATCGGATGGTGAAAATGCCGCTCTTACGAAGAGTGTTTTAGTTTATGTGCTTCAAACGGTTTTGAAGTTATTGCATCCGTTTGTGCCGTTTATTACCGAAGAAATCTATCAGGCTTTACCGCATTCGGCCCCGTCGATTATGATTTCCGACTGGCCGAAGAAAAACGCTACGTGGGATGATGCAGAAGCGTTGGAAGCCTTTTCGGATTTGACTCAGATCATCACGGCGATCAGAAACGAGCGCGCCAAAGCCGGCAAAGCTCCATCGGCTCCGATTGATCTTACGATTGTTGCCAAAGATCAAGGAACGCTTTTTAAACTGAAAGAAGCGGAAAATTACTTGGTTAAATTTACCAATCCGAAACAGTTGACATTGACGCTAAAGGAAGTTTCTTTGGAACAAATGGTCGTTGTCGTTTTACCGATGGCTACGATCGTGATCCCGTCTTCGGATTTAATTGATATGGCGGCTGCCAAAGAAAAACTGTTGCAGACAAAAAAGAAATTGGAAAGCGAATTGAAACGCAGTCAAAATCTTTTGCAAAATCCGCAGTTTTTAGCCAAAGCGCCACAAAGCAAGATCGATGCGGAACGCAAAAAACAAAAAGAATACGAACAGCAGTATCAAGATGTCTGCGATGCGCTGTTGAAATAGGAGTTATGAAATGACATCGGTAGAAGAAGCCATCGATTGGTTGCAAAATCAAAAAAAATCAAGCCCCAAAAAAGATCTGAATCGGATCAGGCGTTGTCTTTCTTTATTGAACATAAAGACGCCCTATCCCATTGTTCACATTGCCGGGACCAACGGCAAAGGCTCGACGGCGAGTTTTTTAAAGGCTTTGTTTATGGAAAAAAAACAAAAAGTAGGTTTTTTTATCTCGCCGTATGTTCTTTGTTTTAATGAACGCATCCAAGTTTCGTCGACTATGATTCCCGATGAGGCGATCATGGCGTATACCGAGTTTTTAAAATCGTTTGCGGAAGACTATGCTTCAACCTATCAAGATACGATTCCGTTTTTTGAATTGACGCTGTTGATGGCCTTGCTTTATTTCGAACGGGAAAAGATCGATGTTGCGATCATCGAATGCGGCATCGGCGGTCTTTTAGATGCCACCAATGTCTTAGATACGACGGTTTCGGTTATTACCAATATCGGATATGATCACATGAAGCAACTGGGACAAACGTTAAACGAGATTGCCGCTCATAAACTGGGCATCACCCGCCCGCATCATCTTTGTTTTACCACCGTCGATTCAAAACTGAAAAGGTTATTTGAGGAGTATAGTTTCCATCATCAAGTTCCGATGGTCTATCTAAAGGAATCCGTACAAGATATTTATTTGGATCAAGAAACGCATTTTGCGTTTCAAAACCAAGCGTATCATGTTCCGCTGTTGGGGCTTCATCAAGCGTACAATGCCGCGCTGGCGATTGCGGTTTTTCAAACTTTTTTTCCCGATGAATCGCCCTTATGCATCCAGCAGGGATTGTCCAAGACAATTTGGCCGGGACGGTTCGAACAGGTTTTGGATCGGCCTTGTGTCATCTTAGACGGGGCGCATAATCTGCATGGAATCGAGGCGTTGGTTCAAAGTCTTCGTTTTCTTTATGCCGATCGTAACATCAACATTTTATTTACGGCCTTAAAAGAAAAAGAGTATCCTAAAATGATTGAAAAATTGGATGAAGTCGCTTCTTTTTATTATTTTACGACTTTGGACGATCGACGGTCTTTGGACAGCAGTTGTTTTGCCAAGTGGACAACCAAACCGTTTCGAATCGAAAACGATCTTCATACAATCCTG
This sequence comes from uncultured Mollicutes bacterium, assembly GCA_900540175.1. Taxonomy (GTDB): domain Bacteria; phylum Bacillota_I; class Bacilli_A; order Acholeplasmatales; family Anaeroplasmataceae; genus Pelethenecus; species Pelethenecus faecipullorum. The sequence continues at coordinate 10,364 of UQFG01000014.1, read as the reverse complement.
CAAGAAGCCATCCAAGCCTGTCAACCATCCGATGTTTTGGTCATAACCGGATCGCTGCATTTTATTTCGTTGATCCGTCCGATGGTTCAATTTAAAAAATAAGGTATGTTTTTACCCGAACATACCTTTTTGTGTTATAATAGAAAACGAGGTAAGAACATGGATTTTGAAAAAGAAGTACAACGATACAAAGAAAAAGGCATCCCGACGCCCAGTAAAAAGATGATCAAAACCGCCAGTCAGATCGAAGGAATCCGTGAGGCCGGTAAAATCAATACAATGGTTTTAGACGAAGTGGCAAGAAGGATAAGCGTCGGGATGACGACAGAGGAAATCGATGAAATCGTTGCGGCTAAAACGAAAGAGTTGGGCGGGATTTGTGCCCCGCTTCATTATGAAGGTTTCCCAAAAAGCGTCTGTACATCGATCAACGATGCCGTCTGTCACGGCATTCCTTCTAAAAGCGATGTACTCAAAGAAGGCGATATCGTCAATGTCGATTGCACCACGATTTACAAAGGCTATTATGCCGATGCTTCCCGAACCTTTTTAATCGGAACCTGCGATCCGGTGGCGAAGCGTTTGACAGAAGTGACCAAAGAAGCGTTGGATCAGGCCGTTTCGAAGTTAAAACCGTACAGTCGGTTGCGCGATATCGGCCATACCATCGAAACATATGTCCGCGAAGCCGGTTTTTCGGTCGTTCATGAAATCGGCGGTCATGGGGTCGGATTGGAATTTCATGAAGATCCGTTTATTTATCATTACGGCAAACCGGGAAGTGGAATGGTGTTGTTTCCCGGCATGGTATTTACCATTGAACCGATGGTCAATGAGGGGAAAAGACACGTCTATTTGGATGCTTCAAATAACTGGACGATTTACACCGAGGACGGTAAACGTTCGGCACAATTCGAATATACGGTTTTACTGACGGAAACAGGTGCCGAGATTCTGTCGTATTAAATAAGGAGGTCGCATGAAAATAGATGAACGCATCCAAGCGTTGCTTATTTATTTGGATGAACAAGGTTATGAAACGTATTTGGTGGGTGGTGCGGTAAGAGATGCTCTTTTGAACCGTCCGATTCACGATTACGATATTTTAACAAAGGCTCCTTTTGCGGTTGTTCAATCGTTTTTTCCTAACGATTGTTGGGTTTCTTTTAAAAAGGGCAATACCGTTCGTTTGGCTTGTGCTACCTTATCGTTGGATGTTTGTTTTTTGGAAGAGGATCTGATCGCTCATTTGAAAAAGCGGGATTTCACGATCAATACGATCTTATACCACCCGACTAAAGGCTACATCGATTGGTTGGGCGGTCGGATGGATCTAGTGAATCAACAAATTCGACCTGCCGATGTGGCTGAAGTGGTTTTGGATCGCGATCCGATCCGAATTTTAAGAGCCATTCGTTTCCAAGCCGAATTGAATTTTTCTTTGGATCCGGTGCTAAAAGAAGCCTTGTTTTTAAAAAAAGATCGGCTTTTGACGGTTTCCAAAGAACGGATTCAGCAGGAACTGAACCGAATTTTACTTTCGGAAAAACCGTCCGGCGTTTTAAAAGAATTTTTACCGGTCTTTGCAACTTTTTTACCGCCGCTTGATCAAACACTAGATTTCCCGCAGGAAAATCCTTATCACAGTTACTCGGTGTTGGATCATATTTTAAGAGTTGTCGATGCGACACCCCCGCAATTGGTTTTGCGTCTGGCGGCTTTATTCCATGATATCGAAAAACCGGCTTGTTATAGCAAAGACGAAAAAGGGATTGCGCATTTTTACGGTCATGACCGTCTGTCCAGTCAAACGGCTTTTTGTCGATTAACCGAATTACGGTATCCCAAAAGAATCATATCCTCGGTGGTACGGTTGATTGCATATCATGATGATCGTCCTGCATCGGATGATTTAAGTCTAAGGACTTTTTTATATAGATTCGGAACAAAGGATTTGGATTTGCTTTTTTTACTGAAAAAAGCCGACATCATCGGTCAAAACCCGGCTTTGCAGTACCGTCTTTGTTCGCTAGATGAAATCCATCGGCGTTTGCGACATTTCATTGAAACGAAACAGTATGTAACTAAAAAAGATTTGGCAATAAAGGGAGAAGATCTGTTGCGGCTTGGTTTTTGCGGCAAAGCCATTGGACAACTTCTTGAAGAACTTCGGAAAAAAGTTTGTTTGAACGAATTGAGCAATCAAAAAGAAGTTTTATGGCAAGAAGCGAAAACCTATAAAAAAACTGGTGTTCGCTTCGGTTAAAATGAGTTTAAATCAGTCACTGGTAAACGAAATAAAAAACAAAAAAGAAATCAATTATTATGTTTATGAATTTACATGTTTAAATAATAAAATAAATTAAAAGTATTGGAACGATCGCCCGAAAAAAATGGGCGATTTTTTTTTACGTAAAACAGCCGAAAAAAACGAGATAAAAAACGGCTTTCTTTTAAAAGGAACAAACCAGTAGAAAACGTTGAGTTAAAAAAATATAAGAAAAAAAAGATACACCGAATAAGATATTCCGTGAACAAATCTTATTCTTTTTTATCTAAATCAGTACAAAAGTAAGACTTAAATCGACTGAAATACTTGTTTTTCAGCAATATCCATGTTAAAATATGATAAAAAGATACACCAATTATCTTATTCGGTGTACCAATTCTTTGACTTGTAAAAAACATAAAAAAGGGGGAGCGTGAGGAAAACGATGACGAAAAAAAGAACGTATGTGTTGTTGTTTACGCTTGTGGTGATGGTCATTGCCGGAATCGCAATCGGCAGTATGCTTTTGGTGCGGCAAAATAATTTCACTAAAAATATTACGCTTTCAGAAGACGGTATTGTAGAAGAAGAAATCAAGTTCAGTTTGGAAGGAATGTATCCCGGCAAAGAAGCCGAATATTCAATCCATATTGACAAAGAAGCCGTCAGTGATTTTCGGTTTTCCCTGACTTTTGAAGCAAGTGGGAATACCGATTTGGCACCGTATGTGGACGTCGCTTTGGAAGTAGACGGTGCGGTTGTATCGGAAGGACGCTTGAGTGAATTATTGCTAGAAGAAGCGCTTGGGTTTACGTTATCCGGCGGAAAGGATGCGTCGGTATTGACAATTTGTTATACGATGCCGATGGAAGTCGGCAATGAAGCACAGGAACTTACAGCCGATTTTATTTTAAAAATCCAAGCGGAATCGGCGAGGTAGACGATTCGCATGAAAAAAAACGGTAAACGAGCTTCCGCAGTCGAAAAAACAGTCGGCATCGTCGTTCATGTTTTATTGGCTTGTTTTTTCCTGTTTTGCTTAACCGGATTGTTTCTTTCGGTGATGGCAAAACAAACCAGCGACGGAGCAATCAAACTATTCGGTTATGAAATGCGGTTGGTGGTATCCAACTCCATGGAAAAAAGCGAGACGACGGATGTAAGGGAGTATGCGATTCAAGACATCCCCATTCATTCGTTGATCTTTATCGAAACGGTTCCGGAAGGAAAAGAAAAGGCGTGGTACGATGCCTTAAAAATAGGCGATGTTTTGACATTTCGATACGTCTATACCAAGCAGGAAACGATCACGCACCGGATCGTCGAAATCAAGGAAAACGAACAGGGCGGCTATACGATTGTTTTGGAAGGAGACAACAAAAACGCAACGACGGGAGCATTGCAGCAAGTGATTGATACAAGTCAAACGAACAGTTTGAATTATGTCATCGGGAAAGTAACCGGTAAAAGTATAGTATTAGGCTATTTAGTTACCTTTCTTCAAAGTACATGGGGGATTATTTTTATAGTAATCGTTCCGTGTTTAATCATTATTGTCATTGAAATTAGCCGGATCATCCGGGTGATTAGAGAAAAAGACGGACAAGAAGAAACCGCAACAGAAAAATAAACTAAGAAACGAGGTGTCGGAAAGTGAAAACAGCATTAATCATCTTTATGGTATTGGCGGGATTGGTGAGTCTATTTACGATTGTTGTCGTAATCTGTGATATCGTGCGGGAACGGAAAAACAAAGATCAAACAAAGGGAAGTCAATTGCAGACGGAAAAAGCGGTTGTTGAGCAGGAAGAAGAATTACCGATTGCACAGACGGAAACAGACGGCAACGAAATCATGTTTTCTGCGGGAGACATGCAAAAGACATTGGACGAAAAATTTCAGGAACTCTCCGAAACGCAGCAACGGTATTATGTGGAAATCGTGCAGTATGCGATGAGTAAGCCGAATGCCAAACAGTTTAAGAATCAACGGTACGAAGAGTATAAGATCGGCAAAACGAGATTGGTTCGGCTGCAAATCAAGCGTGGGGTTGTTGTATGTGAATTTATTTTGCTCAATACGGATTTTTACAATTTCATTCGCAGTAACAAAGTTCGGGTAAAGCAGTCGCCGACGATCTTGCGTGTAGAAAATGACGAAGCGGTTGTTATAGCCAAAAACAGCATCGACATAGCGGAAAAAGCCGCACTGGCAGAAATCGAATACAAAAAGCAGATGCGCAAAGAAAAACGGCGTCTTGCCCGGCAGCCGCAACAGTAAGATATATACCTACGGATAATGAATCGAATTAAAAGGTTGAAGCCTTTTAAAAAAATGAAAGGAGGAAAGACAAATGAGTAAAAAAAGTCGGACACTTCTGTTGTCAATGGTAACGGCCTGTTTGTGTTTGGTCTTGATTGTCGTGGCAACTTACGCGCTTTTTTCCGATACGGTTAGCGTCAACAACCATTTGAAAGCTGGGAAACTGGAAGTCGGATTGGAACGGATCGGTTATACGACTTGTACGCTTGATGATAACGGAACGTTGGTCGTCCGTCCAAAAGACGAAACGAAAATCAATTTGGCGGAAGATGCGAGTGTGTTGTTTGAAATGGATAGAGTCGTACCGGGATGTTGGTATGAAGCAGAACTGGAAGTCAGCAACAACGGGGACGTGGCTTTTGATTACGGCGTAAAAATTCTTTGGAATGAAAGCGGTACTGCAACGGAATTGCAATTGATTTTGGCATCCCAGATTCAAATTACCGTAACACAAGGCGACAAACAAACGCAGTTTATGCTCAATGCCGCTAAAGATGTGAATTTCGACGAACCGCTTTTGGCCAAATCGGAACACAATGCGACCTCATCAAAGACGTTTACGGTTCGGGCAGAATTTGTGGACGATGAAGAAAACAATCAGGTGCAAGATACGGATTTGTATTTTGACTTACAAGTGTATGCAACACAAGTGACCAAGCAGGAATAATCAAAAACAGATTATCATGAAAATAAAAAAGGGGGATTAGAAAAATGAAAAAGACGAAAATATTAGCGACTTCGTTCTTTTTAGTTGCCATTTGTTTCGTCCTGATCATCGGGGCGACATTGGCATTATTCACGAGTAAAAGCAATGTGAATATCGCCGCAACCAGTGGTAAAGTGAATGTAGAAGCCTCTATTGTCGGTCTGAAGACCTATTCAGACGGGCAAGAAACTTCGGTAAACGGTACGTTTGAAAACAACGGAACTGCAACCATGGAAGAAAACAATATCATGTTAAGAAATATGACGCCCATGGATAAAGTCGTTGCCGAAATCGAAGTGAAGGATTCTTCTACGGTAGCACATTTGCAAAGAGTATCGCTAAAAGCCGAAGCGGAGGAAGCGGAAGCGAATCTTTTCGATCAACTGATTATCGGTCTTAGCGAGGACAATATGTCTTATTCTTATTATGGTGATTATGCGACAGCGTGGGAAAAGAAAGAAGCCGTAAGTGGAGAGGCGACGACAACGACGTTATACGTATCCATCGAACTTCCGGGATATGTCGGCAATGATTGGCAGGAAAAACAATGCCGTCTTTCGCTGACGGTAGAAGCCGTTCAAGGCAATGCGCAAATGGCGGATGAAGCATCGGCAAAAGCGGTGCATCTTGTTGAAGATTCAAGCGCTTTGGCTGCCACATTAACGGTTGCCAAGTCCGGTGATGTCGTTGTTTTATACGATCCATCGTTTGCAAACAGCGATGTTACCATTGCCTTTGAGGATACCAAAGAAATCACCGTACGCGGTTGGAATCTGGCAACGGTAACGGTCAACGTACCGAACGGAACACTTCATATCTACAATGAGTATATTGAAAAAGTAGATGTACAAGCCGTGGCAAGTGATTCCTTACACCTTTACGGAACAGTCGGACTTCTTAACGTTTCTCAAGGAAGAGCAGTCATTGAAGAAAATGCAGCGGTTGAAACGGTCAATGTTGTTCCGCAAGCAAGCACAACCGCCAAGGTAGCGGTTACTGCCAATGCCAAAGTGGAAACGATGAACGTGGATACTGCCGAAGGTTCTATGGCGGAAGTAACGGTTTTAGAAAACGCAACTGTTTTCGAACTGAATCTTTCCGGTAGCGGAGAGGTTACGATTGATAATAGTGGAACGATCATTGACCAAAGTGCGGATGCCGGAACGGTATTTAAAAATGTAGTATCGGACGAAAATACTTTGCTTGCAGCGTTAAAGCAGGACGGTGCGAATATTGTATTTACAACGGATATTACCGTTTCGAAATCGACTCCGCTTGTTCCGGAAAATGTAACGGTTTCCATTGATTTAGGCGGTTATACGCTCACATCCAATTTGAACAGTGGTCTTGTCAACAAAGGAACAATTCTCTGTCTTTCAAACGGAAAGATAGAGGGATTGGCGTACGGTATTGCCAATTACGGACACATTAAAACACTGAATGTCGATGTTCAAACTTATGCTGTAACAAAAGAACTCGGTGCCGGTGATGCTATTTATGTGTTTAGTGGCGGTGTCATTGATGAAATCAAAGGAGGAAACTATATCGCTCATCCTGATGTGTATGCAAGTATAAGATGGAGTTCAGTTGGTTTATATGTTGCTTCCAATGGTCTCGTTAAAGAAATTTCGGGTGGGTATTTCTCGGGTGCATCAGTGGCTTTTAGAAGTTATAATCCAAACGGAATCGAGTTAATCTCCGGTGGTTTTTTTGACAGTCCGTATATGGATGAAAACGGAGTAACGTACGGTGACAAAACGACGATCGGTAATCTTTATTACAATCATGACCCACTTCGGGTAACGGGTGGTACGTTCTACAATGTAGGAACCAAACTCGATCAAAAACTTGCCGAAGGTTATACGATGATAAAGGGCGAAATTTGCGAGATGACCAGTTATAAAACTTATATTCCTTATAACAGCGAAACTCAAACTTCTGCTCATTGGGAAGACGATCCCGAAGGAAAAGTATATTATTACTATACCGTAGTTGCGGTTCAAAGTGTATCGACGGCGGAAGAACTGGTAAGTGCGGTAAAACAAAAAGGTGTGTTAAAAGCAATCCAATTGAACAATGACATCAATATGGGCAACACCCTCGTTGAAGTTCGAAACGGAAAAGGAACTTATCTTGATTTGAACGGCTTTACTCTTACGGGTACAGGAGCCAATAATTGGGAGGCCATTATTAAAACTAACGAATCCGTTTTAAATATCAGCAATGGTACCGTAAAAGGAGGAACTTCAAGCGATGTAACGTGTGTGTATGCTTACAATAATATTACCAATATGTACGATGTCAACGTTACAGCTGAAAACGGTTCTTTAGCCGTATGGGCTGAAACCGGCGCAACGGTAAATATTTACGGGAACGGAACAATCAAGCACGCTGATTTTGAAACAAGCAGTTCACATTACGACTTGGTTTATGCAACCGGTAGTAAATGGGGTGCGGCATATATCAACATTTATGGCGGTATGTTTCAGTGTGCCACTCCGAAATGGACGCTCAATCGGTTGGATTCCGCATCAAACGGAAACGGTAAAATAACCGTATACGGCGGTCGTTTCTATCAGTTCGATCCAGCCAATGCCGAAACCGGTGCGGACGAAATCGTTGTGGCTGAAGGTTATGTTTCCGTTTCTTCGGGTGACTATTATACCGTTTCTGTACAATCGAATTAAAAAAGAGGTAAGACGATGAAAAAGAAAATACTGATTACGTCATTACTCTCAATAGCCGTTTGTTTCAGTTTGATCATTGGGGCTACGCTGGCTCTGTTTACGAGCAAATCCAATGTGAATATCGCCGTTTCAAGCGGGAAGGTGTCGGTTGTTGCTTCCGTGGATACGGAAAGTATCCAAACCAAACAGTTGAATACGAACTATGTAAATGGTGTAGAAGGAATGTTCGGTGGAGCGGAAAGTCTTGATATGAGTGAAGCGGGAACCGTTTCTCTTGAAAATATTCTTCCCGGTGACGGCGTGCGATTCGATATCGTCGTAACCAATGATAGTACCGTAAACGTTCAGTATCAAACGGTCGTTACAGTCGAAGGCGACATTGATTTGTTTATCGGACTGAAAGTTACTGTAGGCGATAAAGTGTTTGACGGTATGTCGGCTTACAGTACTTGGCAGCACCTCACGACGGAGCAAAAAGAAGTTTCTAAAACGACAGTATCCATTGAACTTCCCGAAGATGCAGGCAACCAATACCAAGGAAAAACTTGCAGCATCGTTTATCGTGTCAATGCCGTACAGGGAAATGCCGAGGTAGAAGAAGTTCCAGGCGGCGAGAATATTATTCCCGTTTATACGGAAAATGATTTGCGTCTGTTTGCAAACTCCGTCAACATCGGTAACAGTTTTAGCGGTAAAACGGTTCTTTTGATGGATGATATTGATCTTAAAATGGAATCGTGGACGCCGATTGGAAATTTATCGAACGCTTTTAACGGTACTTTCGACGGCAACGGCAAGACGATCTCCAATGTTTATGTTGATACTCCGCTGGTTGATGCGGTTGGTTTGTTTGGCCATGCTGTCGGTGCAACACTTAAAAATCTTGTGATTTCCGGTGCGGAAATTACAGGACGGGATAAAGTCGGTGCGTTGGTCGGCGATTTATATACAGGAAGTGCGGAAAACGTGACAGTGGACAACGCGAACTTAAACGGCGGTCACTATGTTGGCGGGATTACGGGGTATACGTACGGGGAAATTAAAAACAGTACGGTCAAAAATTTGACGGCAAAAGCCGTACCCTATCTTGTAGGGGACTCTTACGATAACGGCGATAAGGTCGGCGGTCTTGTCGGTTGGGCTTATTCGTGTGAATTGATCGAAAACAGTGTGACGGATGTTTCTCTGACGGCTTATCGTGATGTGGGCGGCATTGCCGGCTGTGTCGGTAAAGACGGTAGCGATCCTGTAGTGGCAAACAACACGGTAAACAATGCAAAGATTTTCGTCGATCAAGGAACAAATGCCTACGGCGATAAGGACATGAATGCCGGTTTGGTCGTTGGCAGACAGGCTAACTTTACATTGGATCTTGACAGTAACACCGTTAGCGGAGAAAATACGATCGAACAGGTTATTGCCGAAGGATTTCATATTGATCTTGTAAGTGAAAACAAAGAATACCTAATCTATAATATCGAAGGATTTAAAAACTTCCGTGATTTGGTTAATGACGGCACTTCGTTTACAGGTAAGACGGTTCTCTTAGTAACTGATATCGACCTTGAAAACGAAGAATGGACACCGATCGGAAATGCTTCTAATCCGTTTTCAGGTACTTTCGACGGAAACGGTAAAACCATTTCCAACTTGTATATAAACAAAAAACAAAATCAAAATATCGGTCTTTTCGGATTTACGACAAACGGAGAAGTAAAGAATTTTACGCTTCATAATGCCGATGTTACAGGATATTTAAATGTCGGCGCGATTGCAGGATCTCCTTATACTTCTAAAATGACAGGACTTCAACTGACAGGATTGGTTAAAGTAACCGGTTATTCTTACGTGGGGGGGATGTTTGGAAAAAATGCGTATAAAAATCTTAGTGATTTAACGATAGCAGTTTCCGATGGCAGTCTCGTTAAAGCCGACTCGGAAGGATACCGGACCTATGTCGGTGGTGTCGTTGGCTTTATGGGCGAAGGAAATATAACGGTTTCCAATGTTACATCCAATATCGATGTTATAGGTTCTACTTGCGATGTCGGTGGAATTACCGGAATCGCTCATTACGGCAACACATTTATAAACTGTTCTTCTTCGGGAAAGGTGTCTTTGATTGGATGTCGTTTTGAAGAAAACAAAATGGAAATCGGCGGCATCGCAGGTGTTTGGATGAATAGTGCAAGTGGCAAAGTTACTTTGAAAAACTGCTCTTTCACTGGAACGCTTTATGCGACCATGTCCGATGGTAGTGATTACAGTTCGGAATTGACCGAAAATACCTTAACAGGAGCAAAATATACTCCGAGTAGTGATGCCGGAGAACTGATCATCGAATAGTTTTTAAAAGACAAAAGAAGAAAATAGATCGGAA
>UQFG01000013.1 GCA_900540175.1 uncultured Mollicutes bacterium | reverse complement strand
ATATGGTTTTGATGAAACACCGGAACAGGTACAAAGGCATATTGCCGAAACATTGATGCATGCTGTGGAAAACCAACAAAAGAAGAATTTATGACGATGGAGCCGGCCTAAATTTAAATTTGGACCGGCTATTTTGTCGGATTGGATTTCATTCAATCTGAAAATAAAAAAATTTTTAGACTTACGGACTTTATATTAACAAGAAACTTTTGTTTTACAGTTTACATTTTTGGGTTATGCTGTAAAAAAAGATTGATTTTTCCTTAAAATTGTGATATACAAATTAATTGATTTATTAAAGTTTAGGGGGAGTGAAAGCATGAAAAAATTGTGGGCTTTGTTTTGGATTTTTTTCAAATTGGGAGCTGTCAATTTCGGTGGCGGATACGCGTTATTACCATTGTTGCAAAAAGAATTGGTTGAAAAAAGAGGGTGGGCAACCGAAGAAGAAATGGCGGATTATTATGCCATCGGTCAATGTACGCCCGGAGCGATTGCCGTTAACGTATCGACGTTTATCGGTTATAAAATCAAAGGTATTTTGGGCGGCATCGTCGCTACGCTTGGTTTTGTTTTTCCGGCTTTGATTGTGATTTTCGTCATTGCGACGATTTTAAATAATTTTATGGACATTGCTCAAGTCAAATCGGCTTTTGCCGCGATTCGGGTTTGTGTTTTTGTTTTGATTTTATCGGCGATTTTAAAACTATCCAAGAAAAGTGTGGTCGATGTCATTACGTTGATTGTGGCGGCGTTGATTTTGTTTCTATCCATTTTTGTTCCGGTCATTCCGCTTTATTCGTATGTGATCGTGGCCGGCATCATCGGCATTATCGTCGGGTTGATTCGCCAGAAAAAGGATAAAGACGAGGCAAAAAAGACGTTGGAAGAGTTGAAAAACAAGAAAGAGGAGGAAAAGTAAAATGATCTTGCTTTTATTGTTTTGGAAATTTTTTGTCATTGGATTATGTGCGTTTGGCGGCGGTTTGGCAACACTTCCTTTCTTAGAAGAATTGGGTCAGGAAACCGGGTGGTTTTCCCAAGAACAACTGGCCAATATGGTTGCGATCAGTGAATCGACACCGGGCGCGCTCGGAGTCAATATGTCCACGTATATCGGCTATTTGGTTGGCTATCAAGAATTCGGCAATAACGTTTTTATGGGTTTTGTCGGCGGCTGTTTTGCAACGTTCGGTTTGGTTTGTCCGTCTATTTTGGTCATTTTGATCATTTGCCAGTTTTTGAATAAATTTAAAGACTCCAAATACGTCAAATGGGCTTTTTACGGTTTGCGGGCGGCTTCTTTCGGATTGATTTGTTCGGCGGCTTATTCGGTTTTGGAAATGTCGATCATTCGTCCGCAGGCAGCCAAAGATGCCTTTGTCAATATCAACGCATCGAATTTTTGGACGGATATCTGGGGTAGTTTATCCGATGCCTGTCTGGCCTTTTTCGATTACAAATCGTTAGCCCTGGCCTTGTTTTTAGGCTTTTTGATTTTCAAATATAAGAAACATCCGATCCTTTATATTGCGTTGGCGGCTGTTTTGGGTATTATTTTTCAGTTTTAAGAGGATTTTATGAGTATTTTAAAAGTATCGGATGTATCGTTTTCCTTTGGGCAGCGAACCATTTTGGATCACGCCTCATTCGTGTTGCAAAAAAATGAACATGTCGGTTTGATTGGGTTAAATGGAGAAGGAAAGTCGACGTTTATTCGCTTGATTACCGGTGCTATTACACCGGATACCGGTAAAATCGAATGGTGCAAACGCATCACAACCGGTTATTTGGACCAGTATACGACGCTTTCTAAAGGAAAAACGATTCGCGAAGTTTTGAAAGAAGCCTTTCAACCGATGTACGATTTGGAAAAAGAGTTGAACGAACTTTACGAACAAATGGCTTCTTGCAGTGAAGAAGAAATGACGCAGTTATTGGAAGAAACCGGCGAAATCCAATCGGAACTGGAATCGAGCGGTTTTTATACGTTGGAATCCAAAATAGAAGAAGTGACTTACGGTTTGGGATTAAAGGATTTGGGGCTGGATCATGATGTTTCGCTTCTTTCCGGCGGCCAGCGCTCAAAAGTTTTATTGACAAAACTCTTGTTGGCGCAACCGATGATTTTGATTTTGGATGAACCGACCAATTTTTTGGATGAAGCTCAAATTTTTTGGTTGCAAAATTATTTGATAAATTACGAAAATGCTTTTATTTTAGTGTCGCATGATATTGCGTTTTTAAATGCGGTCATCAATGTAGTTTACCATATGGAAGACGGTATTTTAACTAGATATACCGGCAATTACGATGCCTTTATGCAAATGTATGAAATCAAGAAAAGACATCAAAATTTGGCCTATGAAAAACAACAAAAAGAAATCGCTCATTTAAAAGAATTCATTGCCAAAAACAAAGCGCGGGTGGCAACAACAGACCTAGCCAAATCCAGACAGCGTATTTTGGATAAAATGGAAATACTGGATAAAGCCAAAGAACAAATCAAACCGACGTTTCGTTTTAAAGAAAGCCCCGCTTCCGGCAAATTTGTCGTCGTAGCGGAAAAATTGGTGATCGGTTATGACGAAGCTTTAAGCAAGCCGCTTGATTTTGTGATCGAACGAGGTCAGAAAGTAGCGATTAAAGGTGCCAACGGCATCGGTAAAACGACGCTTTTGAAAACGTTGTTGGGACTCATCCCTCCGTTATCGGGAAAGTGTGAATTGGATTACAATGCACGGTATGGCTATTTCGTCCAAGAAGAAAATTTTTCTAAAAATACGGCTTTGGAAGAAATATGGCAAGCCTATCCGTCCATGACCAATGCCGAGGTGCGAGGGGCTCTGGCGGCCTGCGGGCTGACTAAAGATAAAATCGAATCGTTGATGATCGTTTTATCGGGCGGAGAGGCGGCAAAGGTAAGACTTTGCAAAATTATGTTGCAAGAATGCAATACGCTTTTTTTAGATGAACCGACCAATCACTTGGATGTGTTGGCCAAAGAATCTTTAAAAGAAGCCTTGAAAGCATTTAAAGGAACGATTGTTTTGGTTTGTCACGAAAAGGAATTTTATCAGGATGTGGTTACGGATGTACTGGATGCCGAATCATGGACGACAAAACTGATATAAGAAGTCTTAAAATTTCTTTTGCCTCATAAAATTAAAAGAGGCGAAGAACTATGAAAATCGGATTAATTGATAGCGGTAGGGGCGGTCTTGCCGTTGCGAAAGCCTTGAATGCGTCCGGCCATTCGTTTGTGGTTGTGATGGATGAGGCTTTTTTTCCTTACGGAAACAAGAGTAAAAATTTTTTATGTGCCAGGGCTTTTTATTTGGTACAGTTTTTAATAAAACAGAATGTCGATATGATTTTATTGGCTTGCAATACGCTTTCGCTTTCGGTTTTGCCGTTTTTAAAGGAAAGTATGTCTTTTCCGATCGAAGGGATTTTTCAATATTTGGAAGGAACCATCCATCAAGAAGGTGCCGTCCTTTTAGGATCGGCCGTAACATGCCTTTTGGCCAAACAGCGATATCCCGATTTGACGGTAATGGATGGCGGTGATTTGATTGCGGCGATCCAGTATCAAAAAAATATTGCAGAAGAACTGAAAAAAATCAATGAACAGTTAAAATCTTATGCGTGTGTTCTTTTGGCTTGTACGCATTTTTTAATGTTGGATGAAAAGGATTTTTGCATTCCCGTTATCAGTCCGATTTCGTTTGTGAAAAAAGCTTTGCTGCAAAAAGAAAAGGAACTACGCTTGGGTAGTTCCTAATGTTTTTTTATAATCGATCGGCATAAAAACGGGAATAACGATCGGTTTTCGATCTGTCTTGGCGTAAATTAAATGATTGAGAAAGTCGGTTAAATTGTATTTGAGCGTATTATAATTCAAAACCTTCATTTTTCTCATTTCGTTTTCCAAGAATTTTTTCGCTTCGTCAACGATCGATTTGGTCAATTGTTCACTGTCTTTCATATAGATGAATCCTCTGGATACAACTTGGGGTTCCAGCGGAATGGTTTTGTTTTCGGGATCAATGGTGATTACCAAGGAAAACATTCCGTCTTCCGATAAATATTTGCGTTCTTTGATGATGGAAGAAGAAATATCGCCGATTCCCGTTCCGTCGATATAAACTTCCCCCGACGGAACATGACCCGCTAGTCTGGCACCTTTTTCCGAAAAAGCCACGACGTCGCCGTTTTCCAAAACGTAGACATTTTCCGGTTTGACCCCGCATTCGATTGCCGTATTGCCGTGAACGCGTTGCATCCGGTATTCGCCGTGAACCGGGATAAAATATTTCGGTCGCAATAATGTCAACATCAGTTTTTGTTCGCCTTGCGAGGCATGACCGGACGTATGCGTATCGGTAATCGGGGAATGGGTAATCACGTTGGCTCCGTTTTTAAACAGAAGATTGATCGTTCGATTCACTCCTTCTTGGTTGCCCGGAATCGGACTGGACGAAAAAATAATGGTATCGCCCGGAATCAGTTTGATTGTCTTGTGCGAACCGTTGGCGACTCTGGAAAGTGCGGCCAGGGGTTCACCTTGCGATCCGGTACATAAAAAACAGATTTCGTGCGGTTTGTACTGATTGATTTCGCCGGCATCAATGATGGTTCCTTTCGGGGCTTTGATGTATCCGATTTGTTGGCCGACTTCGATGGCTTTTTCCATGGAACGGCCGAAAATGGCAATGTGCCGTTTGTTTTCGATGCAAGCTTCGATGATTTGTTGGATCCGAAAAATATTCGAAGCAAAGGTAGCGACAATGATACGTCCTTCTACCCGAGAAAATAAATCTTTGATTGAAGCGCCAATTTTTTTCTCCGATTCGGTAAAACCGTCTTTTAAAGAGTTGGTTGAATCGGCTAACAAACAAAGAACGCCTTTGTTTCCGAGTGCCGCCAGTTTTTCATATTCGGCGGCAGGTCCTACCGGAGTGAAATCGATTTTAAAATCGCCGGTATGAACGATGGTTCCCAAATCGGTTGTAAATACCAAAGCAAATGCATCCGGAATGGAATGGTTTAGCCGAACAAAGGATAACTCCACATTTTTGAAACTGAATTTGAAGTGGGCTTTGAATTCGACGATTTGCGTTTTGGATAACAGATCGGGATATTCTTCCAATTTGTTTTCGATCAAATCGACCGCCACTCCGGAGGCAAAGATTTTGGGGATGGTTACTTTTTTCAGTAAAAAAGGAATCCCGCCAATATGATCTTCATGTCCGTGAGTGATAAAAAGACCCACAATTTTATGTTGATTTTGTTCTAAATACGTATAATCGGGAATGACATAATCGACGCCGAGCAAGTGTTCATCGGGAAAGAGAATACCCGAATCGATGATGAAGATTTGATCGGAATATTCAATGCAGTACATATTTTTTCCTACTTCACCAAGTCCGCCAAGCGCAAAAATGCCAAGTTCGTTTTTGGTAATTACTTTATCCATATTTTCCTCCGTGAGTAAATGATCATCTTATTTTAATTATAGCAGATTTGATCGTTGTTTACAATGTTTAAACACTAAAACAAGTATATAACAAAATTTAAAAGAATTGAAGAAAAAGTTTAGTGAAAATGCTTTTATTCCAATAGATTTATCACTTTTAGTATGGTATAATTACAGATGATTTATCAGTAGAAAAGGGGAAAAAGCGATGAGAGCCAGTCAAATGATCATTTCAACACTGAAAGAAACGCCGCAGGAAGCCAAAATTGATTCCCATATCCTGTTGTTACGGGCCGGATTAATCAAAAACTTGGTAGCGGGTGTTTATAATTTTTTGCCACTGGGATTAAAAACGTTATATAAAATCGAAAATATTATTCGCGAAGAATTGGAAAAAGCCGGTTGTTTGGAAATTTTATGTTCTGCCATCCAACCCAAAGAATTATGGGAAGAATCGGGGCGCTGGCAAAAATACGGGCCGGAACTGATGCGTTTTTCCGATCGGCACGAACGTGAATTTTGTTTGGGGCCGACTCACGAGGAAATTTTTACTTCCATGGTTCGGGAACTGGTTAAATCTTCTAAAAGTCTGCCGTTGAATTTGTATCAAATTCAAACCAAATACCGCGATGAACTCCGCCCGCGATTCGGGTTGATGCGAAGTCGTGAATTCATTATGAAAGATGCGTATTCTTTCGATAAAGACGAAGCCGGGTTAGAGGTTTCGTACCAGAAAATGTATGATGTTTACACCAAAATTTTCACACGGTTGGGGCTTCATTTCCAAGTCGTTTTGGCAGATACCGGTAATATCGGCGGAAACGGATCGCATCAATTTATGGCTTTATCGGATATCGGGGAGTCGGAAATCGTTTACTGCGATGCCTGCGGCTATGCGGCGGATGTCGAAAAAGCGACGTGTCAGTTGCCGGATTTTAAAACAGAGGCCATGAAACCGCTGGAAAAAGTAGTGACCGAAGGCATGCGGACGATCGAAGAAGTCAGCCGTTTTTTAAAGATCAGTCCGATGAAAACCGTCAAAACATTGTTGTATCGGGATGGTGTATCCGATCGGTTGGTTGCCGTATTGGTGCGTGGCGATCGGGAAGTCAATCTCGTCAAATTGGTCAATGCGTTGGATTCGAATGAAAATTATTTATCCCTTGCCAAAGAAGAAGATATGAAGGTACTTAATACGTATCACGGTTTTCTCGGTCCGATCGGATTAGATGTTCCGTTATATGTCGATGAAGAGGTTGTTCGTATGTCTAATTTTGTCATCGGTGCCAATGAACTGGATCGTCACTATATCAATGCCAACTATCAACGGGATTTTGAAGGAATCGTCTGCGATCTTAAAACCGTCAAAGCAGGCGATCGTTGTCCTGTTTGCGGTCAGCCGCTTGCTCAGGAACGGGGAATCGAAGTGGGACAGATTTTCAAACTTCAAACCAAATACAGTTTGCCGATGCATTGCACCTATACAAGAGAAGACGGCAAGAATGTACCGATGGTAATGGGCTGTTACGGAATCGGAATTTCCAGGACACTACAGGCGATTGTCGAACAGTATCACGATGAATACGGAATCAAATGGCCGCTTGCGGTTGCTCCTTATCCGGTCGTGATTGTTCCAGTTAATTATCAAGATGAGGATCAAAGACAACTGGCCGATGCGTTATATGAACAATTATCCGCTTCCGTTGATGTGATTTTAGATGACCGCAGCGCCAAAGTCGGATTCAAATTCAAAGATTGGGAGTTGATCGGTATTCCTTATATGGTCATTGTCGGAAAACGCAGTGCGGAAGGAATCGTGGAAGTCAAAAACAGAAGTACGCTTGAGAAAAAAGAACTTCCGATCAAGCAGGCCGTTTCAGAAGTTTTAGCAGCCGTTCTTCAGTAGGATCAAACGATGGATGCTTACGAAACGCTTCGGCAATGGATTGCTTCCAGCAAACAGATTGTCGTTTTTACGGGAGCCGGTATTTCGGTTCCTTCTGGGATTCCCGATTTTCGTTCGGCGGACGGTTTATACCGCCAAAACGAACAGATTCATCCGGAAAAAATCATCTCCCATTCCTTTTTTAAAAATCATCCCGATCTGTTTTTCGAATTCTACGGTCAAAAGATGGTTTATCCCGATGCCTTACCCAATGCCGCTCATCGTTATTTTGCCAGTTTAACCAATGTCAAAGCGATTGTCACGCAAAATATTGACGGCTTGCATCAAAAGGCGGGAAGTCCGTGCGTATACGAATTGCATGGCAGCGTTCATCGCAATTACTGTATGCAATGCCACCGTTTTTATGATTTATCGGAAATCGATCCATGCCAAATCAATTATTGTTCTTGTGGCGGAATCATCAAACCGGATGTCGTTTTATATGAAGAACCGCTGAACGAGGAAGTGGTTTTTCAGGCGATTCATGCGATTTCCCACGCGGATTTACTGATTATTGTGGGAACCTCTTTGGTTGTTTATCCGGCTGCTATGTATCTTCAATACTTTAAGGGAAAACATGTGGTATTGATCAATAAAGATAAAACACATTATGACAGCAAAGCGGATTTGGTTTTTAATGAGGATGTTGTCGATGTAATTGAAAAAATTCAGTGATTTGCGGTTTAAAAGAAATATCAAAGAATGCGAAAGATTGCCGGATTCGGCAATTTTTTTCTTTTCATTTTTGTGCAAATTTTTCCTTTCTTACAAAAGAAAAAGGCGTATAATTTTAGACGGGTGATTATTATGCAGCAAACACTGAAACAACAAAAACAACTTCGTCAAAGAGAACAGATTTTAAATGGCAATCTTTTTAAAGTGATTTTAGCAGTCGCTTTACCGATTTTATTTTATAACTTATGCAATTACCTATACGGTATTTACGATATGATGGTCGTTCAAAATGCCAACATCGGCGAAGCAGCCGATATTGTTGTGCTGGATCAAATCAAAAATATGATTTCGACGGTCGGCGGATCGCTTGCAACCGGTGGCGGTATTTTGGTTTCCAGAAGATACGGCGAAAAAAAGATTCCACAGGCCAAACGCTGTGCCAACGCCCTTTTTTCAATGGCACTGGTCGTATCCGGACTGACACTGATTTTTATTCCACTGGGTGTTCCGTTTTTAAAATTACTGAAAACCGATTCGACGACGATTGAACATGCCATGGGCTATTATTACGTACAAATCGTTATTTTGGTGATCACAACCATGAACAGTTGTTTTATTGCCCTTGAAAAATCAAAAGGAAATACGTTTAAATTGTTATGTCTGAATTTCGGTGTCATTGCCATTAAAGTCGCCCTTACTACGCTGTTTGCGTACGGACCTTTTGAACATGTTACGATCACTTGGCTTGCGGTCGCTACTTTGATTGCTCAAAGTTTTTTGTTTGTAAGCGGCATGATTTTGTGTTTTTTGCCGTCCAATATCTTGCAAATTCGTTTTCGAGAATTAAATTTCAATAAAAACGATTGTTTGATGATTTTTAAACTTTCCGTTCCCGTTTTTGTCGGTCGTTTTCTATTCAGTTACGGAAAAGTATATGTCAACGGTGTGGCAACCGAAGCGTACGGAAAAATGAGTGTCGGAGCACTCGGAATTTCCAATACGATTGCCGGTCTTTTAAGTAATATGATCAATTCGTTTGAGGATGCCGGTTCGACGATTGTCAGTCAAAATTACGGCAACAGCAACGGCAAAAGAATCGTTCGCTTTTTCTTTATCAATTTGTCGTATATTTTGATTTTGAGTGTCATCGGAACCGTCGGTCTATATGTGGCTAAAGAACAAATTGCTTTGTTTTTCGCTCCCGGCGACCCGGTTTATCAAGAACAAATTATCCGTATTTTCCGATGGGAATGCTTGGATATTGTTTTTATGGGATTATCGGGTGCGGCTATGTCGATCTTTTACGGGTTCGGAAAAACAAGAATAACGATGGTTTTATCCATGGCGACGCTTTTTGTTTATCGGATTCCGGCGTTATTGTTGTTGATGAATGTGTTCCATATGGATTATGAAGCGTGCGGAATGGCTATGTTTATTTCGAATACGGCCAGTGGCATCGTCGGGATTTTGGCGGTTGCGTTTTTCTTGCTTCGGTTAAAAAACAATCCGAAATACCAACATTTGTTTTAATTGCCGATAAAAGTGAGATACTACAAACAGGAGGTATAAAATAATGCAACCGAAAATCAGAAAACAAATCAACGATCAAGTCAATCAGGAAATGGCTTCCGCTTATCTATATCTCGGTATGGCCAATCATTATGCCGAACAGGGATGGAATGGATTTGCCCATTGGTTTTACAACCAAGCAACGGAAGAAACCGATCATGCGATGAAATTGATTCATTATTTGCACGATGAACAACAAAAGATAACTTTAGACGGTATTGCTTCTTTCAATCTGGCTTTCAATACGTTGAAAGACCCGCTGGAAATCGCGTTGAAACATGAAAGGCAAATCACTTCGTTTATCCATCAGATTTATAAAACGGCATTGGAAGAAGAAGATTATCGGACGACTCAGTTTTTAAATTGGTTTATCGAAGAACAAGCCGAGGAAGAAAAGACCGTTTCCGAATTGCTTTTAAATTATGATCGATGTAACGGCAATTTACAGGCTTTGGCTTTGCTGGATCGGGAATTATCTAAAAGAGGGTAATGTCGAAAAAACACACGATATCGTGTGTTTTTTTCTTACTTGATAGGCTATATGATTTTGATTTTATGGTATAATAAATACGGAAGTAACTATTTTTTAAAAAAGGCCCTTATTATTTGATTTACTACTTAGAAGGAGGAAATATGAGAAGAATAAGAGTAGTTCAATACGGTTGTGGCAAAATGTCTAAGTACATTTTGCGTTATTTGCATGAAAAAGGTGCCGAAATTGTGGGAGCCATTGATCTTAATCCCGAATTGGTCGGAAAAGATGTAGGAGATTATGCTTCTTTGGGGTTGAAAACCGGTGTTTTGATTTCCGATGATGCGGAAAAAGTATTGGATGAATGCGATGCGGATGTAGCCATTGTAACGTTGTTCAGTTTTATGGCCGATATCGAATTTGCCTGTGAACAATGTTTAAGACGCGGTATCAATGTGATCACGACTTGCGAAGAAGCGATTTATCCATGGACGACGGCCGCTTCGATTACCAATCGTTTGGATTTGATGGCCAAAGAAAACGGCTGTACGATTACGGGATCGGGTATGCAGGATATTTACTGGATCAATATGGTGGGAATGGTTGCCGGCGGATGTCATCAGATTCAAAAGATTAAAGGAGCATACAGTTACAATGTCGAAGATTACGGCTTGGCACTGGCCGAGGCACATGGTTGCGGATTGACGGTTGATGAGTTTGAAAAAACATTGGCTCATCCGAAAGAAGTTGTTCCGTCCTATGCTTGGAATTCAGCCGAAGCACTGGTTTCCAAATTGGGATTGACCATTCGCTCCATCACCCAACAAAATGTCCCCTATACGATTCAAGAGGACTTATACAGCGCCACTTTGGGTAAAACCATCCCGGCCGGACATTGTATCGGTATGTCGGCGGTTGTTACGATTGAAACGTTCCAAGGAATTACGATTGAAGAACAGACCATCGGAAAAGTGTACGGACCGCAAGACGGAGATATGTGTGATTGGGAAATCATCGGCGAACCGAATGTTCAATTTAATGTATCCAATCCGGCAACGGTTGAACACACTTGCGCAACGATCGTAAACCGAATCCCCAGTTTGTTAAAAGCCGAACCGGGTTACGTTACCGTCGATAATTTGGAAGAAAATCAATATTTGGTTTATCCGCTATCGTTTTATTAAAAAATAAAAGAAAAAAGGGTCTTTTGAAACTCGGTTTTTAAACCGGGTTTTTGTTTTTTTGACGACGATATTAAAAACATGGTATAATCAAAAAAACAGGAGGAATAAAAAGATGCTTGAAATCAATACATTGGCACCGGATTTTGTCTTACCGGATGAAACGGGAACGATGCGCCGTCTTTCGGACTTTTTAGGGAAAAAGGTCGTTCTTTATTTTTACCCGAAAGATCTGACGTCCGGTTGTACGACGCAAGCCTTGGCGTTCAAACAATTATTTAAGGAATTCGAAAAAGAAAATGCGGTGATTATCGGCATTTCCAAAGATTCGGTTTCTTCTCATCGTAAATTCAAAGAAAAATACGATCTGCCTTTTTTGCTGTTAAGTGATGAATCGACGGAGGTGTTGCAAGCCTACGGTGTTTACCAGGAAAAATCCATGTACGGTCGAAAGTATATGGGTGTGGTTCGTTCTACTTATGTGATTGATGAAAAAGGATTCATTCGATCGGCTCAGTGGAAAGTTTCTTCTTCAGCCAATCCGCAAGAAGTTCTGGATCGATTGCTTCAAAATTAATTTGAAAAAATGCTTTTTTAAATTGACATCCGTTTTCTGTTTTGATATAATATAAAAGCATGTGTACGAGTTGTACACGAGGAGTGGGAGGATTTGTCGATTGGACGAGTCTGTTATACCACATCATTGAAAGAAGGAGGAAACGTTTATGGCAAAGAAGGTTGTAAAAGTTGTCAAATTACAAATTCAAGCCGGCAAAGCTAATCCAGCGCCACCAGTTGGTCCCGCACTTGGACAGGCAGGTGTCAATATTCCAGGCTTTTGTTCTCAATTCAATGACCAAACAAAGGATAAGATGGGATATATGCTACCAGTTGTTATCTCAGTTTACGAAGATCGTTCCTTTACATTCGTTGTAAAGACTCCGCCAGCTTCCGATTTACTTAAGAAAGCGGCCGGAATCGAAAAGGGATCTGAAAATTCCAAGAAACATACCGTAGCAAAAATTTCTAGACAGAAAGTAAGAGAAATTGCGGAGATGAAGATGCCTGACTTAAATGCAAACGATGTTGAGGCTGCTGCAAATATCATTGCGGGAACCGCCAGAAACATGGGTATCGTCGTTGAAGACTAATTTTTCAGGTTGTTAATAACAGCCTAAATTTGTGGGAGGAATTCCCGCTTAGACCACATTTTAGGAGGAATAAGATGAAGAGAGGAAAAAAATACGTTGAAGCTGCGAAGCTTGTAGACCATACGAAAGTATATCCGGCCGTTGAAGCGTTGGATTTGGCTTGCAAGACTTCTACGGCAAAATTCGATGCTTCCGTAGATGTTGCTTTCCGTTTGAATATCGATCCGCGTAAAGCCGAACAAAATATTCGCGGCGCGATTGTATTGCCGAACGGAACCGGTAAAACACGGAAAGTATTGGTTGTATGCCGTGGCGCAAAACAAGCCGAAGCTCAAGAAGCCGGTGCTGATTTTGTCGGTGATTCGGATATGATCGCCAAAATCAACCAAGGCTGGTTTGAATTTGATGTCATTGTCGCAACACCGGATATGATGGGTGAACTCGGCCGTCTGGGTAGAGTATTGGGTCCTAAAGGCTTAATGCCGAATCCGAAGACCGGAACGGTTACAATGAATGTTGCTCAAGCAGTAAAAGAAATCAAAGCCGGTAAAGTGGAATATCGTCCGGATAAAGTCGGCAATATTCAAATGACCATCGGTAAAGTATCTTTCGGTGCCGAAAAACTGAAAGAAAACTTAAAAGCGGTTTACGACGCTTTGGTGAAGGCTCGTCCTTCAACCGTAAAGGGAACCTATATGAAGAATGTATCGGTTGCATCGACAATGGGTCCCGGTGTTAAAGTTGATCCTGAAACAATTAACAAATAAAAAAATTAAAGAACCGAAGACAGTAGGTGTACCGAAAGGTACTTAATTTCTACCGAGGTAATGATTAGGAATTTTTCTTCTCACGACTTCGGTGAGAAGTTTTTTATATTTAAAACGGAGGTTAACCGATGAAAGAAAGTTTGTTACAAAAACAAAACGAAGTTGCTCAATTGGCCGAGAAAATGAAGAATTCGGCTGCCGTGGTTGCTTTTAAATACCAAGGTTTGACCGTAGAGGCTTTCCAACAACTGCGTAGAAACATGCGTGCGGACGGTTGTGAAATTGCGGTTATTAAAAACAACATTTCCCGTCGTGCCGCTAAAGAATGCGGATATGATTTGGAAGATGCGTTTGTCGGACCGGTAGCAATTGCGTTTTCAAAAGACGATCTTGTCGCTCCTGCCAAACAATTGTTCAAAACAGCAGGTCAAAACGATAAGATCGAAGTGATCAAAGGTGTTGTAGACGGCGATATTTATTCGTTCGAACAGTTGAAGACATTATCGATGTTACCGTCTTACGAAACATTATTAACTCAGTTGGCTGCAGGTATGTTAGGCACTGTCAGTCAATTGGCAATTGGCTTGAACATGTTAGTTGAAAAAGGTCAAGAAGCTTAATTTTATAATAACGGAGGAAAAAGAAAATGGCTAAATTAACTAAAGAAGTATTCATCGAATCATTAAAGGAAATGACTATTCTTGAAATCAAAGAATTAGTAGATGCTATGAAAGAAGAATTCGGTATCGATCCGACTGCGGTTGCTGCTGCTCCGGCTGCCGGTGCTGCTCAGGAAGCTGCTGCTGAACAAACTGAATTTGATGTAATCTTAGCAAATGCAGGTGCTGCAAAATTAGGCGTTATCAAAGTCGTTAAAGAAGTAACAGGTTTAGGATTAAAAGAATCCAAAGACTTAGTAGACGGCGCACCGAAACCGGTTAAAGAAAAAGTTTCCAAAGCAGAAGCTGAAGAATTAAAAGCAAAATTAGAAGCTGCCGGCGCAACAGTAGAAATTAAGTAATTTTGTTTGAAAAAGGACCTGAGAACTTCTCAGGTCTGTTTTTTTAAAAGGAGTTTTTATGAAGACGTTGCATTATTATTCGCCGAATCAAGATCAACTGGATTCCAATCCTTCCTCCTTTGAGTTTGATTTTCGAAACGAGCATTTTATCTTTCATACCGATGACGGTGTTTTTTCCAAAAAATATATCGATTACGGCTCCTATGCGTTATTGAAAGCTTTTATACCAACTCCGTTGGAAGGTCCGTATTTGGATATGGGCGCCGGATATGGACCGATCGGGATTGTTTTGGCTCGTCTTTTTTCCAAAGACGTTTATTGTTGTGAAGTGAATCAGCGGGCTTATCGTTTGGCTTTGAAAAATGTTTCTGTTAATCAAGTACCTGTTACGGTTTTAAACGGAGATCTTTATGATGCCTTGCCGACAGACCTTCGTTTTGCATCCATTGTGACCAATCCGCCGATTCGAGCCGGAAAGAACGTGGTTTATGCCATTTACGACGGAGCCTTCAAGCGCCTTCTTCCCGGTGGCGAACTATGGGTTGTGATTCAAAAAAAACAAGGGGCTCCGTCTTCTTACGATTATATCAAAGAGCGTTTCCAAAACTGTGAAATTGTCGCACGAGATAAAGGATATTATATTTTAAAGGCCGTTAAAAACAAAGCGGATTGATTTGAAAAGGTAAAAATTGACGAAAAATGGGTAAAATGATATAATAAGAGAACGAATGGAGTGAAGAAAATGAAAACAATATTGGTAACTGGCGGAGCAGGTTATATCGGCTCCCATACCGTTCTTTTACTACTGGAACAAAACTATCGTGTTGTCGTAATTGACAACTTTTCCAATTCAAGCAAAGAGTCCATTAGACGGGTTGAAGAATTGACTCATCGGTCGGTTGTGATGTATCCTTACGATTGCCTAGATAAAGAAAAGTTTGAACAAGTTTTTAAAGAAAACAAAATTGATGCTGTGATCCATTTTGCGGGATTAAAAGCAGTCGGAGAATCCGTTTTGAAACCGCTGTCGTATTATCAGAATAATTTGATCAGCATGCTCAATTTACTGTCTTTGATGCAAACTTATCAAGTGAAGAATTTGATTTTTTCTTCCTCGGCTACGGTTTACGGCGATCCGAAAAGCGTACCGATTTACGAGGATTTCGATTTGCATGTGTCCAATCCGTATGGCAGGACTAAATTGATGATCGAAGATATTTTACGAGATTTTTCAAAAGCAAACCCATCCTTTAACATTGCTTTATTGCGGTATTTTAATCCGATCGGAGCCCATCCTTCCGGGAAAATAGGCGAAGATCCAAACGGAATCCCGAATAATTTAGTACCGTATATTACGCAAGTGGCCGTCGGTAAATTGGAAAAATTGGGTATTTTCGGAAATGATTATCCGACTTCGGACGGAACTTGCATCCGCGACTATATTCATGTCTGCGATTTGGCAGAAGGCCATATCTTGGCTTTGAAAAAATTGGATTCCGATTGCGGTCTGGTTACGTATAACTTGGGAACGGGAAAAGGTTCTTCGGTACTGGATGTTTTAAAAGCGATGGAAAAAGCGGTTGGAAAGCCGATTCCGTTTGAATTTAAACCGCGTCGGTCGGGCGATGTGGCCGAATGCTATGCTTCTTGTACGAAAGCAGAACGGGAATTGGGATTTAAAGCCCGTTATTCACTAGAGGATATGTGCCGGGATGCTTGGAATTTTCAAAAACAAAATCCGAATGGGTATGCTTCGAACTGACACCTTCTAAACAGAAGGTGTTTTCATTTTTTCAATATTTTATCCAATAAAAAAATCGTTTTTAAGGTTAAAGAAACATGTTATCCTTAAAAAGGGGGATTGAATGAGATTACAGGAGATATTGAAAAAATATTATGGGTATGATGCCTTTAGACCCAATCAACGCGAATTGATTGAGACGATTTTACAAGGAAAGGACTGTATGGCATTTCTTCCCACGGGGTTTGGAAAATCGCTTTTATTTCAAATTCCGGCTTTGTTGTTGGAGGGGTTGACGATCGTGATTTCTCCTTTGATTGCTTTGATGGAAGACCAAGTACAAAGTTTAATTGAAAAAGGAATTTCCGCTGCGGCTATTCATTCGGCTGTACCGCAAACCCAAAAACGGGAAGTCGTACGGAAGATCGAACGAAATCAGATCAAACTATTGTATGTTGCTCCGGAACGCCTGCAACAGGAAAGTTTTATCCGTCTTTTAAAAGGAAAACAGGTTTCACTCATTGTAGTGGATGAGGCACATACCCTGTTATGGGGTGAATCGTTCAGAAAAAGTTTTTTGACCATCTGCGATTTTATTTCATGCTTTCAGCCAAGACCGCGCCTTTTGGCTTTAACGGCAACGGCGACCGATCGAACTAAAGAAAAAATAATCGAGTATTTACAACTGACTTCACCGGCTATTTTCAATATGAGTATGGATCGGCCGGATTTGTTTTACGGTGTTAAATACACCACGCAAAAAAAGCAGTTGCTTTGGAAATTGCTGAAACAGATGACCGATCAAAAAGTTTTGATTTATTGTTTGACGATCAAAACGACGGAAGAACTGGCGTATTTACTGAAACAAGACGGTTTTTCCTGTACGTTTTATCACGGTAATTTGTCATCGAAAGAAAAGAAAGAACACCAAGAAGAATTTCAAACCGGTCGAAAAACCATTATGGTTTGTACGAACGCGTTTGGTATGGGGATTGACATTCCGGATATTCGTTATGTCATTCAGTATCAACTTCCCGTTTGTATCGAAGATTTGCTGCAACAGTTGGGTCGTGCCTCCAGAGATCATGTCTTTGGGGTTGGAATTACTTTTTTTAATTTTGATGATTTAAAGATATCCGATTATTTTTTGAAACAGTCCGATCAAAAACAGACTTGTTTTAGAGATGACGTAGTCGATTATTGCTTAAGTAAACAGTGTCGTCATCAGTGGTTGGCGTCTTATTTCGGTGAAAAAATAGCGCGCTGCGGTTGTTCTTGCGATCGCTGTACGAAAGGATTCCTTGCACGAAAGGGTGGTTGGGTTTATAATATAGTAAAAAGGAGGTCGTAACTATGTCGATTAAAGATATGATGCAAAAAATGAAAGAATGGAAAGAAAAAGGATTGAAATCTTATTATCTATGGAAAGATACGGTTTCGGTTTCTATTTACAGCAAGCCAAATTCGTATGGATTTTTGCAAAAAAAAGGATGGCTGGAAGAAAATAAAATATTATTTACCGATTTAGAAGATGTTGAAATCCATACTTTGGTTGGGATTCCGGACGATCCTGAATTATACGTGATTACATCTGTTTTGGAAGCATCTTCCAAAACGGTAGAAAAAGAAGGAAAGCAATATACGTATTCGTATTATCCGGCAGAATATGCTATATTAAACGATGTGTTTTCAGAAGAAGTCAGCGGTTTGGTTCAATCGGAATTGACCGATCGACAAAAAGAGATTTTGGCGGAATTGAAACAAGAACTAGAAAATCAATCCACGATTTTTAAAACCAAAAAAGAAATCGGTCTGATTTTATACAATTATTTTTACGAATGTGTTCAATACCGACTGAAAAACCATTATCTGGTTCGCGCTTTTTCCAGACTGGTACAGGATGGAATTCAAGATTATACTGAAAAGGTTTTATTGTTGTTTGAATAAAAAATCACAGTCCGTAAAGACTGTGATTTTGTTTTAAACGATCAATCAGTTGGCTTTCAGTTCGTTTAGCATTTCCGTTAATTCCGTTTCATCGAATTCATAGTGCGAACCGCAGAACTGGCATGTGATCGAAGCATGATGATCGGTTTTAAGTATGTCTTTGAGTTCTTCTTGACCGAGAAGTTTTAAACTGTTTCTGAAACGGCTTTTACTACAAGGACAACAATACGACAGTTCTTTGGTTTCCAAAAGTTGATAATCACCGTCGGTAATTTCACGGATGATATCTATAGCTGTATAGCCTTCTTCGATCATTTTGGCACAACTTTTTAAATTTTTTAGTTTTTGTTCTAATTTGGTAATCGATTCATCGCTGCATCCGGGCATAATTTGAATTAAAAATCCACCGCAAGCTCTTATCGACGCATCCGAGTTAAACGATTCACCCAATCCGACAGCCGACGGAATTTGTTCGGATTGAGCGAAATAATACGTGAAATCTTCCGCAATTTCACCGCTTATCAGTTGACTTGTCGAAGAAAACGGTTCGCGTAAATGCAGATCTTTAATCACTTCGATCAAACCGTCGTTGCCGACGCCGTCTTTGACAACGATTTTACCGCTTCGGTCTTTAAGATAAACACCCGGATTATGAACAAACCCCCGAACTTTTCCGTCAGTAGCTTCGACGGTAATGGGGCAGACGGGTCCGTTTCCGCGGATGTTGATATTTAAGTATTCTCCGGCTTTATAAGTACACGACATAATGGCCGCAATCGTTAAAACGCGGGATAAAGCCGCTGCCGAAGTCGGCCATAAGTGGTGAATGCTCATTGCCTCATTGGCAAGATCGGTTGTAATGGCGGCATAAATCCGTACCGTTTGGTTCATGCAATATGCTTTTTGTAAATAACTTTTCATTTGATTTTCACCTTCAGTGTCATTGTAGCACAAATTTTGGCTTTTTCCTATGAAAAAAATCGATTGGACACGTTTTCATCGTGGATTCAGTTGACAGGATAAAAGAAAAAAACTATAATAAGAACATCAATTCAGGACTTGTCCTCAATTGATTTTTTTTTATTTATAAAGGTTTTAACTTTTCTTTTATTTTATGATACAATTATAAAATAAGGAGGTTTTATCATGGGAATACTAAAAAAAGAAATGGCTTTTTTTATCCAGACTAAAGATGTCGATCAACAGGATCGAATCAAACCGCAAAGCGTATTTGATCTGTTTCAGGATATAGCCGGTTTGCATGCGGAAGAACTTGGAATCGGTTATCGGCAATGTTTGGCGGATCATCGAGCCTGGGTTATATTATATGAAGAAATCGAAATCCTCAATCAACCGCCCTATTTAGCCGACGTGAAAGTGATTACTTGGCCGAAACCAAAACACCGAATCGAGTTTGAAAGGGAGTTTTTAATGGTCGATCAAGCGAATCGCCCGCTTGTTAAAGGCATTTCCAATTGGATTGTCATTGACAGTGAAAGTCGTAGACCTGTTCGGGCATCTTCGATTGAATTTGAAGGGACTTATTACGATTTTACGAATTATCCTTTTCAAACGCCAAGAGCGCTGCAACTGGATACATCAAAATTAAACGAACAGTTTTCTTATCAGGTTGTGTATGATGACTTGGATCATAACGGCCATATGAATAATGCCCGGTATATCGGCATGATTTACCGTCATTTTACAACACGTTATCCGAATGCGTATTTCAAAAAAGTAGCGTTTGCGTTCATCAAAGAAACTAAAGTGGGAGAAACGTTGCATGTATCGTATGGTTTTACCGCTCCCAACGAGGTTTGTTTTGTGGGAACAGTCGCAGAGCACCGGTCGTTTGAATGCAAAGTAGAATTGGAGGAATAAAAATTGAAAGAATTTTTGAATTTTTTAAAAGAAACACCGACGGCATTTCATGCTGCCTGGAAAATCAAGGAAATATTACGGGCTGCCGGTTTCGTTGAATTATCGGAAAAAAAGAAATGGCAGTTGAAACCGGGCGGAAAATATTTTGTCGGGCGGAATATGTCTTCACTTTGTGCTTTTACCATTCCGAAACAAGATGCCGTTTCATTCAATATTACGGCGGCTCATTTAGATTCTCCGACATTTAAACTGAAACCGAATTTTGAACTGCATCGTTCAAAATACAGCGTATTGAATACGGAAGTTTACGGCGGACCGATTTATTCGACATGGATGGATCGCCCGCTCGGAATTGCCGGCAGAGTACTAGTTGATACCGATGAGGGTGTTTGTGCGAAATTGGTGTACTTGGATCGCCCACTGGCTGTTATTCCGAATTTACCCATTCATTACAACCGTCGGGTGAATGAGGGTGTTTCTTTGAATCCTCAAACGGATCTGTTACCGCTTTTTTCGACAAACGGCGGCATTTCTTTGAAACGATTGCTTGCCGAGGAACTGAAAACCGATGAATCCGCCCTTTTATCCGGTGATTTATATTTGGTTGTTTTGGATAGAGGAACGCTTTTGGGGCCGAATGAAGAGTGGATCATGGCGCCGCAAATCGATAATTTGGAATGCAGTTATGCGTTGGTACAGGCACTTTTACAAGCCGACAATCAAACAGCAATCAACGTTGCCGTTTTATTTGACAATGAAGAAATCGGCTCCTCGACGATGCAAGGAGCCGGCGGAACTTTTTTAGCCGATACCTTAGAGCGGATTGCGCTTGCAATCGGCAAAACCAAAGAAGAATACCTTTGTCTTCTTTCCAATTCCTTTTTGATTTCGGCCGACAATGCCCAAGGATATCATCCGAATTATCCATCTAAATACGATGAGAACAACGCATGTTATTTAAATGAGGGCATCGTCATTAAAAACGCGGCGAAAGGGTCGTATACGACCAGTGCTTTATCCAGTGCGTATTTTCAAAAAATATGTCAAAAAGCCGGTGTCAACTATCAACTCAATGCCAATCGAAGTGATATAGTAGGCGGATCGACATTGGGAGCCATTTCCGTTTCGCAAGTATCCATTCCGTCGGTTGATATCGGACTTGCTCAGTTGGCCATGCATTCGGCAGTTGAAACAGCCGGCAGTGCCGATTTAAAAAGTCTGATTTTGGCAGTGAAATCGTTTTACAGCCATACCTTGACACCTTCTGACGAAGAAAAACTAAATTTCTGATCTGCTTTCATATTTCGACAAAATATTTCCTTTTGAAAGTATATAGTAGAATCATATACTAAAAAGGAGGAAATAAAATATGGTGCTTGTGAATAAAAAAGTAGCAATGGATTATTTAATGGGCAATGAACTGATCTTTCAAAGAGTGAAGGACAGCTTTTTAAACAGTTATCAGCAGTTCTTGTCCGATTATGAATCCCTCAACGCAACAAAAGATAAAAACGCGGCCTTTAATTATATTCATTCTTTAAAAGGCATTTCCCTTAATTTGGGTGCCGAAGCGCTTTACCAAGCGGCAAGCGTTGCCGTCGACTCGTTAAAAAAAGAACTTTGGATTCAGGAACATATTGATTCCTTCTTCAAAACGTTGGAAATGACGTACAATGAGTTAAAGACGCTGTAATACCATTAAAATTCGTTCATCGTTTTTTTGATATTGATCATTAAAATCGCCGCTGATTTTTATAAGCTTAAATCCATTTGGATTTAAGTTTTTTATTTCATGGTAATATTCATAATAGGTTTCACGATAGATTTGATCGTTTTCTTTGATGGCTAACGTGTGCTTCAACGTCCGTTCGTCGATTTTGCTGGTTTTCCAGTCCAATTTGAAACTTTGATAATCTTCTTTTCGGCGGTAATGTTTGTAGCGGTTCATCATGGTTTTCGAAAAAACATCGAAAATAAAATAACCGTTCGGTTTTAAGTGGCGGTAAACTGTTTCAAACAGGCGATCAAGATCGGTTGATTCTTTTAAAAAATTGACGGAATCAAAAAAACAGGTAATGCAATCGAAAGTTTGGTCAATGGAAAAAGTTGTCATGTCCTGTACGTAAAACGGGATGGTCAAATGATTGATTTTGGCTTTTTGCCGAGCCAAATCAATGATGGATGGCGATAAGTCCAATCCTTCGGCTTGATATCCCGAAAGACTCAGTAAGATGGCAAACGTTCCGCTTCCGCAAGCCAAATCCAAAATTCGATCGGAAGGCTTTACGTACGGCTTGATGAAATCAAGCCACCATTCATACCGAAGCGATGCCATCACATCATCGTAATAATAGGAAAATTTGTCATAGGCATTCATTTTTTCACCTTCCATGTTGCAAAAATTTGGGGATTTGGGTCAATGAAGATGGTTTTTTGTTTGCTGTAAGTGACAAAGCAAGACCGTCGTTGCGGGATTTTTTTAATGTAGCGGATTTGAGTATAATCAACCGGAACACTGGAGGAATCTTTGTAAGAAGAAAAACAGGCGGCCAGCATGGCGGCACTGCGGATCAGATTTTCGTTTAGTTGATCGCTGTGGACGACCACATGGCTTCCGGGGGCGTCTTTGACATGAAACCAATAATCGTTTGGTTTGGCCAGTTTGTGCGTCAGATACTCGTTTTGCAAGTTGTTTTTTCCGACTGAAATCACGACGTCATCGATTAGATAACTAAGAAGATGCGGTTTTTGTTTTTTTACATTTTTGGTCGTTTTGGCAAGCATGTATTTATGGTTGATCAATTCTTGTTTGATTTCCATGGCATCTTGCAACGAGCATTGATTGAGTTGAAATTGCAGCAACTGAAAATATTCGATTTCCTCTTTGGATTTTTGAATTTGTTCTTGGATGTAATGGATCGCCGATTTTGCTTTCTGATATTTTTTAAAATACTTCTGAGAATTGGTGATAATATCGTACTTGGCATCTAGAGGAATCAAAACCATTTCGTGTGTATAGTAATTCAATACCGTAACCGATGCTGCTTTTTCTTTTAAGTGCGGATAAGACATCAATAATTCTCCGTAAAGTCGGTATTCGTCCGCATGCATGGCCGAAAGCATTTCCTGATTCAATTTTTGGATTTTGTGCGTATTTTTCAGAATTTGACGATCGACGAAGCGCCCGATATCCTGTGTTTTTTGTTTGATGGTATAAGTTTTTTCCGCTTCATAATAAAACTGATCCAATAAAGCGGATAACGAAGGATAAGCCTCTAGAACTGGGTTGTTGCAGGCTTGAAAATAAAAATCTTTTTTCTGATTTTTGTTTAGTAGAATAACCGGGTGAATCGTTTCATGGATCAATTGATAAAGTGTTTGGTGGACGGCATCCGTTTGAAAACAGTATTCGGCCGCCAACATGGAAATCCCGTTGTAACAGGCAATCAGGTCTTTGGGAGAAAAAACGGTATCTTGTTGCAGGGATTGCAAGGATCGTGCCAACGGATTTTTTTTGTTTGTTTCCGGAAAGCGATAGATGGCATTTGGCAGCATGGTCCGGTTGTATTCGCCGACGCCATCTTTTTTTAAGACATCGATGA
This sequence comes from uncultured Mollicutes bacterium, assembly GCA_900540175.1. GTDB lineage: Bacteria > Bacillota_I > Bacilli_A > Acholeplasmatales > Anaeroplasmataceae > Pelethenecus > Pelethenecus faecipullorum. The sequence goes on along the minus strand of UQFG01000013.1, from coordinate 25,221 downwards.
TCGAATAAGTATCGGTCGTTAGGATCAAATTGGAATAGCGTCCCATTACTTCGCAGATCAAATATTTTTGATTGTAGTCGCGCATTTCATTGTATCCTGTGAACATGAAAACAAGAATGCGGTCGCTTTCGTATTGAAAGAAATCTTTCAAAAAGTATCCTTCCAAATGCTTCCGCAATAACATGGTAAAACTTTTCGGATGAGAAGAGGTATCGTATTTTTTTTCGGTCAAATGCACACGGGCAAAATCACTTGCGAAACTTAACATCAACTGATGGTTGGTTTTATCGGATCGGATCGTGAAAATAAAATCCGTATCGCCGATTTCCGCGATTTTAACCAATCTTCCGCTTTTTAATATTTGAAGTTCCTGTTTTAAATGATGTAAAAACAATCCGTCGAAACTCAATTTGATCACCTCTTTATCAGTATATCATAAAATTAGATCGATGGATGGATTTTATTTTCAAAACAGAGCAAAATATGATACAATAAGGGTATCTGAAGCGGAAAAGGGGCGACTTTAATGGCTTGGAACAAGAAGAAGTTGAAATTGAAACTGGCGGCTTTTTTCGAACAAAAAAAAGTCAGGTACACACTGGATGACGAAAAGGATAAAATTCAGTTCGAACTGAATTTATTGGAAAGGGAAATTACGATTTATCCTTACTTGCTGATCCAAGAAGATTTGATTTGTCTGCATGTTAATTTAACCAAAATCAATCCGAAAAGTTTTGATTACAAAAAGTTGAATGATTTTAATGAACAATCCTCTTTTTTTAAAACGTTTGTCACATCGGGTGGGATTGTGGTTTTGGAGTATTGTTGGTATGTTTCGGAGCATATCACCGATATTTTGGAGTTATTATTGAGCCAATTGACTTTATTTCAAAATGAAATTGATTGTTTAGAGTAAAAAGAAAACACTTTTATCTTGTAAGTTTTTGTAGATTTTGATACAATATACAAAAGGATGGGTTGGTTGTATGAAGTTAAATGATCGCGGTCTTCTGGTTGTTATATCGGGACCTTCCGGAGTGGGAAAAGGAACGGTTCGAAAAGCTTTGTTTTCTATGCCGAAACACAATTTGGTGTACAGTGTTTCGATGACGACGCGTCCCAAACGGCCGGGTGAAAAAGAAGGAAGAGACTACTATTTCGTTTCAAAAGAAGATTTTATCGCTCGTCAACAAGAAGGAAAGTTTTTGGAAACCGCCGAGTTTGTCGGAAATTACTACGGAACACCGCTGGACAAAGTCAATGAACAGTTGGATAAAGGTCACGAAGTCGTTTTGGAAATCGAAGTGGAAGGGGCTCAGCAAGTCAAAAAGAAAGTTCCGGACTGTGTCATGATATTCATCGTTCCGCCCGGAAAAGAAGCCCTTTATGAGCGGTTACGCAGACGGGGAACGGAATCCGAAGAAGTGATACAGGAAAGAATTCAAAAAGCCAACCGAGAATTTAAACTGGCCTATTTATACGATTATATCGTTGTCAACGATGAAGTGCACAATGCGGCGGACCGAATTATGGCGATCATTCGTGCGGAACATGCCAAAACCGAACGGTCCATCCACAAATATATGGAATTGATCGAAGAAAATTAATTCCGGCGTGGATTTTCGTTTGGTTGTGTGGTATAATAAATTTGATTTTTGGAGGGAAGAAAATGTCTAACAAAAAAAATTATGATGGAATGCGTTATCCATCCGTAGATGCTTTACTTGAGAAAATTGATTCTAAATATAAATTGGCTTATGCGGCAGCCAAACGGGCAAAGATCATTGAAAAAGAAGAATACACTTCTTATGAAGACGGTCTTTGTGTTAAGCCGGTCGGCCAAGCCCTAGAAGAGATTTTAGTCGACAAGACGAAAATGACCTTTAAGTAAAATCAATCCATTGGTGGTTAATAGAATTCTATTAACCTTTTTTTTAATCGAACGGGGTGAGTATCGTGAATTTGGAACAATACATCATTTGTTTTTTCATCTATTCTTTTTTAGGTTATCTTTGTGAGGTCGTCTACTGCTCGTTTTGCCAGAAAAGATGGGTCAATCGAGGCTATTTATACATGCCGATTTGTCCGATTTACGGTTTTGGGGCGATTTTGATCATTGCGACGATGATGCCTTTTTACGATCGCGGTATGTGGTATTTGGTATGGATACTGGGAATTGTTTTAACGTCATCGTTGGAATATCTGACCAGTTATGTACTGGAAGTTTTGTTTCATATGCGTTGGTGGGATTATTCCAAGCGGAAATGGAATTTAAACGGTCGGATTTGCTTGCTTAATTCTTTTTTGTTCGGCTGTTTGGTGATGATTGTGATGTACGGCATTCAACCGTATCTTTTTTCGGGCTTATCGCACGTATCTACTTGGATACTGCGGGTTGTTGCGGCGGTCATTGTTTTTTTAACCTTGGTCGATACGGTATTTTCAACCGTTCGCCATTTAAATATTTCCAAACTGATTCTTAAATTCACAACATTAATGGAAGAAACAAGCGATTTGCTGGCCGAAAAAAAAGCAACGGCCAAAGCGTATTTAAGCAATACCCATGTGGCTAAAAAACTGCGTTCTTTTTTGTATCAATACCCGGAATTAACACTGCGTATCGCCAAGAAAAAAAGAATGCGATTTAAAGAAATTCTCGCAAAATATTTTTCGGATAGGAATGATGAATGATGCTTCCGTTGATTGAAGAAAAGTTGAAATTGTTACCGGATTTGCCGGGAAGTTATCAAATGAGGGATACCTCCGGGACGGTCATTTATGTTGGAAAGGCCAAGAATTTAAAAAACCGAGTTCGAAGTTATTTTCACGGAGCACACAACGCCAAAACAACCCGGTTGGTCAGTGAAATCGCCGATTTTACTTACGTGATTACCAAAAGCGAATTAGAGGCATTTGTGCTTGAAATCAATATGATCAAAGAGTATAATCCGAAATACAACATCATGTTGACCGATGATAAAACGTATCCTTATATTGCCCTGACCAATGAAAAGCACCCTCGATTGATTGTTACCAGAAGTCCCAGAAAGAAAAATGAAGCTCGTTATTTCGGCCCTTATCCGAATGTCAAAGCGGCCCGTTCGACGATGGATTTGTTGAATCAGATTTATCCGCTTCGCAAATGTTATCATATTCCGAATAAGGAATGTCTGTATTATCATCTTCATCAATGTTTGGGACCTTGCATTCATCATGAAGACATGGATTATTCACTTTATAAAAGCAAAATCACGGCTTTTTTAAACGGAGATACAAAAGAGGTATTGGAACAATTGAGGCAAGAGATGGAAGCGGCATCTTCGCGGTTGGAATTCGAAAAAGCCAAAGAATACCGAGATTTGATTGCATCCGTAATGGATACGGTTGCCAAACAAAAAATTTCCATCAATGATTTGACCAGCCGTGATTACATTGGAATTTATGCGGATGAAGATGAAATTTCATTAGATATCCTCATCACCCGTCAGGGAAATATCGTCCAGAATCATCAGACGATTTTAAATAAGTACGATTCGTTAGAAGATGAAGTCGTCAATTATTTGGTACAATTTTATCAGATCAATGCCAAACCGAAAGAAATTTGCTGTCGTGGTTTTGATGCCGAACTATTGAAATGCGTGCTTGAGATTGATATTTACGAAGCTAAAGTCGGCAAGAAAAAGGAAATTATGGATATGGCGATCGCCAATGCCCGGTTTAATTTGGAAAATCGCCGGAACATTTTGAAAAATCAAGTACTGAAAAAAGCGGAAACCATCGAAGCGCTCGGCGCATTATTGAATATTCCGACACCCAGAAGAATCGAAGCCTTCGACAATTCCAATCTTTACGGCGAGTATCCGGTATCGGCCATGGTATGCTACATCGACGGAAAACCGTCGTTTAAAGATTTCAGAAAATACCATATTAAAACCGTCGAAGGAGCCAATGACTACGAATCCATGAAAGAAGTGATTTATCGCCGCTATTTGCGGTTGGCGATGGAAGATGCTGTGATGCCGGATTTGATTGTTATGGATGGCGGACCGATTCAAGTCCACGCCGCAAAAGAAGTTTTACAGTCGCTCAATTTGAGTTTGCCTGTTATGGGAATTCAGAAAAACGATCGTCATAAAGCATCTAAGATTTTTTTCGAAGAGCGGTATTACGAAGTTGAAAAAAATTCTGAGATTTATTTATTCTTGGCGGATATTTCGCAGCGTGTTCATGATTTTGCCATTCGTTTTTTCAGAAGCAATAAAGCAAAAGGGCTGTTTTCTTCGGTACTGGATCCGATTGAAGGGTTGGGACCGAATCGAAAAGAAAAATTATTGAAATACTTTTTAACGATCGATGCCGTCAAAAATGCCGATATAGAGGATTTGCAAAAAGCCGGTATGCCGATGTCGTTGGCGGAAAAAATTTATCGTTATTTTCATCAAGAAAAAAAGGAGGCGGAAAATTGTTGATTCCGAAGTATTTAAAAGCACAGGATTATATTCCGTTTTTAAATCGAAAAAGAGCGTGGTTGATTTTCTTTTTTGTTTTTTTCATTGTTTGGATGTCTGTCTTTTATATCGGTTTTTTTGTTTTTATTCTCTTGGGAATTTTATTGTTTTCCGATTGGGTAGGGCTTTTTATCGGTTTGGCTTTTTTATCCATGGCATTGGCCGCACTATCTTCTGTTGCTTTTATATTGTGTATTGCCCGTTATAAAAGATATTTCTTTTCCTGCTTGTTACCTTTTTTGGCGCATCGCTATTATGAAGATTTTGAATGGGACTACAATAAGTTTATTCCTAAAAAAACCATTGCCAAGCAAGCTGTTTTTACGAAGTATAAAGAATTCTCTCCGGGCTGTTATTATAAGGGGAAAATAAAGTCGATCCCGTTTGAAAGTTCGTACTATGAATATGTCGGTTTAAAAAAATGGATTTCGACGAAAAAGGGACGGATTATTTTATTTCGCTTACCTATCGAACAAAACGATTCGTTTCTTTTGGAGGATAAAGACACAAAAGTGTTATTTAAAAAAAATCATTTGACGGAAGTAAAGACGGAATCGATTGCATTTAACAAAGAATACCGCATTTTTACCAGCGATGATATGGAAATCTTTAAGCAATTAACACCGAATTTCATTAAAAAAACGAATGAATTTACCGATCAATACCGCTGTGATTTAAATCTTTTCTTTCATAAAAATTATATTTATGCGGCGGTAAATGATTATCAGAATCGTTTTGAATTTAAATTGTTACGGCATGTGGATGCGGTGTATATCGATCAGTTTATGGATGAAGTACTGATGGTTTATCGTCTTTCTGATGTTCTCGATATAGGAAAATATGCCACCGGAATAAATCAAAAAGATTGAACAAAACAGAATGCTGAATCATAAAATACAGTGGGAGTACTGGAGGTTTTTATGAATCAGCATTTCTTGACTTCTCGTGAACTTGAAATATTTAAACTTTTAATTGCAAACGAGACGACAAAATCGATTGGAGAAAAACTGTCGATCAGTGATAAAACCGTGCGAAATCATATTTCCAATGTAATCGGCAAACTCGGTGTCAGCAGTCGGACGCAAGCGATTATTATGTTAGTCAAAAGCGGAATGATTGAGATTTAATCATTTCCTTTTTTATTTTTCAACGGCTTCTGATTTGATATTCAAGCGTGTATTGTGGTATAATAATTGAAAACGTCAACGGATGAAGTAAGCAAAAATATCGTTCAAACGGCATTGAATGAGTAGAAGGAGGTTGTTGGATATGGAGTTGAAAAAATTAAAAATGAAACCGGTCCGTATTGAATCCATCGAACAATATCACGCTCTTTTAAGGTACGTCTTCCAAGTAACCAATCGGCGTTTAAGCAAAGTCGATTGGAAAGAAAAAGAACTGATTCAGGCGAAATTTCCCACGATGCAAAAAGCGGATGTGATCGGCTGGTTTGATGGCGACAATCTGGTTTCGCAAGTTGTGGTTTATCCGATGAACGTACAGGTGTATAAAACGGTGTATCCAATGGGCGGACTGACCGGAGTGGGAACGTATCCCGAATATTCCGGAAAAGGTTTAATGTATAAATTATTGGAACAAGCCCTTAAAACAATGCGTGAAAAAGGACAGTATATTTGCTATTTATATCCGTATTCCATTCCGTATTACCGAAAGAAGGGATGGGAAATCATATCGGATAAAATCACGTATGAAATTCATGACTATCAGTTGCCGCAAAACAGACAAGTTCCCGGTTTTGTTCGGCGCGTCAAACCGGCCGGAAAGGAAATTAAAGAAATCTATGCCCGTTATGCGGCTCATACGCATGGGGCTGTTTTACGGGACGAATTGGCATGGAACGAATATTTTTTATGGGATCCGGATGATTTAATGGCAGCGGTTTACTATAACGAAGAAGATGAACCGGAAGGATATGTTATTTATCAGATTGCCGAAGAAGTGTTTTACATCAAGGATATGATTTTCAATACAGAAGAGGCCAGAACGGGACTTTGGAATTTTGTATCGGCTCATTTTTCGATGATTAACAAAGTAATCGGCAATACTTATACGGATGAACCGTTGGCGTTTCTATTTGAGGATGCTTCCATCAAGGAAACGATTTCACCGTATTATATGGCTCGAATTGTCGATTTCAGCCGTTTTATCGAGCGCTTTCCGTTTAAATCTTCGACGTTGGAAAGACGTTGGAAGTTTAAATTGACCGATCCGATCATGGAATGCAATCAAGGAACGTTTTTGTTGGAAATCGATCGAAACGGCCAAGCCAAAGCCACCAAAACGGCGGATCGGTGTGAAGATACGATCAGTATTCAAACCATGACGACCATGTTGATGGGGTATAAACGACCGGAGTATTTGGTTAAAATCGGACGGTTAAAAGCCAGTGCCGAAACCGTTGATATGTTAGAAGATGCCATTGAACAACAGACGCCTTATATTTCCGATTATTTTTAAAAAGAAAACTTCCGAAAATTTCGGAAGTTTTTTTAGTGATTGAGATATTGTTTGATCACCTTGGCTAAATTTCTGCCCATAATCTGATGGCCGTATTCGCTTGGATGGAGCATATCGTAAGAAATGCAAGTGACATCTTCTAATAAATCAGAACTTAGAATCAAATGAACCGACGGAAACTGTTTGCTTAAATCGGAAAGGATTTGACTGAAATCCAGACTGATTTGCTTGTATTCGGCTTCCAAATGGGCATACGCCCGATTGAAAAACGAAAGCATATCGATTAAAAAAATCGGTCGGTTGGTTTGTTGTAAGGTTTGAAGTAGGTAGGTGACTCGTTTTTGAAATTCTTGTTGATCCATTACACCGCGCATGTTGCAACCCAACTCCAGTAAATAAGCATCGCAAGAAACAGTTGCTAAAAAGTCAACCATTTCTTTTTCGCAAAGACAAGAACCGCTCATTCCTTTGTTTAAAACTTCTAAGTTGGCATAATTGGCAAATGTCTGTAAATAAGAATTCATGTTGCTGGAAGCGCCGACTCCTTGCGTAATCGAAGAACCGTAGGCGCAGATACAAGTATCCGGTTTAAAAACCGAAAGTGTTTCATGAGAAAGGTCGGATTTCAATTTGTATCCGACGGTTGCCGCCCCTTCTGCTAAAATTCTATACATGTTGGAAGAAAAACGACGATGCGGTAGTTTGTTTTCATCCATCCGAATCATTCGGCCATGATGCTGAATCTCGACAGAAATCACTTGATCTTTCGGTAAAAAAAACCGTTTGTATTCAAAATCGCCGATGTAGGTCATGACAAACGTCGATTCCGAAACGGCCAGAAGATCGATGGTTAAAACAGGGGAAGAAGTAAGGATTCTAATTTCCACACCGCTGCTGGTCAAGGCTTTTTGCTTTCCTTTTTGGTTGGTTTGATACCCGAGGTGCGGAATCAGCGTTTTGGGAAAACGATATAAGAAAGTAAAACCGTTTTCCGCATTCATCTCTTTACAGACGACATTGTGTAATTCTATTTGCATGTTTGATCACTCCTTTTTATCCTAAAGTATAAAACAAAATTAAAAAAAATCAAGTTAAAATCGTAAGTAAAAGAAAAGATTTTTAATAAAAATGAACGGTTGCAAAAAAGTGAAAAAAATTTGTAAAAGTTTGTTGACAACGCTTTCATAGTATGATATATTTATGTTGAATTCAATATTAAGAATAATGTTCATAAATACGAACAAAAAAAGACCGATCTCATATATTCCCAGAAGAAATCTATGAGAATTTCTTTTTGTGAATATATAAGAACTCAGTTCGTAATTATGAATTATAGGGTATTTTTCTCGAATCGGCACAGGTTCGAGAAAAAAAATAGAGGTAATCAAAAACCGATTCCGTATTTACGGATAAAAAGGGGAGGCGACATTATAAGTTATCAGAAGTTTAAAGCGTTGGATTTGACTATTTTTTGTATTTTGGCGGCAATATCCGAATTTCTTTCCTACTTTCTGCTTGGTAAGCTGACTAGTTCGATCTACATCAGTTTTGGAACGCTTATTTTTATTGTTGCATCGATCCGTTGGGGAAGAATGTCGTTCTTGGTTTTGCTTGTTTCTTCCATACCGATTGTATTTATTGCCAAGATTCCGTTTTTAGAATCTTTCGTCTATTATGTCCTTGCCAATTTATTTGCGGCGATTCCTATTTTTTGCTACGGAAAGCGGAATCGGGATGTCTTTCACAAAAGCAACGGCGCGTTGCTGATCTATCTTGTGATTGTATTTTTGTGTTTGATCTTGGGTAAAGGATTGGCGTTGTTGTGGATGAGTGATATGAAAGTCGGTTTCCGAAGTTATTTGGGATCCGTTCTGTTGACGTTTGTGATCGATATTATTATTTTATTGGTGCTGAATCGAAAGAAAATAGAATTGATCGTCGATATGGATCAGTATTTAGAAAAAATGAGTAAGGGTGAAGTTTATGGACAATGAAGTAAAAGTAAGGACCCCGCTGTTTAAGGGAATTTTCGAAAACATCAAACGAGAGTGGCGACTTTACGTTTTGTTGATTCCGATTGTGGTTTGGTTTGCGTTATTCGCTTACAAACCGATGATGGGGTTGATTGTTGCGTTTAAACGCTTTGATGCCGCCGACGGTATATTCGGAAGTCAGTTCAAGGGATTTGACAATTTTATCAATATCGTTGTTGGGGTGAATAAAGAAGCGTTCTGGGGTGCCTTCCGCAATACGTTCATCATCAGTTTGTACGGATTGCTTTTCGGTTTTCCGATTCCGATTATTCTGGCGTTGTTATTCAGTGAGATTAATTCGAACGGTTTCAGAAAGATTACACAGACCATTACGTACTTGCCTCACTTTCTGTCGGAAGTAACGATTACAGGTATTGTGCTGATGTTGGTTTACAAAGGGGAAACATCCGTAGGTGTTATTGCTTCCCTGTTGTATAAACTGGGGCTCGTATCGGAAGATATTAAAATCATCGAAAATGCCAATTATTTCCGTCCGCTTTATATTATTACGGGGATTTGGAAAGAAAGCGGATATAACTCAATCGTTTACTTTGCGGCGATCATGGGTATTTCACCGGTTATGTATGAGGCCTTGAAAGTCGACGGCGGAAACAAATGGCAGGAAATTCGGTACGTAACGATTCCGGGTATGGCTCCGACGTTGATCATTATGATCATTATGCGAATCGGTAAGATGCTTTCCGTCGGGTACGAACGTGTTTTGCTGTTGTACAATCCGAACATCTATATTACGGCCGATGTACTTTCGACGTTTGAACAGCGACTCGGTATTGAAACCGGAAATTACGGGTTAGGATCGGCAGTCGGTATTTTCAACTCTGTGATTGGCTTTGCGCTTGTTATCGGTGCCAACTCGATCAGTAGACAAGCTTCTAAGACGTCGCTTTGGTAGGATGGTGAATTATGAAATTTGAAAGAATGAGTGCAAGCGAAATTATTTTTAAAATTATCGCTTATGTATTTGTCGGATTATTTGCTTTAATGGCGCTTTATCCGCTGGTATATGCTTTCTCTGTTTCGATCAGCGGCAGAGGAACTTACGAAAGCGGTGCGATTGTCTTATTCCCGCATTTTAACGATATTACGTTTGATGCGTACCAGACGATTTTAACCGACAAAGGATTTTGGATTGCTTATACCAATACGCTGTTTTATACCGTTTTCGGTACGGCTTGGAGTATGCTGATTTCTTTAACGGGTGCTTACGCGCTGTCAAAGAGTAAATTAATGGGGAAAAGAAAATGGAATTTCTTATTGGTATTTACCATGTGGTTTTCGGCCGGTATGATTCCGCTTTACCTCAACTATAAAGAAATGGGTGTGGACAATAAATGGGGAATGGTAATCGGTTTCGGTGTCCAAGCGTACAATATTATCCTTCTTCGGAACCAGTTCAGTTCGATTCCTTCGGATATTGAAGAAGCATCCATTGTCGACGGAGCAAATGAGTTCCAAGTATTTTCGAAGATTTATATTCCGATGTCCGGAGCAACCATCGCAACCGTAACATTATTTTACGCCATATCGCGTTGGAACGGTTATTACTGGTCGAGAATGTTGCTTAAATCGGCGAATGAACAACCACTTCAGGTTTATTTGAGACAAAAAATAGAAGAATTTCAAAAAATATACGATGAATTACCGCCCGACAATTTGACATTTGCGGCAGACAGTTTGGTTTATGCGATCATCATCTGTTCGATTATTCCGGTTTTGGTTATTTATCCGTATATTCAAAAATACTTTGCTCGCGGTGTTAATTTAGGCGGCGTCAAGGGTTAGAATCATTCAATTTTAGGTTATTCTTGCAAAAGGAGCAAAAATAATAAAAAAACAGGAGGAAAAGATGAAAAAAGTATTGAGTGCTTTAGGTGTTGGTTTAACAGCACTGGCTTTGGTTGCTTGCGGTGGCGGCGAAGAAACCGCAAAAAATCAAAGAAATGTCGGAAAAGACGATCCGACGAAAAAAGTAGAAGTAAAAATGAATTTGGCTTATGGAAGTAAGTCGCAGACGATTACTTACAACCAGCCGACTCCGCTTAATTTACCGGATGGCTCAACGGTAAGTTTAGGGGCTTTGAAACCGTTTTGGACGTATATCGAAAACGAAACAAATACGGATATCGTCGATGTTACGGTTCAAGATCAAAAAGCAAAAGATATGATCACCACGGCTGCGGCAACCGGTTTTAAAGATGCCGTTGTCTTTGGCGGAAACAGTATCGGTGAAACCTTGATGAGTTATGGTGTAGACGGAAAATTATTCTCTATTTCCAGTTTGATGGAACAAGGTCTGATGCCGAATTTCAGCAAATATTTGGAAGCAAATCCGGATGTTAAATCGTCTATTACCGCTTACGACGGAAATATTTATCAAGTTCCGTATATTGCCGAAATCGGTGAAATCGCGCGTGCTTTCCATGTTCGTGAAACTTGGGTTACTGATTTATTGGATGCACCGCAGGCATCTTACGATCAAGATGCTTATACGACTTATTATCAGGCATTCTGGACCGGCTCTAACGCAAGAACCGGATCAAACGGCGGTACGGTGACACCGAAAACCGGCGTTACGATCACGAAGAAAACCAGTCAAAATATTATTGACATTCAAAATGCGTTAACCGTTAAAAACGGTGAAACATTGGCAAAAGCCTTGATCGACTATATCAATGCCAACTACGATTATGAAAATCCGAGTGAACTTTATTTGGGTGCGAAAGCGGCTTACGACATCGATGAATTGACGGCTTTGTTCAGAGTCATTAAAGCAAATCCTAAATATTTGACCGATGGAAAAGCAGATAAAGTATTCCCGTATTTCTCAAGAAAATCTTCTTATCGTGAAGATTTGTTCCGTTTTGCAACTTATTTTGACGGTGTAAAAGTACATGGATCGGATTCTTACGGTTCTCGTTGGTACATCGATTCAAAAGGAGAATTACAATACACTTATTCTCAGGAATCGTTATACAACGTTTTAACTTACCTTTCTTATTGGCAGGCAGAAGGTTTGGTTTACAACGATATGTATGACTTGACCAATACAAAAGATTTCAGAAAGCAATTGTACGGTACCGATAACGAAGCGCAACCGGCTTACGGCTTTATGACGTTTGACTTTATCGCTTCTACAACAGCCGATGCTTTAAATGAAGACATCGTCGGTATTTTACCTCCGGTTTCCAGAGTAAACGGTGTATGGCAATACTACATCGACAATTCACGTGTTATTAAGCCGGACGGATGGAGTATTTCGGCTGAAGCAAGCGATGCCGAAATTGCCAGAGCGGCAACGATTTTCGATTTCATTTTCTCTGAAAAAGGTTCCAAAGCACAAAACTACGGTATGGACTATATGTTGGATTTAAACGGATCCTTTACCGGTCCGGATGGAAAAGAATATCCGAAATACAATGAATGGTTGCTTTCGACTTGCGATAGTGCTGCCAACGGTGACTTATCGACATTCTTGAGAAACTGGATGGGATGTTTGATGCCGGTTGGTTATGCAAAAGAAATCGGATTTGAGTATCAATATACTTCCGACAGAGGTTTTGATGCATGGGCCTTGTTACAAGAATCGACGCTTAATATTCCGACTTATGCCGGAGAAGGCCTAAAGGGAGATAACGACAACTATTATAAATTGGTTCCGCCTATTTTCTCTTTGACGAAAAAACAAACCGAAACGATTCAAAATCAAACCTCTCTTTCTTCGGATGGATTCTTTGAAGTAATGTTCAATGTTGTTCGTTACAAAACAGTTGGTAATGCACCTGCGGGTACAAGCGTTCCGGCTACTTACGCAGACTACATTAAAGTATTCAACGATGCCGGCTTGAGCGTATATGTTCAAACGTATCAAACGGCTTATAAAGCAATGCAGGCTGTAAAAAAATAATGATTGGCAATCAGGACGTAATGTCCTGACTGCTTGCAAGAAAAATAGAATATCTTTCCTTTCTTCCTTCCTTCTTATGTTTTAAGTTTTCTTCCCACAAAGATATTCTGTTTTCTTGCAAGCAGTTCAAAGCTGATGAAAAAAATAGAGGAGTGTGTCGTATGAAAAAAAGCTTTCAACTTCAGAAAATAGTTTTTGTGGTTTATATTATCGCCATGATTCTTTGTGTCTTGTATTCTTTAGGGTTCATGAGTCGCTATTCGAATTTGTTCGGTTTTGAACAACCGCTAAACGAAGATATCACGCATTTCCATGATGATATCCTTCAACCGTTTAATAATATCTTGTTTTTCGCCTCTTTATTCGGTGCCGCAAGCATTATCGTTATATTCGCACTTCAAATCAACAAACGAATTTGCGATCGTTTTGCTTGCATTGTATCCAGCCTGGTCGCTTCGGTAACGGCTTGTGTTTCGGTTTTCGCGATCATAGCCCTTCCGTTAATCATTCAGTCCTATGATAAAGTGGATTTCAGTTATATGGGGCTGGAGGATCTGAACTTTCAAACAGCAGAATATGTTCGGGAATACAGTACATTTTACTTGGGAATTGCTTTATATGCTGTCATTTTCGTTGCGATGATTTTCTTTATCGCAGTGATTATCAGAAATTATAAATTGGGTAAAAAAAACAATCAAGTAGAAGTAGGTGAAAGCAATGTTTGATTTCAAAGTCGATCAGCAAAAGGCCTTAAATTGGAAAGAGGCAAAAATCAAAAAGTACGAAAGTCAAATTGAATTTGTCAGAAAAAAAGAAGCATTGATGGGACAGTGGAATCTCTTTGATGAAATTGTTGCGACACAGGAGTTGAAAGACTACGATTGTCTATGGTTGCTTCAATTGAAAAATAAAATCGAAAAAAACATCAAACAAAAAGAAGAAGAAATTCGTTCTCTTTCGCCCGATGAGGAAGCGGTTTTGACAAAACGAAGACAACAGATAGAAGATTTAAAGCTCCGTTACCAAAATGCCAAAGAAAAAGAGATTTATAAGATCAAATATACTGTAGCCAAGTTGACGCATAAGATCAAACAAGTAAACGATCGTTATGAATGGTTGATTTTGCCGACGGAAGAAAAACATGATGTTTTGACGGGAATTACTTTTTATAAGACCGATTCGTTCGGATATTGGTTTTTATTGTTGGCAGTTGCTTTAGAAGTGATTTATATCATTGTGGCCTTATCGGTGATGCCGCGGGACTATTTACTTGGAATCATGATTCTATTTAATATCGCCGTCTTGTTGTTCTTGTTTACGGCCGCTTTGAAAGTCAAAAATTACGTAAAACAATTTTCGATCGCTTCGATTGCTTACGGTGTTTACAACGTGTTGCGGATTGTGGTAGTCGTACCGTTTATTTTAAAAATCAATTATTCTGCCATCGCATTTTCAAAATCTTTTTGGATCATTTTCACGTTGGCAGTAAGCAGTTTGATTTGTATTTTGGTCGGAATCAAATCGTATCGTCAGATTTTACGTAAAGAAAAATACAAATCCGAAGGAAGAATCTCCTTTAAACAGATGTCTAGGTAGGTGAGATGCATGGCCGATTTGAAATTAATTAATGTAAACAAAATCTATAATGGAACGGTTCATGCCGTTCACGATATTAATATCGATATCAAAGACGGAGAATTTTATGTGTTGGTCGGACCGTCCGGATGCGGTAAATCGACGACGCTAAGAATGATTGCCGGACTTGAATCCATTACCACCGGTGATATGCTCATCGACGGAGAACGGGTCAACAGTTTAGCCCCTGTTGATCGGGATATCGCCATGGTTTTTCAAAATTATGCGCTTTATCCCAATATGACGGTTTACGATAATATGGGAATTTCTTTGAAAGTACGGCATGAATCGAAACAGGTTATTCAAAAGTATGTGGAAGATGCCGCCGGGATTATCGGTTTGACGGAGTATTTGAATCGTCTTCCGGCGAACTTAAGCGGCGGTCAACGTCAAAGAGTTGCGCTGGGACGAACCGTTGTCCGTAATCCGAAAGTCTTTTTGATGGACGAACCGCTTTCCAATTTGGATGCGAAACTTCGGGAAAAAACCAGAATCGAAATTGTTAAGTTGCAAAAAAGATTGCATGCGACGACGGTTTATGTAACCCATGATCAAATCGAAGCCATGACCATGGCCGATAAGATCGTGGTAATGAGTATGGGCTATATTCAGCAAATCGGAACACCGTATGAGGTTTATAATCAACCTAAGAATCTGTTTGTGGCCGGTTTCATTGGAACACCGAATATGAATTTTATCGAAGGAACGGTCGACAAAAGTTCGTTTGTTTTCGGACAATACCGGATAAAACTGACTGAGGAACAAGCGGAACTGCTGAAAAATTACCGAGGAAAAGAAGTAATTTTGGGGATTCGGCCCGAGCATATCAGTGCCAGTTTGTCTGATTTGAAAAAATATTCGGGAAGCGTATTGGAACTAGCAGTCGATTCCAAAGAATTTTTAGGTAAAGAATATTATGTTCGGTTGGTTTGCAATGACCAGTTGTTGACTGCCCGAATCGAACGCAGAACGAAAATAGAAGAAACGTTAAAGATTGCTTTGGCAAGCGATAAGATGCATTTCTTTGATAAACAAACGACCAATGTGATTACGAAGGAGGGTTCTGAACAATGAAAAACGACCAAACTCAGGAAAGAAAAAAACCTTCTTATCGTTCGATATTGAAAATCAAATTCGATCATTTTTGGAAAAATTTAAAGAATAAAACCGTCCTTTCCTTTGCAAAATATGTGATTGTTTTGACAGCATTATTGCATTTGGTTCTTTCTTCCATTCATATTGAAGCGTTATTTCAATTGGAAACCCAACTTTGCGGGTTATGGATGTTTTTCTTTATCTTGTTCGGACTGGTCTGTCTGTTCAATGCGATTCGCAATACGAAAGGTAAAATTTCCACAACGATCTTTTCGATTTTGATGCTTTTGCTGACATGTGCGGCCGGTGTGGTGCTGATGACCTATTATTTTAAAGGTCTGGCCGAACAACCGAACATTCAAACAGGCAGCATCATCAAAGCGATTGTTTTATCGATTGTCATGATTGTATTTTATGCAGTGGGCGGTGTTTTGACGGTCATCGGTATGATCAAAAATATTCCGCACAATAAAAAAATTATAGAACAAAACGAATAATAATGGAGGTGCAACTCATGGAAGAACAAAATCTGGTAACCAAAAAAAGATGGTATCAACGTATTCCGGATGGGGTTAAGGTTGGATTTTTCCGATGGTGGCTTTCCGGTGCAGTCTATTTCTTCATTGCCTGGGGGACGAACTTGGGTATGAAAGAAGATCCTTTGGATTTGATTTTTGTACTCGGAGTAGTTACCGGAGTTGCCCATATTTTTATTTTCAACCCTATTGTATACGGTATGTTCGATATTAAACGCAATGGGAAGATTGTCAATAAAAAATATTATGAACGAACGATCTTTCAAAATGTGTTTTTGAATTTAGCGGAGATTTTCAAATGCATGATCATTACCGTTTTGGTTGTTGCCACATATGAATTGATCAATACGACGATCCTTGCCATTACCAATCAAACGGCCAGTACGATTCCGGTTAAAGGAGAACCGATTCTTTATGCCAGTTTCTTTATCATCTATTATCAGTTGTATGAATCTTGCAAAAACTTAGTTCTTCGGCTCATCGATAAAAAGAAAGGAAAAAATCATGAGTAACTATCTATTGATTCCAGATTTAGAACAATTAAAAAAAGAAATCGCAACTACGAAAAAACAACAATTTTATCGTTTGGCCGATCAATGCGATCGTTACTTCAATATGCCGCTTTCCAACCAACATCCGGCCGGAAGTACGACGTATATGGGAATCGCGATGATCAATTTATCGTTATTCTATCTTCTTACAGAAGAAAAAAAGTACTACGAGGAAGCCATGCGATTCATTCGGACGGTTTGTTCGTATGAAGTTTGGGGATATGCCCATTTGGTCAATGTCGATTTAAGTGCATCTTGGATTTTATTCGGTCTTTCTTTGGCGTATAACTGGCTGAAAAACTATTTACCGCAAGAAGATAAGGTCATGATTTACGATAAACTCTGTCTGCAGTCGAAAATCATGTACGACTACAAACTCAAAACAACCGGGAAAGGTTGGTCAACGGCGTATTATCAAAATCACAACTGGATCAATATGACCGGACTGGCTTGTTGCGGTTATGCTTTGTTGGATTCTTATCCGGAGGCTTCTTGTTATATCCAACTGGCAAAAGAAAATTTTGATCTGGTCTATTCGCTTCTTGCCGAAGACGGATCCAATTACGAAGGGGTTGTCTATTGGCGGTACGGCGGTATGTGGCTGTTTGTGTATGCCGATTTGCTAAAAGATCGGGAAAATTTGGATTATTTTAAAACTTGTCCGTATTTGAAAAACACGTTTTATTACCGAATCAGCCAGGCTTCTGCCGATTTGAAACGGCAACTCAATTTCGGAGATTGTCACGATCGCTACAGCGGGCATTCGGCGGCTGTCTATTACAAAATTGCCAAAGAGTACCGCAACGGATACGCGCAGACGCTTGCCAACAAAGTCAGTACGGAATTTTTATACGAAGAACAGTATCAATCTTCCGTTAAACCGGGTATTTTACCGGAAGCGTGTTTTGAACTGCTGTGGTACGATCCGACCGTAGAAGAAAAGGAATTGAACGAACTACCGAAAGTCTTCTATTTTGAAGATCTGGGCTTGATTTCATTAAGGAGTGGATATCAAGCGGATGCGACGGTTTTTTCCTTTAAATGCGGCCGACCGGGCGGTTTGAAGCAATGGAAAAACGGATGGCGTTTCTTTAAGGATCAAGGGTATCAAGTTTTATCGCTGTCGCACCATCATCCCGATAATTTATCCTTTATTTTAAATAAAGAACATGCTTATTTTTATATCGACGACGGATACAATCGGAATATTTTGCCGCAACATCACAATGTCCTTTTGGTAGACGGAAAGTTGAGCGACTGTATGAATTGCAACGATGTTTATATGGAAAGCGCCAAAACACGACTGGCGGAAAATCCGTCGTTTGATCCGGTTGCGTCGTATTACGGTGAAATCAATTATTTTTATACGGATCAGCGATATACCTTTTTCAAAGGGGAAAATCACTTGATTTATCCGGTTGATTTGAAGATGAAAGAAGTCAGCCGAATCGTTTTTACGGATGAACTGAACTATTTTATTTTAATTGATACGTTCGAATCCGAAAAAACGCATTCTTATACATCTGTTTTTAACAGCGACTGTTTTGCCGAACAAACAAGCGACGGCTACGTCTATCGCCTGCTCAACGAAAAACTGTACTATCGGTGTTTCAGTGAAGATGAAGTGACGGTAAGGCAATTTTCGCAGGAAGTAAAAAGCGTGATGACGACCCAGGAACCGGACAATTTCTGTCGAACGGTTCTGCATACCCTTTGTGTTGATACCAAACCGACCATCAAACAGCAGTTGATTCATACGCTTTGTCTTGAAAAAGAAAAACCGATTTCTTTTTCTGGTGGTGTTCTATATTTGGATTCAAAGACGTATTTGCTGCTTAAACCGGCATTGGGATATACGTTTGACGGCGATTGCCTTTATGTAGAAGAAACGGCCGATCAAGTGAAATTGGGGATTTTTAACGGAACGGTCGTTCAATATCAAAATCAAGTGCTTTATGACAGCAAACATCGAAAATCTTTGGTAATTGAGGTAAAAAAATGAATTATTTGAATGAACATTTTAAAGAGTCTATCGAAAAAAACGAACAATATCGGAAAGCGTATGAGCAAATCAAACAGCAAGTCGATACGTTTTATCGTGATTTTCATGATGATCCCGCTTTAAGAAGCGAATGGGGACACTATTATTTTTGCGATGACGACGGCGGAAGGTTGATTTTCGATATTCATCAACCGCATGTCCATCAATGCGAAGTTTGCGGTAAAAAATTTACCAATCCGATTTACGACGGGGTATGGATTTATTATTACCGGAATGAAGCGGTTTTGACCGCTTGGAAGGCCGCCAGCGTGTATCAGTACACCAAAGATAAAAAATATCTGGACATCGTAAAAAATATCATCGGATTTTATGCTGAAAATTATACGAAATTCGAAATTCACAACAAAGAACGCAACGTTTATTCCTCCTATGAAGAAATGACATGGGGTTGCGGGCGGATATTACCGCAAGGTCTTAACGAGTCCATTATTTGTATCCGCATGATTCAGGCTTTGGAAATCGTCAAAGACGAATTGGATCAGGACTATTTGGATTTTATATACGAGCACCTGTTTAAAGAAATGTATTTGTTGTTGAAGCCGCAAGTGGATATGATCCACAACATTCGTTGTTGGAATAATTCGGCACTTGGCTTGATCGGCTTTTTCTTTCATAAAAAAGAAATCATCGATTTTGTGTTTGAAGGACCGTATAATATCCGAAAACAAATTCAAGAAGGGGTCACGAGCGATTATTTCTGGTATGAGGGCTCCATTCATTACAATTTCTTCACGTTGGAAGGAATCAGTGCGCTTTTATTGTTCAGCAAAATTTACGACTACGATTTCGGAGACTGTGAAAAAACGATTGAACAGATGTTTATCAGTGCCTACCATTATGCGTTCAGCAATCAATTCCTGCCGAATCCCAACGATGGTTGGCCATCGATTAATTTAAAGACGTACAGTTATATTTATCATACGGCATCGAAGATTTTCGGTGAAGACAGTTTGGTTACGATGATTTTGAAAAACATCGAAAACAATCCGTTGCCACGTACACCGCTTCCGCTTTCCAAGCCGTTTTATATCGACAATGAAATCGCCTACGAACGATTGTTATTCCATCCGGATATGGATTTGAGCGATTATGCGGTTGTTGTGCAAAAAACACAGAACTTTCCGAAATCCAGTTTTGCCATGTTGCGCAATCAAGCGATGAATGTTTTTGTGAAATACGGTTTGAACGGTCCGAGTCATGCCCATCCGGATATCATCAATATCGAAGTCATTCATCAAAATGATTTGATCAGCAGAGATGTTTCCAATGCCGGATATCGGGCGCGCTTGTGCAATGAATGGCACCGACGGACGCTTGCGCACAATACGGTTGTAAGAAACGGGGAAGATGTTCCGTCCAGTCGTCCGGGCAATACGATTTTTTATTCGGAAGATCATTTGATTTGCGAGGCCAAAGAAGTTTATCCGGGTGTCGATGAAAAACGGGATATTGCTTTACTGGAAAACGGGTTTGTCGATCTGTATTCGGTTTATGCAAAAGAGTCGGCCGTGTTCGATTATGTGTTCCATTTAGAATCAAACCTTACGGTAGATCAAACATCCCTACAATTGGAAGACGCTTCCTTGGGCTTTCAAGATTGCGGGTATCAACATGTCCAGGAAACGAAAAGAATCGTTTCCGATGCCGATGTCTTGGTTTTAAACGGCCATTTGAACGAGAAAGATTGGACAATTACCGTCGATCAAAAAGGAAAAGAAGTTTATTTACTGAAAACATTGGATAATCCGGTTAATCAAACAAGAACAACGATTTTAATACGAGAGAAAGGAACGAACGTAGTCTTTCATTTGACTATGGAAGTAAAGGAAAAGTAAGATGATTCAGCATTTTTTCGTAAACGAAGAAATCAAAGCAAAAGAAGTCGGAGAAGGAGTTCATCGCAAAGTTTTATCGTATAACGATAATTTAATGGTTTGCGAAGTCACCTTTGAAAAAGGATCGATCGGGGCGATGCATTCCCACCCGCACGAACAATGTACGTATATCATCAGCGGTGAATTCGAATTTACCATCGGTGGCGAAAAAAAGATCATGCGTGCCGGAGATTCTATGTACAAAGAGCCGAATATTTTACATGGGGCTGTTTGTTTGAAAGCAGGAAAACTGCTGGATATTTTTACACCATGTAGAGAAGATTTTTTGGAAAAAAAGGAGAACTAAGATGAAAAAGATTGCATTAATTACAGGAGCAACCGGCGGAATCGGACTTGCAACCGCCAAAACATTGGGAAAGGCAGGTTATTTGGTTGTATTAAACGGCATTGAAGATGATGCCGCACAAGTAGCCTTAAAACAATTAAAAGATGAAAATATCGAAGCCGAATATTATCATTTTGACGTGACCAATGAAGAAGAAGTGACGAAAAACGTGACGGCAATCGGCGAAAAATACGGCCATATCGACGTATTGGTCAACAATGCCGGGGGGTTAGGCGGCCGTTGTCGTTTTGATGATATGCCGACGTCATTTTACCGGAAAGTCATGGGACTCAATTTAGACAGTGTTTTCTATGTAACCAGAACGGCGATTAAATATTTAAAGAAATCCGAGGCCGCATCGATTATCAACTTCTCGTCCAATGCCGGTTGGAATGCCGGGGGTCCGGGTGCCGGTGTCTACGGAACGGCCAAAGGAGCGATCGTTACTTTAACCAGAGCGCTTGCCAAAGATTTGGCTGAATACGGTATTCGGGTTAATGCAGTCGCTCCGGGAACGATCGATACGCCGTTTCATCAAGCGACCAAAGCATCCAATCCGCAACTGTTCGAATCTTGGAAGAACAATATTTTATTGAAACGTTTCGGTCAACCGGAAGAAGTAGCCCGTGTCATTGAATTTTTAGTCAGCGACCAAGCCTCTTTCATTACCGGTGAAGTCGTTCAGATCAATGGCGGTCAGGATCTGCTGTAATGGATTACTTTAAAGAATGCATCCGTTTTGATCCGGTCAATCACTACATTTTGTTTACGGCTGATGAATTACAACAGATTAAAAAGAAAATCAGTCGTCAACGGATCGCAGATTTAGAAGGAAGCTTAGCGTATTTATTCAATCAACCGCTGCAAAGCGTCGTCGATAAAAAGGTTGTTTTACCGGAAGAAATCGATGCACACGATTATGTATCGCTTGCCACCTACTACTGGCCCAATCCGAAAACTCCTTCGGGACTTCCGTATATTTCCAAAGACGGAATGGCCAATCCCGAAGGAGAAGAGTATGACAAGGATAAATTGCGCAGTTTATCTTATTTGGTTTATACGCTTGGGATTCTTTACTATTTAACAGACGATACGCGGTATTACGATTGCCTAAAAAAACACTGTGAAGTCTTTTTCATCGATCCGAAAAGCAGGATGAATCCCAATATGGATCATGCCCAAATGATTAAAGGAGTCAATACCGGTCGGGGCATCGGTATGATTGATTATACCGGCAATATGACGTATGCCCTCTTTTTACTAAAGCAGTTGCAAATATTGGGATATTTGGAAGAGGATTTCTATCAACAGTTAAAACATTGGCATGTCGATTTTTATCGTTGGATGAATCAAAGTCCGATCGCTTTGCAAGAGCGATACGCGACCAACAATCACGGCAGTATGTATGTTTTGGGGTGTCTTACCGTTGCTTATTTTATTGATTGTAAAGAAGATGTGCTTTCGTATGTTTATCATATGATCGAATATCATCTGCTGCATCAATTTGCCGATGACGGCTCTTTACCGCAGGAACTCAAACGAACAAAATCGAAAAGTTATTCGTTGATGGGATTGAAGGCTTTTACCGATTTTGCGATTCTTGCCAATCAGTATCAAATCGATCTGATCGATTTATCTTGGTATTACAAAAAAATCAAATCTTATATTCCGTTGGGAGTTACTTATTTAAAACAACATTTAATAGAAAATCAAAATTGGAATTATCCGCAGATCACCGTTTTCGATTCGGCTACGTTATTGCCGTTAATCCATTTTTCCAAAGTTTATTTACATCAACCGATTGTATTTGAAAATAATGTTAAAAATGGCTTGATTGATGATATTTTATATGGACTTTGTTTGACGCTTTTGGAAGAGAACAGTTGACATAATTTGGAAAAAAATTGTATAATACGTTATAAAGAAAGCTGAAATTACAGTTTTTAAACGCAAATTTTGGTAGGGGGTGAAGAAATTGAACAGAACGATCGGTAGAGCTTACGAGGCCCTTGCTTTACTTGGAAGTCATCCGAGTGGCTTAACATTAAAAGAAATTACGCAATCGCTTCAAATTCCGAAAAGCAGCGCCTTTGATATTGTGCAGACTTTATTGGGATTGAAACTGGCGGCAATCAGCAAAGCAAACGATAAAAAGTACGTTTTAGGCAGTGAAATTTTTTCACTCGGGATGCTTTATGTGTCCAATTTGAATGTGACAGACGTTTACGAACAGTATTTGATTCCGCTGGCTGATGAATTGCACCGCAATGCGTTTGTGGCTGTTTTGGATGAATTGGAAATTGTTTATATTTATAAATACGTTGGCGTCGGTGCCAAATTGGCTACCTGTAATCTGGGAACCCGATCGGATTTGTATTCGACCGCCTTGGGAAAAGTTCTGCTTTCTTATTTGCCGGAAGATGTAAGAGATCGTACGATTGATCGGATCGAATTCAAACGGCATACCGAATATACGATTATGTCTAAGGAAGCGCTGAAGAAAGAATGCATCAAAGTCAGAAACAGAGGCTATGCGACGGATAATCGAGAACGGGAGCCGCATATGCTTTGTTTCAGTTGTCCTATTTTCGATTATACGGGCAATGTCGTGGCAGCCGTTTCTGTTTCCGATATATATTATGAGGGAATGGATCGAGCGGTTATTGTGGATAAACTCAAAGCCTGTGCGTTGAATATTTCCAAGGCATTGGGATATTCCAAAGACCAATTTTGATTGAATTACTGCAAATGTTGTTTCATTTGCAGTTTTTTTATTGGAGGAGAAAATGAATCAGGAAAAAAAAGAACAGTTTTTAAATTATATTGACTATTTGTGCCGGCATTCCACGCTAGAAAAACCATTATGGAATAAAGAAGTATTACGTGGATTGAAACAACCCGGATGGACGTATATCGACGGCTGTATGATGGTCGGCTTGGCTGCGCTTTATCAACATACACAATCGGAACAATTGCTGAATTACATCGAAAATTTCGTCGGTCAATGTGTTGATGAAGACGGCAAAGTAAAAGTTTTATATTATGATAATTACAATCGCTACACGGAAGACGGTTGTGATTCGGATCCGTGTAATGAAGCCAAAGTCTTGTATCTTTTATATGAAAAAACGAAAAAAGAGAAGTATCGTAAAGCCATTGAGTTTTTTATGGATAAACAAGTTCGACGCTTGCCGCGCGTGGCCGGTTCGTTTTGGCATAAGGTAAAATATCCGAACCAAATCTGGTTGGACGGTCTTTATATGATACAACCTTTTTTTGCTCAGTACACCAAACAATTCGAAAATAAACAGAGCTACTTAGACATTTTATACCAGTTAAAGAATACGTTTGATCTGACATGGGAAGACGATCGGAAATTGATGGTACACGGTTATGACGGGCAGTACGACGATGAAGAAGAACGAATGATTTGGGCGGATCCGAAAAACGGTCATTCCAAAATTGTTTGGTTAAGAGCCTGCGGATGGTATGAAATGGCCTTGGTCGATGTCTATGAAATCATGGAAGAAGAAAAATACCGTGCTAAACTTCGCCCGTTGATCCAACAAACGATTGATGGGTTGTTGCAATATCAGGATCCGAAGACAAAGATGTTTTGGCAAGTGGTCGATGAACCGGGAAAAGAAAAAAACTATGTGGAAACATCCGGAAGTGCGATGATATCGTACGCGATTTTAAAAGCGGTTCGTTTAAACGCGTTGCCGCAACGTTATCGTTCTGTGGGTGAGGAGATATTTGAGGGAATCTTAAATACTTATTTTAAAAAAGATGATAACGGTGAATACCATTTGGGTGGTATTTGTATCGGAGCAGGTCTTTCCGCTTCTAAAACAGATGCTTATTGCGGGACATACGATATGTATGTGAGCCGCTCGATCGTCGAAGATGACGGAAAAGCCATCGGACCGATGATTTTGGCTTACACGGAAGTAGATAGGAAATAAGGCGTCGAAAGGACGTCTTATTTTTTTTAATAAAAAACGAAAAAATATAATTGACAAGAAAAAAAACTAGTGGTATAATGATAAGGCATTCAAACGAGAGGTTTGAATTTTAGTCTTTGAAAACTATATATGACGGAAGCGAAGAAGAATTAAAGAAGAAAAAAGGATACAAATGGAGAGTTTGATCCTGGCTCAGGATTAACGCTGGCGGCG
>UQFG01000012.1 GCA_900540175.1 uncultured Mollicutes bacterium | reverse complement strand
GCGACCATTGGGTTGGAGAACACCCAATGAGGTACTCCTAAATTATTTACATTCTCTGTAACATTTGTTTGACAAACCTACAATTCGATTAAGAGATATATTGAACCTCTTTTTCCGTCTCCTCAATATCTTCTTCCGAAAGATTTGAATCGGAATCGTCCAACACATCCAAAAAAACCGACTCCATTTGCTTTTCTTCTCTTACAAATGAAACTTCTATATTTAGTTCCTGTAATGTCTTGTAGATTTCCGCATAAAAGGAACGACGATTGGTAAAAAGGGATGTTGGCAAACCGTATGTGGTAAAAGCCTCACTTAAAAAACCGAACAAATATTTTTTCAACGAGGTCGGCGGAACCTGCAAAATCTGTGAATAATACTGATTTCTTTTCGGATAATAAGCCACTAAAATCGAGGAAGCGACCGTATCCGATTCGATTTGCGGGATGAAAGAATGGAAAAAATAGCAGGATTCATCGACATAGACCGAATCGGCAAATTCCGCTGCAAAATTCAAATCCGCTTTTTTCTTTTTCGGAAATACTTCCAGTGACGGGAGCGGCATCGCCGTCATATCGTAAGTCATCGTTTCATTGTCAAAGCGGGCGCAAACGGATAAAGTGTCGGAAAAAATTCGTTTCAACGCTTCTTTTTCATTGGTAAAAAGCGAATCGACATAGTAAAGATAGGCAATCATTTCTTCCAATTCCTGTTTGTTTGCATACCGATGTCCATAGCCTTCTTTGAAAACAGAAGGAACAATATTGATATCCGCCTGCCGCCGAATCTTATGAGACGACAGATAACCAGAATCTTCCTGACTCAGTTCATGTAAAGAAACAATCGAGATAACCATGCATTCCGCATCATAATATTGCAAGGTTTCGACATATTTCGTCGTAAGCAAATCATGAAGGTAATTCAAAGCGGTATTGCCGGCAAAAATTTGAATTCCGTAGCCGTTAAATACTTTTTCCGCAAGCAACAAAACCGCTCTTTTTTTCTCGTCTTCCAAATAGAAAAAATCGTTGGCCGTATAGTTGGAAAACGCTCCTTCTTTCTTGATTTTTAAAACGAGTTTGCGTAATTCTTTATAAAGCATTTCATAAGAAGTCATGGTCGATGCCTCCTGTAAATTAGGATTCGTTTGATGCCGTACGTTTTGTCTTTTTCCAAATAAAACTCACAATATGATAAAGGATAAGCACTCTCTTTGGCCAGTTCAACGACAATCACCGCATCTTTAGACGTATGCGGATAAACTTTTTCCAACAGGTTTGTCGTATCGAATAATCGGTACGGTGGATCTAAAAAAATCAGATCAAACAGCGGGAGTTGCTGACGAAAAAAATCGTTGTAATCTAGTGTAAAACAGCGAAAGTCCGTAATGTTTAGTTTGCAACAGTTCTTTTTCACCGTTTGGATCGCCTGACTTTCTTTATCATTGAAATAAAGAAACGACATACCTCTGGAATAGGCTTCGATCGCAAGCGCCCCGCTGCCGGCAAACAAGTCCAAGACCGTCCCGCCGTCAAAGTAAGGTCCGATCATATTGAAAATCGCCTGTCGCACTTTATCTTGTGTTTCTCTTGTTGTCGGAAGATGAACCTCTTCAATGAGGCGATGACGCAACTTCCCTCCGATAATCCGCATTTTTTCACATCCTTTCTGTATAGTTTTATTTAAAAAGAACATACTAAAGATGTAAATCAAATAGATTTACACTTCTCCCTATTCCAATTTGATAAGGAAAAATGCTAGATTCTCTAGCATTTTTTCTTTTTTTGATCCAATCGTTTTAAACGAATGACTTTACCATTGTATTTTTTTCCGTTGGCCTGCTTGATAAAACGAAGTGCTTGTTCATCCAATTCAAAAAGGGTTGCGGTTTTACCGATTTCGATTTTTCCGAAATGTTCCCGATGAATTTTGTATTCGTCATGCAGAAAAACAACCAACTGGTTTGCCCGTAAATGGTCGGCAGTACCCAAATTCACTTCAAACGGGATTTTTCGGTTTTTATTTTTCGGATTGGATTTCAGCACGTTCTTCTTTTCTTTAATCCGAAGGGTGTCAAGTGGCGGATACGTTTTGTTTGGAAGTCCGATCAAAGCCAACAAGGCCAAAATAATCGGTTCCGGATCTCTGGTTTTCAAAGAAAGTTCTACCAATAAAGACTGATATTGACGAATGTCCGGATCGTCCATCTTTTTTACGATCCTATCCACTAAAGTCTGTTCGCGTTTTTTCGCAATGGCTTTGGAAGAAGGAATTTCCATTACCGTCATTTTGCACTTGGTGTAACGTTCGATTTCCTTAACTCTTGAAGTTTGCCGGTAAGTAGCCAGTGAAATCGACATTCCTTTGGCACCGGCCCGTCCGGTACGGCCGATGCGGTGTACGTAAATTTCATCTTCGTTCGGCAAATCGAAATTAATGATCCCCTCGATTCCGTCGATATCGATTCCTCTTGCCGCTACATCGGTGGCAATCAAAATCTCGATATTCGCAAGCCGAAACGACTGCATGACCCGGTCACGGTGCACTTGTTTTAAATCCCCATGCAAGCCGTCTGCGGAATACGATTGTTGCTGCAAAAACAAAACCAGTTCATCGACCATGGCTTTGGTATTGGCGAAAATCATGACACTTTTAAACTGATAATAATCGAGTAAGCGGATCAACAGATCTTTTTTCTGTTCTTTTTTAACATAGTAGAGAACCTGAGAAATGGCCTCAACCGTCAATGTTTTTTTCTCGATTTGGACCATCACCGGATCGATCATATACTTTTGAGCGATTTTTTTGATAAATGGCGGCAAAGTCGCCGAAAAAAGAGCCGTTTGGCGTTCGTGGTTCATTTGACTTAAAATCGTTTCCAAATCTTCCTGAAAACCCATTTTCAGCATTTCGTCGGCTTCATCTAGCACCAAGTAGGAAACCGATTCAAAACGAAGACTTCCCCGCGTCAAATGATCGATGATTCTTCCCGGTGTTCCGATGATGATCTGCGGATGATCGTTTAAAGCCTTGAACTGCTTTTCATACGATTGACCACCGTAAATCGTCGCCGTACGAATGCCTTTCATACCGGATGAAAGTTTTTGTACTTCCGTAGCCACTTGCAGCGATAATTCTCTGGTCGGACAAAGAATGAGCGCCTGCACCGTTCTTTTCTTCTGATCCAAACGTTCCAGTAAAGGAATCGCATAAGCAAACGTCTTTCCGGTTCCGGTTTGAGCCTGGCCGATGACGTCTTTTCCTTCTAAAAGAAGCGGAATTGCCTCTTTTTGGATCGGAGTCGGATCCGTGATATTTATTTGATCAAGCGACTGAATCATCGCTTCGCTTATTTTCAAATCTGTAAATGAATTTTCCATCTCTTATCTCCCATTTTCAACTGTCTTATTATAGCAAAGAAGGAAAAAAAATGCAAACAAAAAAGCCTGAATCTTTTTCAGGCCGTTCTTTTTAAAAACCAAAAGCTAGGAAGGTCGAGAAGACTGAAAATGTCTTCCAATGTTTGAATCCGCTCTTAGCACCATTTAGGATTCCCAAAAGAGGGCTTTCAACACCTGGTACTCTTGGATTCGCCTTCTATTTGTTTGAGCTTCACGGTCATCTTCCTAGCATCTTTATTATAGCATAAGCCTTTTTGAAAGTAAAGACTATGCAAACGATAAAACCAAAGACAAAATCGAACAAAAAATCAACACCAATCCGACACCAAGCATCAGTTTATCGCCTTTGGTATCCCCCGAATAACTTTTACTGGAAACATACGGTAAATAAATGGCAATGCAACCGATAATCAATAAGATAATCGGAATAAAAAAATGTTTGGTAAAAAACGATTGTTGGCCGTTTGCCGCTTCAATGAAGTAAAAAATACCCAAACCGAAAATGATTAACATTCCCAGCGTCAAAAGAATTTTCGGAATCAAACCGACTTGCTGTTTTTTCAAATTGCTACCTCCTATTTTCTTGGTATTCAGTATACCATACAATCGAAATTGTTTCAAGAATTTAAAAAGTCAAGCACTTGCCGCAACAATTCTTCGTCGATCTGTCCCATTCGGTGCCAATCGACCGATTCTAAATAATTCTTTTGTTCTTCTTTAGAAAGCGTCTTTTTGTGCGATTGGACTTCTTTCATATAATCGATCGCTTCGGTTGTATAATCCGGATTATGATTTTTGCCGTTTACCACCAAAAAACTAGTTTGATCCGCCAATTTCTTTTCCAAAACGGCTGTATGTTGCCGGTAAGAAACCATTTGATCGTCTTTGGAATGAATGATCAACGCATCGACGGGGCTGTTTAAAAGCGTTTTTCTTATGCTTTTAAACGCATATTTGCCGTGGTAAATCCAATCCCAAAACAAGAAAAACGGTACCAAGATATCTAGTGCTTTCGGCAACAGATTCAAATAAATTTTAGGCAGACTGATAAAACCGCTCATTACGACGACTTTCTCGATGTTTGGATGAATGGAAGCGATGGTACCGGCTGCAAAACCGCCCCAAGAATGGCCGAAAACAACAATCGGTAAACCGCGAAACCGCAAATCACTTTCCGCAAAACTTACGGCCGCATCCAACGAAACCAAACTTTCGGCCAGCCCTTTGATGTTTTTTCCATCGGACTGATCCGTCCCGCAATAATCAAAGCCGATCACCAAATAACCGTTTCTGGCAAAAAATTCGATTTCCTGCAAATAGGCCTGATGATTGGACCACATACCGTGTGCGACGATCATCACTTTTACATGCTTGATGGGATACGAATAAAGATAACCCCGCAAGATAATTTTTTTACGGGAAAACGCAATCGCCTCTTTCCGAAGTCCTTCAAATTCTTCTATTTGATAATAGCGGACGAGCGGATCGGGTATAAAGCGGTGACCGAACAGTTTTTGTCTCATCCAATAACTGACCAGCAACAACAAAATCACTACGATTAAAACGACACTGAACAAAATCCATCCGATCATAGTTGTTCCTTTTGATTCAGTTCATAAATTTTGAGTAATCCTTGAAGGGTAAGATCCTTCAGATGGATCAATTCGTTTTTACAAAGCGGAACAATCAGTCCCGCCAACCCGCCGGTTGCGTAAACCTTTAAATCGTTTTGATTGAGTTCTTCTTTGATTCGGTTGATCATTCCGTCAACTTGACTGGCCGCCCCGAATAAAACACCCGATTGGATCGAAGTGATCGTATTGGTTCCGATGACTTTTTTCGGACAAATCAATTCCACACTCGGTAACAATGCCGCCCGATTCACCAAAGCCTGCATGGAAATCGTAATTCCGGGGGCGATACTGACGCCGTGGAAAACTTGATTTTTTTGATAAATATATTTTGTAGCCGTGCCGAGATCGACAATAATCGCCTCATCGGCCAGCCCTTTTAAAGCCGCCACATCGCAAATAATATCGGCACCGACCGTCTTGGGATCATCTACTTTCAGTTGAACACCGGTTTTAATTCCGGGTCCCATGATGAGCGGTGTTGTTCCGTAATGATTGACAAAAACTTTTTTTAAAGCACTGGTAATGATCGGCACAACCGATGAAATGATGATATCTTGAATCGGGTAAGCCTCTAAAATCGGTCGGATCTGAAAGTAATATTCATCGGACGTTTTGCTTAAAACCGATTTTAAACGAAACGTCTTTTGAATTTGACCGTCTTCGGCCAATCCTAAAACAATATTGGAATTTCCCACATCAATCAATAAAACCATATAACCACCTTAAAGATAACTTTATTCTTTAACCGTCGATCCGATTTGAAAATGTTGCGATAAGATCCGCACAATGTAAATGATGGTCGGCGATAAAAAAGAGTTGATTGCAAACTCTACTAAGAAGTTGACACCGATCATCGTCAAAAACAAATAAGAAAAGACATTGCTTCCACCGGCCCATTCTTTCAATGTATCCAAAAAGAACAACATGCAGCCACCTGCGAAAATTCCCGTATTGATCATCGGGCAAGCAAGGGATGCGACAATGATCGCGGCCGAAAAACTTTTCTTGCGCAACGCTTTAAAGATCCATCCGCAAATCAAACCGGCCACGGCTGTTTTAAACAGACACAAAAAAACGGTAGCAAACGGATTTACAGCCAAAAACGAACCGGTTGAGGGTGCTGTTAAAACAATAATGCCCATGATGATTCCAAGCAAACATCCACCCAGCGGTCCATATAAAACGGCTCCGATAATCAGCGGTACCAAAGCCAGCGTAATACTGACGCCCCCGATCGAAGGGATGTAATTGGCGATCAACTGCAAGACGGCTACAATCGCCGATAACGTAGCCAGTCCGATCATTCTTTTTACTTTTTCACTATTTTTCATATTTTTTTCCTTTCTTTCTAGGCCTTTTATAAGGTCCCATAAGCCTTTTTCATTATAACGCAGTCATCGCGTAATTTCAACAAAAAAAACTCCCGTTTTTAAAAACAGGAGGAAACAATTATTGAATTTGAACGGAATCTTGCGGTCTTTCATCTTCAAGCGGAATTCGATTCGGTTGGGTCGGAGCTTCTTTTCCGTCGGTTGGAGCATCAACGATCGTTTCTGTTTTCTTACGTTCCAAAACGATTTTTTTTCGATACCGGTAATAACCGATTCCACCGTCTCCAATCAAAGCAAAACTACACAAAAAGGCAATGACCGCTATGACCAAAGCGATCCACTGACTCGTGATATTGTTCAAAGCACAAAGAACCATGGTGATACTCATCAAAAGGATATGGACAAAAAATTTGGTTCGATCGGTTTCTTCTTTCATCAAAACCGTACAGGCAAAATAAGATACGACGCGAATATACAGCAACAAGGCAATGAAAAAACGATAATTTTGATCATTGAAACGGGAAAAAGAGGATTGACTGTCGCTCCTTAAACTGAAGGCTGCCAAAATCAAATAAACCGCCAAAACGATATCCAGTAAAATTTCCACCGCATTCACCGCTTTGGATTTGCCGCTTTTGAGCGTTCTCATGAGCGGAATAAACCGAACGAGTGCAAAAATGATCGCCACGAAACCCGTAAACAGCAAAACGATGAATTTAGCCGAAGCCTCATCGGCTAGCAACCAAATTCCAAGCGTCAACAACAACGCCGCTCCAATGAATTTAACATAAAACTGATAGGTTTTAAGCGGATTTTTCATATCTCATCTCTCCTTGTTTTTCTCCATTATACTATAAAATCTTATCAAGAACAAGATGGCGAATTGTATTCCAATCCTACTTTTTTTGTGCTATAATTGTAAAAAGAGGTGAGAAAAATGAACTTTATTTTCATTTCTCCGGCATTTCCCAAAAATTATTATCGGTTTTGCGATCGTTTGAAACGAAACGGCGTAACCATTTTAGGAATCGGGGATACCCCTTATCAAGAATTAGACGACAATGTAAAAAACGCTTTGATCGAATATTATCGGGTTCATTCGCTAGAATCGTATGAAGAAGTTTATCGTGCGGTGGCTTTCTTCGCGTTCAAATACGGAAAGATCGATTTTTTGGAGTCCAACAATGAATACTGGTTGCGGCAAGATGCCCGCTTAAGAACCGATTTCAATATTCCCGGTGCTAAAACCGCCGATGTCGTTGCCTTTACATCCAAATCCGAAATGAAAGACTTTTATATCAAAGCCGGTGTTCCGGTTGCCAGGTATGCGTTTTGCAAATCGTATGAAGAAGATTTGCAATTCATTCAAGAAGTCGGTTTTCCGGTTGTTGTCAAACCCAATGTCGGTGTGGGTGCGGCCGCAACCTACAAAATCAACAATGAGGCGGATTTGAAACAATTTTACGACCGCGGTTTTCAAGTGCCTTATATTATGGAAGAATTTATCGAAGGAAACATCATTTCCTTTGACGGTATCTGTGATTCCAACAGCAATGTTTTATTTTCGGACAACGAAGTATTTCCGCCGTCGATTATGGATATCGTCAACGAAAATCTGGAAGTTTCTTATTATGTCAATAAAGTTGTCCCGGATGATGTTTATGATATCGGCTGTCGCGTTTTAAAAGCCTTTCAAATTCATTCCCGCTATTTCCATTTGGAATTTTTCCGATTGACCAAAGAAAAAAAAGGATTGGGAAAACAAGGCGATATCGTCGCTTTGGAAGTGAACATGCGCCCGCCCGGCGGCGTTACGCCGGATATGATCAACTACGGTCAATCCGTTGATACCTATCAGATTTATGCCGATATGATCACGTACGATAAAATTGTCCATGTCCGTTTGGATCATCCCAAATATTATTGTTGTTATGCAGCCAGACGCGATCGCTTGCGCTATCAGTATTCTTATGCCGAAATTCGATCCAAATACGAAGGCCATTTGATGATGCATGATCGAATGAGCGATGTGCTTTCCGGTGCGCTTGGAAACGAATATTTCATTGCCAAATTCGACACATTAGACGATGTCCACGAATTTACATCCATGGTTTTAAAACATGCGGAATAAAATTAAAAAAATAAGAATTCAGACAAAAAATACATTCTAAAATTGAGTCAAAGAAAAGCAGGATTTGAAGTCAGTTCAAGTCCTGCTGTTTTTTATGTCATTGTCTCTTTAGGTAATAGACCAGAAAAGCTTTTCCCTCTTCCGTTTTCAAATCAATTAGTCCATCTTGAAAAAGGCCATCTTCTCAAATTTATCTTCTTCAGTCTTAAATATAATAAAATAGTGCTTTTTGACGCTAATGTTTGCCTAATAAATATTTTAACTCATATAAACTCGTTCTTAAATTTTATCCCCATTAATGGATATTTGATTGCCGAGATTTACTTCCGCCGTTAAGCATTCCCTTTTATTAAACCAATCGTTGATACAATTGCGATATCTATCCGTCAAGCATAGAATGCGCTGATTAGTAGAACCGAGTATTTTGCGATGATTATCTGCTCTATCTTCTATGAATTCGCCATCAAACACAACATCACAACCGAATAGAATATCTTTTACCATCTCATACTTTCTACCGGTAAACGATATAACTCCCAAGCCTAATTGATGGATTTCTTCGGTTAAGTAAGGCAGCCCTTGTTGCAAAGTCGGTTCGCCACCGGAATAAGTAACTCCTTCAATACCGAATTGATCTTTTGCTTTTGTTATTATCGAAACAAGTTCTGCAAGTGAAAGAATATTTTTCGGCACAAGCGGTTGGTAATCGGGATTACAACACCCTTTACAAATAATGTTGCAACCCTGAAACCATATACACAGTCTTTTATACGGCCCTTC
Source organism: uncultured Mollicutes bacterium (assembly GCA_900540175.1). Lineage (GTDB taxonomy): Bacteria > Bacillota_I > Bacilli_A > Acholeplasmatales > Anaeroplasmataceae > Pelethenecus > Pelethenecus faecipullorum. Next base: position 39,689 of record UQFG01000012.1, on the reverse strand, counting down.
GACTTCCGTACACTGGTTGATACTTGCGATATTAAATTTAATCATTCTTCGAAACTGAACGCAAGTCCGTCCTTCGTTGTCTTTACAAGAATTTTTGCGCCCTTCATTGCAAACAAATCCTGTTTGTTTTCGAACATAAACATAGCAAGTTCATCAAGTAACTTATCGTTTATGGCATTCAGAATATCACGACCGCCCTTGCTGCTATCTGCTCCGCCAAGAATATAATTAATGAACTTTAATTCATCTTCAAATTCAAGATCTATCCTGTACTTTTCAACAATTGCCTTTTGAATGGGACGCAGTTTTGACTTTGCAATTTTAATACTGAACTCTTTGTCCTTGATAAAGTTGAACGGCACAATGTTATTGTATCCAATACGACCAAGTATTTCGGGACGCTTGATTTCATTGTCAAAGTAATTCTTTACTACCTTAATAAACTCTTGCGCTATTTCTTCATTCGTACCGTTTGAGGCAACTTCAGAAGCACCAAGATTGGATGTAAAGATAATGATACTTTCGCTAAAATAGACAGTTTCGCCCTTGCTATCCGTCAAACGACCGTCTTCAAGAATCTGCAAAAATATATCAAGTATTCTCGGATTGGGTTTCGCTGCTTTTTCTATCTCGTCAAACAAGATAATACTGAACGGTTTTTCCTTTACGGCATTAGTAAGTTGACCGCCTTCTTCATATCCGACATATCCCGGAGGTGCACCGATGAGTTTTTGATCGCTATTTTCCTGTGCGTACTCCGACATATCGAAACGAATACACGCCTGTTCATCCCCAAACAAAAATTTTGCAAGTGCTTTTGACAATTCGGTTTTACCAACGCCCGTAGGACCGACAAAGAACAGTACGCCTTTTGGTGCGGATCGACTGGACGACTTATGTATTCCCGTAAGGCCCATATAAGCCTTTACGACAACCTTCTCTATCTTCTCTATCGCTTCTTCCTGCCCAACAATACGCTCGCCAAGTATCTTTTTAATATTTTTTACAGCTTTATAATCGAGTTTTTCCCATGGATTGTCTTTTTCACCGTACTTAAACAGCAAATATAGTTGTTCAAACGGTAATTTTTCTTCTTTGCGTGAAAGCCTTGCCATTTGTATAATTTCACGGTTTGTAAAATCGTCGAGCATATCCACATACTCGTTCTTCTTGTCACAAGTCAAAAGTGTTTCACCCGGTTTAAGTTTTACTTCGAACCCACTTTCTATCTTTTCCAATATTTTTTCACGTTCTTCTCTGTCCGGTTTGGAAAGTGTAAGGCAAGCGACCTCTGGATTCTTTTGATAAAACGAAATTGGAAACATAGCAAGTTTGCTTGTAATCAAAATAACCGTACTCTCGTTGACTTCAGAAGATAAGTACTCCACTTTTTTATCCTTGATTGCCTTCCCAAGTAATGTCAGCATTTTTCTTTCATCGGGCAGAAGCTGACCACCCGTAGTGAACAGATAATCTGCCCAATTTAGAACAAAAGCAATTTTGCGATTGGGTGCTTTGAGATTCTTGAAAACTATATTAAAAATCTCTTCCGGTTCTTTGAATAGACCACTTCCTGTCTTTTCGTCTTCTTTAGATGTTTCCTCATCTTCATCAAAAGAATATTCTTCTCCTTCTACTTTGACATCATCTATGACGGAAAGTCGGGATACATCACCGTCCACACCGTCAATTCTATCCCAATACAACATGTCATCATATTCCATGTCTTTTAGCATATCCATAAGATATTGTTTTAGGTCAACGATTTGCTTTTTCTCATTGAGATAGACATCACCGACATTACCGTCAATGATAACGCATTTTTTAATACCGATTTCTCTTTTTAACCGATTAAATGTTGTACTGAGTGCCATGTTTTACTCCTTATTTTTTGTTTTTATTTGTATTCATAGCTTGATATTTCATTGTGGAAATTTTATCCGGATTACTCCAAATTTCTATTTGTTTTGTAACGTGAATACCGTAAACTTCTTCTAAGTCATGCATAAAAGGTTCAATGTCTTTTTGACAAGCCTGTCCTTCATATCCTCGAAAATCATACATGAATTTCCCGTCGAGAAACACTCTGAATTCTGCCTTTTGCCCGCTTGCTTTTAACGCGACTAAAATTACTTCATTAGTATCACGTTTGATTTTAACATTCTTTTTATCGACGATAAATCCGTACTTTTTAATTGCGTCTATAATGATATGCAATGATTTTTGCCGTACTTTTTCGCCAACGATTTCTTGTGTTGCAACTTCGCGTACTGTGGTCAGTCTTTCACGAGCAGAACCAATCGCACCATCCATTAGTTTCTCTACGGTGTTCCTATCTACTTTTGCCGCTTCAAGTTCTGCGCGAATCTTTGCTACTTCTTGTTCGTATCGTGATTCATACGTTGCGTTTAATGCACTTTCCATTAAAGCCCTGCCTGCGGCAATCAAATTATCGTCCGCAAGTGTATTGTCTTGCAAGTATGCAATATAAACAAACTGCTTCAACGTTACATCTTCTATCGAATCAAGTACGCTTTGCGTAATGCTGTCTATTGTTACAACTCCCCTATTGCGCTCACGCATTTTATCATAAATACCATTAATGCTTTCACCGAGAAGCGTTGTCAAAAGAGTTTGGAATTCTATCAACCGTTTCGAAGCAACGATATCTGCTGTTTGTTGTAATCTTTTCGCAACAGCTAAGGTATCGTTTCTATGAATGTCTCTTAAATTGTAATCATTTGTATATACGAGACCGAGTTTAGCGTCCTTATCAGCTTTTTCCCTTACCTCTTTAATTTGAGCGATAAGTTTTTTCTTTTCAAGTTCTATCGCCCTTTCTAATTCTTCCGAGCGCGAAGATAGAATACTACTTGAAGATTCCTTTAACTTCACAAGCAACTCATCAAGTTCTTTTAATCTTACTTCGGCAACCTCGCAAACACTTTGACATTGCGAAGCGATCTGTTTGTAATTAATTTGAACCTGTTGGCTCATTTCCTACCTCCTCGAATTGAAAATACTATATTCTTCCATTCCGAAATAGTTTGTCCATCAAAAACCGTTTGATTGCGTTCTGGATGTTGTAAACCATTTCTGCAAATTCGCAATTTATGTAACAAAGCTGTCTGCTTTTTATCTATAAGTTCTCGATTTCTTGCTTCTTCTATCAGTTCATTTGTCTGCATTGCTGCCTCATTCAGTATCTGCCGCAAATCGTATTGCAACTTGACAAGCAAATCACAGATAGCGACCTTATACTTTCCACGAACAATTTGCTCATCTATATACTCCTCTGTAATCTTGTCGGGTTCTGACGAGGCAGTTCTCTCAATAGAAAGCAAGTCGTGAATTGGATCAAAAACATCCACATACCTTTTTAACTCATCATAGCCTTTTGTTGCATACTCCTTATATTTTTTAATCGTTTTGTAAGTCGATATCAACGTACTATATGCATCAAAGAACTCGTCCACGTTATAGTCGTCTTTAATTGTATAATTTGATATATTTTCTATCCCCAACATATCATTGAGCTTCCAAAGATTAACCCGAAGCGTATTAAACTTCATAGCAATTTCCGTATCGGCTAAAATGCTTTCGTTATCAAGAACAGCCTTGATATAAATTTCTACCACGTTGACAACGCTCAGTATTTCTTCGGTAGTAAAGCCTGCGGTTTCAAGTGCTTGATAGACAAGCGTAGGATCTTCAACTTTTTTTACATTTTCCGCAAACCTTGATATATAATTTATATTGGATATATTCATCGTATCCTTTAACGGCGACAATACGGTGTTCTTGTAAATCATATTATCAAGTTTGATTTCCGAAACGCTTTCCGAAAATAATGTTTCTGAAAGCTTTTTAAAATATGGTCTCCACATTTCTGCTTTTTTAAATACGTTATTTAATTGCAACAACACGCCGATTTTCTCATCCACCGTATTGCACTTGTTAAGTTGTACGGCTGTATATTCTTCAAAGTACTCAGGCTTATGCAAAACTTCAACTGCATACAATATTACCTTGCCACCTTCGTCACTCCAAGACTGCTCTTTATATAGTTCAAAAATACTTTGCATTACCATATTTAGAGTATCTTGTGGCAATGTGTTTTCGACGAGCAATTGCATTTCAAAAGTGTCCCCGAACTGCTTACAAGGAATAGCAACATTCAAAGCACGATAATAGTTGCATCCAAAATCCTCTAACAAGGCAAATTCTGCATTCTCATCTATCCTGTTCAATATTTTATTCGCCCAAACACCTTCTATTTTAATTGTATTATCTACTCTTTCGTAGCTGAAAGTCTTACGACTTATATATATCTTACAAGGACGACCTGCCTGTTTCATTAGATCGTCTGGAATATACAAATTTACATTTCCTAAATCTTCATAGCGAATAGTCGGAACTTGTGCAGGCTCACCGAAAGCATTATAAAACTTATATTTCTTTTTGATGAGCATTACTTCTTTCATGATGTTAGAAGAATAATACTTATTGAAAAAAGCATTTTCGTTGCTCGTCGCAAATACAAATTCAACACCAGAACTTTTTATAATGATCGAAATATTTTCCTCTGCACACGTTCTTTTTTTTTGCGGTTGTTCGATTTGATACGAAACAATTATTTCCTCTGCTTTCAAGCCGATTTCACTTTTGTTTGCATTGATATAATCTTCCATCCCACTTATATCAATGTCTATGGTATCGACAAAATCTTCGCCAAGACACGAACTAGAAATATCCGAATAAGGTAGCGAAAAATCTATATCAAATTTACGACTTACTGGATCGAAGTATATATTTTTTACTTTTGTTTTCTCTGCCCCTGTCGGAATTGCACCATCACGGAACATTTTGCGACCTTTTTCTGTTAATGAGACGTCTTCTACTCGTATTTCACTAAAATAACGCGGATTGCGAAAGTGTTCGGCCCTATAGCAAGAAGTAATAATATCTGTTCCGATTAAGACAGCAAGTTCGTTTCCAAAGATATAGTGCAAATCGGTAGGTATTCCAAATTTCAACAATATTTCGGATATCCTTTCGGTTGACGAATGCGACTTTTCTATCAGTTCGAGTAATATATATGATATCCCCGATGCTTTCCTGACCTCATTATATCTAATGCTCGTTTTATAGATAAGCAAAGGAAATGGGCAAGATGTTTTAATGGTCTTAATAACGTTATCTTTCATTGTCAACCTCCTATAATATCGCTTGCTGTAAGGACACGTCCACGGAAATAAACAGTATCAATTATTTCCTTATAAACGTGGAAATTTATCTTATCAAACGCTTTATTGCCTTCAAGATCAGGAAGGTCAATTATACCCTCATCTGAAAGGAACTTTTTTGCACCTACAATAATAAGCATCTTACGGGCACGCGAAAACGCAACGTTGATACGTTCAAACTTCTTGATAAACTCTGCGTCAAAGCGCTTCCCCGGTGTGGGATTACGAACCATTGACACAATGATTATATCTCTTTCGTCCCCCTGAAAGTCATCAACCGTACTTATAATCAAACGCTCATCTTGTTTTTGAGAGAAACCAGAAAACTGCTGATACCTGCGTTTCTTCTTGATTAAACCAGCTTGATCACCGTAAGTACATATAACTCCAACACTCGGTCTTTCGTCGATAAGCTTTTTGGCATCTACCTTTAGTTTGCCAGTTCTCACAAGTTCACTGCTTGCCTTGTAGTTCTTTCAAAAGAGCAATAGCAACTTCCGCTTCCTGTTCATTGATTTTTGACGTACTTCCCTCATAAGCGCTTGATTCCTTTTGATCACAATCTACAAAATAGATATGATGTTGCGGATCTATTACAGTATTCCCACCTATCTTGACCGTTAAGTTGTGCGCTTTTTCGTCATCTTGTTGTTGCTTGCCTATGACAAGCCCTTTTTGGGAACCACCGTAGAAATGATTAAATACTTCCATTATGTGACTATGGCAACGATACTGTTTATTAAGCATTACTCTGAAATCTTCGGAGACTTTTTCGTATAAGGTCTTAAAGAAACATTCTTCGTATAAATTGGTGTATTCAATGTTTATATTGTCATTAATAATATCTTCATCAAGACCTTCAAAATCACTTTCTCGTAGATAACGTAAATCATACGTAGGCGGCAACTGTCTGTGATCTCCAACTAAAATTACCGTCTTGCCGTACAAAATAGGAATCAGCAAATCAAGAAAAGATGACTTGGAAACCTCATCGATTATTACGACATCTATTCCTTGTGAACGAATATCTACATCATCGATACCGTACTTTCCGAGTTCAACCAACTGATTTTTGGTAAATCTGTCACGACTCGTACAAGTAATTCCGAATACATTTACACAATTATACAATTCTCTTGTATATGCCTGCCGATCTTCTTCAAGAATATCTGTTTGCCTCAGATACTTGCAAATGGCTTTATAAACGGGTATCTTCGTTTGATTTTCTTTTTTCGTGGCTTTATAGTTGTTTTCGAGTTTATTCCACTCCTCTTTGATTATTTCAAATGCCGTTTCAAGGTTGTCTGTATCGTATTCTCTTACAATGTCGAAATCACGGAAGAAACGGGTAATCTTCTGTCTTAACGTAGAATTGAGATCCCCGTATTCTTCTATTCCTGCATTTTTTCCAAGTTCTTCGTATCTATGCTTTTTATCGCTTATCTCAAGCTGCTTTGCGTCTATCTTCCCGGCAATGCCACGCTCTTGTTCTATGTAGCGTTGCATATCTTTTTCAACCGCAGCTTTTATTTCCGAAATAAGTGATTGCAGGCTGATTTTGAAAGCAGTTAATTGTTCCGGTAATTCACGCAAAAGGTCTTTATTCTCTGTAATCGTAGGAACAATCGCAAATACAAGACTTGACGACAAATCTATGGAAGAAGGGTTTTGTGTGCTCTTTATTTTTTTGCCAACCTCAATCAATTCTGCCTGATATTTTTTATAATTTTCATAATTGTCTTCCCCCTCAATAGGCACCTCGTCCGTAATGGGATCACGTAAATCGGACAAAATTTTACGAAGTTCGATTTGCTTATTTTTTAATTTAACAAAATGTTCTTCCGATAAAACAAGCGAAAGTTCTTCCCGTATAATTCCGAGGTCAGCTTTTGCGAGTTCACTTACCTTTTCAACAGGACAACCCTTAAAGCAAGTATAGCTAGACAACAATTCTTTCAGCTTGCGAATAAACAAGTCTATATATTGTTCTTTAACACCTTCTATGGAAAAACGATAGCTCTCAATGTATTTTATCGTTCTCCGATATTGGTCAATAATATCGATAACATCTGTACGATCTTTGCGTAAGGATTGCAATTCGTTATTAAGTCCATTTACAACTTTACTTATCTCATCTCGCTCATTTTCGATTCTTGCATTTTCCATTTTTAAGCGCAGAAGTTTATCGTATTCAAAACGTAGTTTCTTCATTTCTTCGTCAAAGGTAACCTTTGTTTCTTCAAAATGTTCAAATCTGCTTACTTGTCGTTCAAGGTTACGACTTATATTCAGATAGAAATTATCTACTAACTGTTCAGGGCTATAATTCGTTTTTTTCCCGTTTTGCGATGGAATAAGACGCAATGGTCTAATTTCGGGTATTTTAGGAAGTCGCTCAAATACATTGTCGATCGCCTTATGCGTTTCAGATGAAATAAGAACCTTCTTCCCCTGTTTGACAAGTTGTGCTGTAATCTCTGCAATAACCTGTGTTTTCCCTGTGCCGGGTGGTCCTTGCAGTAGGAAAATACTTTCGCTTGAAATCGCACGTTTAACCGCCGTTTTTTGACGATCATTCAAACTTTCCAAACACCAATCCGGTTCTCTTTGAACTGTTTTCGTCGTTTGAGCAAGCATTTCTGGCGCAAATAAATATGCAGGCAAGTAAGGATTTTTGATGTAACCACAAAGAAATGCATTTAGTGCCTTTTCTTGTCTTTCTATTTTCGCTTTTTCTGCACGATTGTCATAGGTCAAATAATGTGCGGAACGTTTTTCTATATCTTTTTTTATCTCGGGAACTTTAGCGGTTATATCATTGGGACGGAAATAAATCTGATACCTACGGATTGTTTCATTTTCGATTTTTTCTGCCTTATCTGCCTTAAACTTGCGGTCAAGTTTTTCTTTCGCTGCCAATTTCTCGCTAGTAATCTGTCCTTTATATTGTACTTCAAGTTGAGATTTTTTCTCTTTTTTGATTTTATCGAGTTCTGCTTGTAATTCAATAGACAAGCTTTTCCGTTTCTGTTCCACAAGCCTATCATTACGAGCAACGTAGAACGGTAATAACTCTACCCTTTCCCTTACCGTTGCGACTTTCAATTCATATTGTTGCTTGCAAACGGACAATTTCTTTTCCAAGTCAAAGACGACGGATTTCTTTTTTTCCGCCAGTTTCATTCTTTTGATTTGATCGTTGATCTCGTTTTCTTGTTTTTTGTATTCTGCTTTAATTGGCGCGATACGCCTTGCAACTTCGGCCTCGTATTCACGCTCAACTCCTTTATCCTTATTTTCTGCTACTTCCCATTTCAAATTAGCGGTAAGTTCTTGACGATACTCCTCTACCTTTTTATCGTAAAAGGCAGAAAGCGACTCTGTTTGTCCCACTATAAAACTTTTAAGTGCGCTATTTATAATTCCTGCATATTTATGATCAATCTGGTTATTTTCATTTGAACAATCCTTTTCAAATCCGCGTTCAAGCGCCGAACAATCAGGCTCTATATCCACAAATGCAAATAAATATCTCTCACCCAAAGGATATTGAAAAAAACTTGCTCCTTTTGGTAAATCTCCGTTCTTATCATACGTCGGCTGTGTAGACGATATCCCCATAGAATCTCGCGTGTATCTTTGCAACCATGATTCATATTTCGGCTTACCTTTGCCGAATTTACCGACCGTTTCACTAAAAAGCGATTTTCTATTGCACTCAATATCTACTCTTATAAGCGGAAAACTGTCTGCACCTTCTACTTCCTTTGAAAGAATTATCTGCTCGCCTTTTGCAAATTGCGCTATTCCGTCAAGTAAGATTTCCGTGTATTTTTCCTCATTACGTTTGAATACATCCTTTGTTATCATAAAAGAATCGCAAACCGATACGTTTTGAAATTCCTCACAGCTTTCGGACTGTTTTCCCAAATAATATCTGCGGAACTTTAAATATTTTTGCCATTTATCAAATATGGCCAAAGCCTTTTGCGGATGCGGTACTGGAAATAAATTCATACACAAATCATTTACGAAATCATTTGTAAAAACAGAATCGTGCATTTCTTGTACACCGTAATCGGGAACAGTTATGCTGTTGCCCATTCTATCGAAAAAAGTTTTCGTTTTAAAAGCACATGCGGCCGTACAACAAACTCGCTTTTCTCCAAATTTGGCTACATTAACATCAATCAGTTCTATACCTTTTATCGTGATATCTATAACATTTCCAAATGTCACATCACCAATGATAATAATGTCGTAGTTTCTTGGAAGTCTATATGACAAGATATTATCCTTTTCCGGACGAATGACAATATTATAAATACATTGTTTCCCTCTATGATTGACCTTCATGCTACGGTCAAATCCCGGAAGCGAAATGTTATAATACTTATCCATAGATGGAAAAACACTTGCTATAAATTCTTGAAATGTGTCAGCAACATAAACACCCACCAATTTAGGCTTTAATCTTTCGTATTGCTCTTTAAGCGAGCTAGTATAAAAGTCATCCCAACTTTTACTTCCATGTTCAAAGTTCTCTGTAAAGTTTAGATACAAATATCCCATATGATGTACTCCCCATGCTTTCTTTTTTAAACATTTTCCCATAAAATAAGTCAGTAGTCATTACTATAATAATACCCCCCCCCCGCATCATTTTGTCAAGATGTAGAGCATTATGTAGTGTAGTGCTATTGTAGTGCTATTATAAAAGTAGACACTATAGGGGTAATTTGTAGGCAACATGATAGAATAAGGATGTACAACATATGACCCAATATGCATTAAAACACTCAGCGAATAAAAATCAATAAGTTCCATTTCCGATTTAAAAAGCGGGAGACTTTCTTTTACCGCTGTTTTTTTATGAGAAAGACTTGGAATAAATATTGTATTCCTTCAAGAAATGAAAATCCAGATAATCTTAAGTCTTAAAGAAGAAAAAGTTGACATCGATCATAAAGATTTATCAGAACTATTCAAAGAAAAACTATTATACTAAGTGCAATATCGAAGTAAACGTTGTGGAAAAAATGGCATTAAAAGAAAAGGTTTGGATTTATCAAAAGGAACCCCTCTACGTAAAGGATCAATCGTCAAAACGAACAATTTATTCTCCTTCTTCAAAAGCAAACGAATATAACAAGACTGTCAGTAAAATCGTGAGACAATTTTTCAACAAGATAGCACTTTAGCTACTGAAAAAGACAGGCAATTAAACTATGTATATCCCACAAAAAAAAACGACATAGTGGAATACTATGTCGCTTGTCGCAAAGTTCTATTTAATAGATGTACCTATCTGCATTTTTTTACGCCATTCTGGGGCTGCTCCATCATCAGACCAATATTCATCCATCTCTATAATCAAATTATCTTTAATACGAATGAAACTTACCACGTGAAATGATGCGCTATTATCTACAGGAAATACTCGACAAACTAGGATGACTGTATTATTGATTTTTTCAATACGTTCTATTTCTCCATGCCAATCATTTGGATATTCACAATTTGCTTTTATATATTCCTGTACATTAAATAGTTCATTCGTGCAATGCCATTTTATAGATGCATTTTTATGAAAATATTTTTTCAATTCTTCTTCGTTTTGTGATATTACAGCATCAAAAAAATTTTCAATATTCAACTGGGTCACCTCACAAATTCAATTTCAACCGCTTCCAGATAAATGGCAAAGACGCTTACATCGGACGCTGAAAAAATTGTCCTCATTATAAACTAAGACATCATTGATTATATAAATATCTACATCATAACAATGAACTTTTATCACTGTTTTCATGAAAAAAATATCCTCATTGCAAACTTGCAATTTTGAAGTCTCCAGTTTTTAAATCGTTTCTTTTTTTTAATTGTTTTATCTACTTAAAAGGTATCATCTTATTGTATCTAAATCGTTTTTATCTTCTTTATTAAGAAAGTTTGGATTCTTGCGTTAAAAGAGAGCTATATTACGAAAATACCAACTTGCGCACAGACAAAGATAATCAAAAACAAGGACAGTGCCGAACAAATCGAAGTCCAAACGACCAGTTGACCGGCCAATTCTTCATCGCTTCCCATTTCCGATGCCATCGGTACACTGGAAACGGCAACAGGTGTACCGAATAAAGCGATTAAAGACGGAAATTCATTGGCTCTAAAACCGATGGCATATGCGACCAATAAACAAAGAACCGGTACAAAAACACAACGGGCAATCGTTCCGATCAAAATCTGTACTTTCAATTTGGAAATCGCTTTGAATGTAAAATCGCCTCCCAACGCAATCAGTGCTAGCGGAGAAGCAACCGCGGCCAGTTGCGAAATCACTTTGTACAAAAACGGCAACTGATTTTCAATCGAAAAAACCAGGACTTCTTTTCCGTCTACAACGTGTGTTGGAATCGCTAAACGAATCACCAACACCACCAAACCGGCAAAAACACCGATAATCAGCGGATTGGTAACGATTTTCTTCAAAATAGAAACGACGCTAATTTTCGAATCGCCTTCTTTGACAAAAATCGAAAGGGAGATAATCGCCAAAATATTAAATAGAGGAATGGAAACCGCCGATACGACGGCTGCAAGACCGGCTGCCACACTGCCCGTTCCGGCTAACGATTCTGCCAATGCAATCCCGATGATTGCGTAATTGGAACGGAAAAAACATTGTAAAACAACGCCTTTTTGCCTCGGGTCTTTGATCAACAACATCGTCATGAAAAGACCGATCGCGAAAATAACGACAATCGCTGCCACCGCAAACACGATAATCTGCCAATTTTCACCGATTGCCTGAATGTTATCGACACTGTAAATATTGTAAAACAATAAAACCGGCAAGCAAAGGCGAAAACACAGTTTGTTCGCCATTTTGAAAAAATTTTCCGGTAATAATTTTATTTTTTTCACACCGTAGCCGATCAAAATCATCAAAACGATCGGTAACACGGCATTGCATGTAAAAATTAATTTATCTAACATCGTTCCTACTCCCTATTTTGTATCCATCTTTTCTATTTCTTCTCCTAAAAGATTGGAGAATGTCACATTTTCCAATTGCAGTTTTTCGACATTCAATGCATAAATCCCCTTCCGACACATTAAAATCGGATGTTCGATCATAACCGGATACCCCGGTTCGGCATCGCTATTGTAATCAAACGAAACATTTTGAAACGTAACGCCGCGGATCGGTTCTTCCGGTAATCCCAAAAAAACACCGGCCGCATATTCAATTTGCCGACAAACCATGTTTTTGAAGGTAAAATGTCCTAAAATCGGTGTCCGTTCATCGACGGAATAATATTTAGTCGACCACACGTATTCTTCATGTCCGCCTTTTGGACCCATATTGTAATACATATTGATGACAAACGGTGTCTTGACCCCATCCATGTAAATGTTGGTAAACGTCACATCGTCAATTTCGCCGATCCGACCCCTTCCTCGTCTGGTTTTGATTCGAAAACCGCGATCGGTCTTCAAAAAGATACATTTTTCAACCAAAACATGCCGAATTCCACCGGAAGACTCACTGCCAAAGACAACACCGCCATGTCCTTGCTGCATTAAATTATTGCGGATCGTAATCCGTTCACAAGGAGTGCGGTATTTTTCGGCCAACGCAATGGTTCCGCTTTTAATCGCAATACAATCATCGCCGACATTAAACGAACAACCGGCAATCAGACAGTTGCTGCAACAATCCGGATCCAACCCGTCTGTAGTCGGCATAGCCGACGGATTTTCGATTCTCAAATTCAAAAACTTTAAATTTTTTGAAAAATAAGGATGGATGTTCCAAGAAGGAGAATGATGAATGTAAAGTCCTACCACATCCACATCCGAACAATCTTTCAAATACATCCCAAATCCCCGCCAAGCCGTTCGGCAAACTCTATGATCGATATACCAGTCTCCGTCTTCGGCCCGTTCGTCGATTTCACCGCTACCGGCAATAATCAAATGGTGGGCACCGATTGCCGTGATGGAGGATGCGAAATTATCAACTTCACTGCCTTCCCATGTTCCAAAAGAATACGAACCGGCTTTACCCGGTAAAACCGGGAAAGAGCGTCGATCGGTCATCGCGATGATCTTTGCTTCTTCTGCCAAATAAAACATCATGTCCGATTTCAGAAAAAGACAACTGATCAAATACGTTCCTTTCGGCAAATAGACGGTTCCGTTTTTCGGACAGCAGGCAATAGCCGCTTGGATTTTGACCGTATCATCGCTGATTCCGTCGCCAATCGCCTGGAAGTCTTTGACATTCAGACAAACGGATTCGCATTTCGTTTGAACTTCCAAACATTTGTCCGCAACTTTGATTTGATATACCGTATCCGGTGATAAATCAAACAGCGTAAAGACATTTCTTTTTTCCAAACGACAAAACGATCCGTTTACGTAAACGGAAAATTCTTCTTCGGCGTAATACGGTCGGTCGTTTTGCAATTCCAGCGTAACGGTCCTTGGCGTAACACTCAATACTTTCAACATCAACACCCCTTATTTCTTTAACTATACCACAAATCGTAAAAAAAGGGCGGAAAAAATACCGCAAAATCCATCTTTTCACCAATATTCGCCCCAATATGAAAAAAGCTTTCAAACGAAAGCCTTTTTTCTATTCCATTAAGTCGTGCAACCGCTCAACGTATTCGGATTCCGGAGAATGCTTTTTAACAGCTTCTCTTTTGGACAGTTCCACCATGGCCCTTGTTTTCGTAGCCATTGTGATCGTTCCTGCTCCGCTGGCACAACCAAGCGGGCAAGCCATACCTTCCAAAAGGTATCCGTCGTATTTTCCGGCTTTGGCATCTTTCAGCATTTTTTTGCAGTTTTCCAAGCCTTGCGCCGAGGCTACTTTGATTTCAATGTTCGGATTGAGCTGTTTGGCCGCATTGACAACGGCTTGGGCAACACCGCCCGCTACCGCAAATCCGCGTCCGTCGGCAGACGTTTTATTTTCCAACGGTTTTTCTTTTAAATGGTTGAAATCCACGTTTTTGGCAACAAACATTCCCATTAATTCTTCAAACGTCAAAACAAAATCGACATCACTGCGGACACTTTTCCGGGAAGCTTCCAATTTTTTCGCCGAACACGGTCCGACAAACACCACTTGCGCATCCGGATGTTCTTTTTTAACCAAGCGAGCCGTCAAGACCATCGGTGTTAAGGCCATGGAAATATTTTCTTTGAATTCCGGGAATTCCTTTTTGGCCATAACGCTCCAAGACGGACAGCAAGATGTTCCCATAAATCGCAGTCTGGAAGGAACGTTTTTCATAAAATCTTCCGCTTCGTCAACCGTACACAAATCCGCTCCGATGGATACTTCGTAAACGCCGGTAAATCCCAATTGACGCATGGCATCATCGATCGTCTTTAAGTTTACTTTCGGTCCGAACTGGCCGACAAAAGCCGGTGCCATGATCGCATAGACATCCCGATCGGATTTTAAAGACTGTACTACTTGAAAAATCTGCGATTTATCCGCAATTGCCCCAAACGGACAATTTACCAAGCACATTCCGCAACTGACACATTTATCGTAATTGATTTTTGCCCGACCGTTTTCATCCGATTCGATCGCATTCATTCCACACGATTTTTCACAAGGACGTTGCCGGTGGATGATTGCTTTATACGGACAAACATCTTTACAACGACCGCATTTGATACACAACTCTTGGTTGATGACCGATTTTCCGTTGATGATTTTAATAGCATCTTTCGGGCAAACGTTCGAACAGGGGTTGGCCAGACAGCCTTCGCATGCATCCGTTACAAAATAAGATTCCGTCGGACAGGCATTGCAGGCAAAATCGATGATATTAACCAATGGCGGTTCATAAAACCGATGCGTGCAAATCGCTTCTTCGATTCCTTTGGAAATCGGGGTATGTTCGTCGGCACTACGAACCGGTAACCCAATCGCCAGTCTCAGCCGTTCGGCAACAATCGCGCGTTCTAAAAAAATGGATTCACGGTATTTCGCCTGGCCTTTTAACATTTGATACGGAATTTCCTCGATTCGTTCGTAATCGCCGTCATAGGCCAATTTTGCCACTTCTTCAAATACTTTTCTTCTGATTTTTACCAGTGATGCATAACTATCCAGCATACTATTACCTCCAAAACACCTTAATTATATCATGGATTGTCCGAGAAACAAGTCTTTTGTTGAAATTACGAAAAAAAGAGTGTCATTTTTTCATACACTCTTTTCGTCTTTTATTTCGAAGATTTTGGTTGCGGTTTTAAGTAAACAACGTTTTCTTTTTGAACGGCTTTCGGTTTTTTAGCCAATGCTTTTTTTGCTGTATCGCATAATTTCGCAAAACCATCGGCATCATTCACTGCCATTTCGGCCAACATCTTCCGATTGATTTTTATATCCGCTTTGGAAAGCCCGTTGATGAAAGCAGAATATTTCATATCGTTTAATTTGCAAGCGGCATTAATACGGCTGATCCATAACTTACGGAAATCTCTTTTCCGATTTTTTCTGTCACGGTAAGCATACGCCAATGAACGCATCACTTGTTCGTGAGCCGTTTTGTATAACGTATGTTTAGAGCCGTAGTAACCTTTGGCTAATTTTAAGACGGCTTTACGTCTTCTTCTTGTTGTATATCCACCTTTAACTCTTGGCATCGTTTTTACCTCCTAAAACTATAGTAAATTGGAAATCAACGGTTTGATCCGTTTTTCATCCGTCGAATGTACCAATGTACTCTTTGATAAATTTTTGTTTTGCTTATGGGTCTTATTTACTTTCAAGTGACCCGTATACGCATGACCACGTTTGATTTTACCAGCGCCTGTGATCTTGATTCTTTTCTTTAAACCGCTGTGTGTTTTTTGTTTTGGCATTTTTCTTACACTCCTTATTCTTTTGTTGTTTTCGGTGCTATTACCGCAAATAAAGTTCTGCCATCCAAACGAATCGGGGATTCTAAATTGGAACAATCCGCCAATCCTTCGACAAAACGTTCGATGACTTCTTTTCCCAAATCCTGATGAACGATCATTCGTCCGAAAAACCGCAGAGAAATTTTGACTTTGTTTCCCTTTGCCAAAATCGTTCTGGCTTTTCGTGATTTGGTATCGAAATCGTGTTTTTCGATGGTCGGAGACAACTGGATTTCCTGAACAACCACTATTTTTTGGTTTTTTCTCATTTCTTTTAATTTCTTTTGTTGTTCGAAACGAAAACGGGAATAATCCATCA
This sequence comes from uncultured Mollicutes bacterium, assembly GCA_900540175.1. Taxonomy (GTDB): domain Bacteria; phylum Bacillota_I; class Bacilli_A; order Acholeplasmatales; family Anaeroplasmataceae; genus Pelethenecus; species Pelethenecus faecipullorum. Next base: position 23,183 of record UQFG01000012.1, on the reverse strand, counting down.
TTTTTGCTACCGGCGGATTGGCATCCGATGAAACAAGCACAAGATCCAACCCTCTGTTTTCGGCTTCAATCAAAGCCTTTGAACGAGACAGTACGCCTAACTTTTCTCCCTTATCCGTAATGACGAGCATTTCCTTGCAGCGGATGGCTTCGTTAACCATATCCTCTGCGCCTTTTCTTTGCTTATTAATAACTTCCACCTCCACATGTCGTAAAAAATAAAAGAGGACGCAAACGCCCTCTTGTCTTCATCGTGTCTTATTTATCTTTGTGACTTTTTGCCTACCAACTCATCAATCAGGCGAGAAACGGGCGTTTCTTCTTTCCACATATTTATTTTACTCTCATACTATATCAAAAAGAACGCTTTGTGTCAATACTTTTTTCTTTTTTAAATTTCTTTTTTTTGAAAAACGCTCCATGAAATCAACCATAAATCCAAACAGACTGTCCAGTGGATGATTCGTTTCGAAAGACCGATCGTTTTTTCATGTTCTTCCGAGGTGAAAATCGGTAAAAAAACGGATAGAATCTCTTTTACGGATTCATGTTCCGAAAGAATCAGCAATACAAAATAAAGAAAAAAACAGAAAATCGGCAAAAAAGAGTGATCGAAGAATAAGGAAAGGATATATCCCAACAATAAAAATTCCAAAAGATAACAAAACAGATAATAGCCGGTTTGAAAAAAAGAAATCCCGGGAAGCCATTTCGGATAACACAGCAATCCGATCCCCAACAGTATCAACCCTTCATAAGCCAATAAAAGAAACAGAAAACCACATTTGGCCGATAGTTTCGCAAAAAGAATTTGCCCTCTTGTGGTTTGTGTTAAAAACATACTGTCGAACGCCTCTTCTTTTTTGCGATCTCTTCCCAGTAAAAAACAGACAACACCGCCATTGATGATTTTAAGATAGAACAACGACTCCTTCAAATACGTCTGATGAAAATCGTCGGGCGAGTGGATGTAGTCACTTTTCGGATAAGGAAAACCCGTATTCAAAAACGCGATCAATGCCCAAAGTAGGAAAAGAAAAAACAATAAGAAAAAAGTTCTTTTCGAAAAATAAAAACAAAGATACAAACGAAAGATTTTAGGACGGCTTTTCTTCAAAACAACGCCCCTCCTTAAACGTATAAACAATCGGTTGAAACATTTCATACCGAACCGGATGATGCGTACTGATGATCACGGTTTTTCCATTTGAAAGGAGTTTATCCAAATCTTCTTTCAAATGCGTCATCGCCGCTTCGTCGATCCCGTCTTCCGGTTCATCCAAAACATATAAAGCGCGATCTTGCATCAACGTTTGGATCAAACCCATCTTTTGAATCATTCCTTTAGAAAGCGCATGAATTTTCTTATTTTCCACCCCGTATCGTTGCATCTGCCTTGAAATCTCTTCTTGCGAACAAGAAGGAAGATAATATTTTAAAAAAGTTTCGACATATAGTAATAGAGGATAGGCTCTTTTATCCGCCAAATACGCTATCGTAGGAAAATCATGGAAAATTCGACCGGACTTCTTTTTTAACAAAGCAGCCTTCACAATCAACCGAATCGTCGTTGTTTTGCCGCTGCCGTTTGGCCCGACAAATAAATACAGTTTGCCGTTTTCCACACAAAGAAAAAGATCTTTTAACACGGTTTGTTTCTTAAACGTTTTGGTAACCTTTTCCATCTTCAGCATAAAGAACCGTTCCTTCTTTTTTCATATTCGGATAATCGTTTAAATGGATCGTATTGGAACAGTATAAAAAATTATCCAAACAATAAACCGTTCCGTCGATCGTCCATAAGATACAAGGAGAAAGCGTTAAAAGCAGGCGACGATAGGCGATGGGAATAAAATATTCCGTATCCTGCAACAAAACGCTTTGAGTAGGATCGATCGGATCCAGCAAGTTGGGATGATTCAATTCTTCTAACGACAGTTCCGAATCTTTCCCACCGATTTCCATTTCTTCTAACCGACCGCAAGCTGCCGATAGATCGACTTTTTCAAGTCGGTTATAGGAATCATCCAAACGGATACTGATTCCAACCATGTGCAATTCGTTTTCCACTACGGCATAATTTCCGTATAGCGAAGTGACGTTTAAAAGCGGATACGACGAGCCAACCAAACGAAAACTGCCGATTTCCATGCGAAGTGTATAATGGCTGTTTTCGATGCGTAAAAAGCAAAACGGCATGATGAGTTCTTCCGGTAAAGAAAATAGCGGCACTTCCAAGCGATAGCCGTAGGACGCTTTATCTTGATTTGCTTCCGAAAACGACGTCGTTTTTATTCCTGACAGTTTGAACGATTGTGTTTCATCTTCCAAAAAATAACGATTTTGGTCCGGATAGGCGATTAAACTGTTGCGTTCATTGCTGTAAAGATCAATCGACATCGTTTTTTCCTGACCGGAACAATAAGCATAATTCTGCAATATCGTATAAAAACGGATGGTTTTCGGCCCTTGAACAAGAAAACGAAGCGATAAACTGATCAATAGGAAACATCCTAACAGCATACTCATTCCCAAAACGATCTTCCTCATAATGCGCGTTTCTCCATTCTGGGATATTGATTGACCAAAGTAAAATATTCAAAGCCGCCTTTTCCAAGTCCGATCCAAAATTTATAACAAGAACAAACACCGTTGGTGATTCTGGCCGTTCCCATCAAATAAACAATGGCCCGGCTCTGCTTTTCGATGATGATCTTCATTTTCTGCGTTTCTTTACGCGATGCGGTCGTCGTTTGATTGTATTCTACTCCTACTTTTGCCGATAATTCCGTTTTAAAACTTTTGATTGTTCCTTTGGCACTGCCACCCAAACTTCCCGAAACATTCCAAGTTGTTTTATTTGCCGTTTCGACGACAATATCCAATTCGTACGTGATATCGCTGTTGCCGCGGTTTTCCACGCTGTACAACGTCGATGAAATATAACTGGCAGCCACATTTTGATGGACGACATAGGCATTGACTCCCCAAAAACGATTGCCTGCGATATTCTTATAATACTGTTCGTATTCTTCTTCCGTAAAATTTGCGAGCAATTTACCCGATACCATCATGATTTCATTGTACGTCAGATAGGAATCGTCTTCCGCTAGGACCGGCAAATCCAATTGAAATGACAGTAAAAACAAAATCATCAACACCCCGACTATGCTTTTTTTCACATTTTTTCTTCCTTTCTTTTTGGCGTTCATATCAATAAATAGTCGGATCGGTCGTTTTTTTAAAAAAAATTTTGTTCGAAAAGGGGAAAAGGAATGTCTTCTAATCCAATTGTAAAGATCAATGAGTTATTGCTCAGTTTGTCACCTTTTGAATTGACAACCTTTGCCTTTTTACTCGGAATCCTTTTTTCAGAAGGACTGAACAGCAACCAACAGCAGGCACTCGGAAATTTTTACGAACAGCTCGGACAGACCATTTTAACGGTCGGCGGGCAAATGCAAAACTTAAATGCCCCGGTTCAGCCCAATCAAAAAATCGATGAAATGCTGGCTTTTTTGCAAAGAAAAAGCGCCAAGATCGAAAAGATACTTGACGACTTAAAAAATTTATAACAACTGTTCTAAAAGCGCGGCGGTTTTCGTTAAAACAGACGTATCTGCTTCTTCAATGTTTCCTTCATCCATTAATAGAGCCGTATTGGATTCGATCGGTAGGCAATCAAGGGCCGCTAAACCATATGTTTCGGCCACTTCCTGTAATTTCGATGTTCCAAACGGATACAGTTTTTCCTGACAGTGCGGGCAACTGAAATAACTCATGTTTTCAACCAATCCCAAAACCGGAACGTGCATGGCCGAACACATATGAACGGCTTTGCCCACAATCATCGAAACCAAATCCTGCGGTGTTGAAACCATCACAACGCCATCGACCGGCAGCGACTGAAAAACCGTCAACGCCACATCTCCGGTTCCGGGTGGCATATCGACAAACAAAAAGTCCAATTCTTCCCATAAAACATCGGTATAGAACTGTTTGACAGCCCCACCTAAAATCGGCCCCCGCCATAAAACCGGTTTGGTCGGATCGTCGATCAAAAGATTAACGGAAATCACTTTGATCCCCGTTTTGGACAGCGGCGGAAACATCAAGGTACCGTTACCGACGACCTCCTGTTTGATGCCAAACGCTTTTGGAATCGAAGGACCGGTAATATCCGCATCCATAATTCCAACTTTAAAGCCGCGTTTGGCCATTTCGACTGCAAGCATGGATGTTACCGTCGATTTGCCGACGCCTCCTTTGCCGGAAACCACGCCGATGATTTTTTTAATATGATTTTCCTTTGCCGTTTCTACCAGCAATGATTCGCTTGTTCGTTCATCGCAATGTTGATTGCAAGAAGAACAATTATGATTGCATGCCATTTTATCTACTTCCTTATCCGTTTCTATTCGCATTTTTTGTTGTTCGACATAAAATAAAATCAGAGGAGGTTAAAAAATGAATTATATGGCGCCGAACTATCCCTATTTTCGTGGCGATGATAACCGAGGGCTTTTGCTTCCGCTTTTAGTCGGGGCCGCCGTGGGATTCCCATTCGGATATATTGCTAGCAACACCAGCAAAAACAATATGCCGTATTACCCGCCGATGCAGATGCAACCCTATCCGTATTATCCAAGTTACCCCGTTATGCCGCAACCTTATCCGATTTTACCTTACTAAAAGATAGAATACGATTGCCGTATTCTTTTTTTATTGTTCTTTTTTTTGATGTAGTTGAGCGATCAAATCGCTGATATGATTGCCGTATTCCAATGCCTCGTCATGCTTAAACAGTAACTCGGGCATTTTTCTGGCTTTGAGTTTTTTCGCAAGTTCGCTGCGCAAATAACCTTTGCAGTCCTGCAATGCTTTTTCGTAGTTTTCCACTTTACCGGAATAAAACGTGTAATAGATGGTCATATAAGATAAATCATTGGTAATCCGAACCTCCGTAACGGTCAGATTGGAAAGATAATGATTTTTGGCATCTTTCCTTAAAATCAAGGATAATTCCCGCAATGCCAACGATTCCAACCGCTGAATACTTAAGCTCATTGCCTTGGAACCTCCTTCATGACCGATGCCTCAATGATATCGCCTTCTTTGATATCATTGTAATTTTCGATGGTAATGCCACATTCAAAGCCTTGTTTTACTTCTTTGGCGTCATCTTTAAACCGTTTCAAAGAAGCGATCTTTCCTTCGAAAATCACCACACCGTTTCTTAAAACACGAACCAGCGATGCCCGTTCGATCACGCCGTCGGTTACGTAACAACCCGCAATGGTTCCGACTTTGGAAAGTTTGAAAATCGTCCGAACTTCGGCCTGACCGATCACAACTTCTTCAAATTCCGGATCCAGCATGCCTTTTAACGCCGCTTCAATATCGTTTAAAACATTGTAAATGATGTTATAAAGGCGAATTTCAACGCCTTTGGTTGCCGCTTCATTACGCACGGAAGCCATCGGTCTTACATTGAAACCAATGATAATGGCATGAGATGCTTCCGCTAAGGAAACGTCAGTATCGGTGATTGTACCGACGGTCGAACGGATGATATTGACTTTCAGATCTTCGACATTGATTTTTTCCAAAGACGCTCGTAAGGCTTCAACAGATCCTTGAACATCGGCTTTGATGATCAAATTCAATTCTTTTTCTCCGGTTTCATCCGTTTTCTTGAACAAATCTTCCAAAGAAGTGGGTTTCCGCTGAGCCGCTTCGGCATTTTTAGTCCGGGTGGCTCTTGCCGAGGCAATGTCTCTGGCTTGTTTTTCATCGGTAAAGACCATGAATTTATCACCCGCCAAAGGAACCGCATTCAAACCGGTAATCGCCACCGCCATCGACGGCGTAACCGATGAAAAACGCGTATTGCGGTCGTCTTCCATCGTCCGAATTCTTCCCCATGTATCGCCGCATACCACAATATCGCCGACTTTAAGCGTTCCGTTTTGAACCAAGAACGTGGCAATCGGTCCTCTTCCTTTATCCAATTGGGCCTCGATTACCGAACCCATTGCCAACCGATTCGGATTGGCTTTTAAATCTTTCATTTCGGCAACCAATTGCACCATTTCCAGTAATTGATCGACACCGGTTCCTTTCAAAGCGGAAATCGGAACGAAAATCGTATCGCCGCCCCATGCTTCCGGAATCAAACCAAAGTGCGAAAGTTCTTCCATAACCCGATCCGGATTGGCCGTCGGCTTATCGATTTTATTAACGGCAACGATAATCGGACAGCCGGCTGCTTTGGCATGGGCAATCGCCTCTTCCGTCTGCGGCATGACACCGTCATCCGCTGCGACAACCAAAATGACAATATCGGTAATCTGTGCTCCTCTTGCCCGCATCTGTGTAAAAGCGGCATGACCCGGCGTATCGATAAACGTAATGGAAAAACCGCCTTTTTGAACTTGATAAGCACCGATATGTTGCGTAATTCCGCCCGCTTCGCCATGAACGACACGCGAATTGCGGATGGTATCCAAAAGTGTGGTTTTACCGTGATCGACATGACCCATAATCGTCACAACCGGCGGTCTTGAAACAAGATCTTCTTCCTGATCTTCGATGACGATTTCATCAAAACGTGTGGCATCCGTAATCAGTTCGTCTTTTAACGAATAACCGAATTCAAGCGCAACCAATTCGATGGTTTCCCGATCGATGGTTTGATTTTGATTTGCGACAATGCCGGCCTGCATCAACTTCATTATGATTTGCGCATTGGTTTTCCCCATTCCGCTTGCGACCTCTGCAACGGTCATCCCGTCTTTGTAGATCAAAACTTTCTCCCCAGAAGGAAGCGGAGTACTTTTTTTCTGTACAGGAATATTGGAAGTACGCTTTTCGAATTTAGTATTTTTTTTCGCCACAAAATCACCCTATTTCTTTAAAATTTTCAGAAAGCCTGGATTTGTAATCCCGATTGTCATACGGTTTTCTTTTCCGATTGCCTGCGACAACTGATTACAGGAGTAGCTTTCATCCACCTCCACATGATAAAACTTGGCTTTATCTAGTATTCTTTTTTTTGTATTTTCCGATGCATCGGATGCCAAAAAAATGTAGAAAATCCGGTTGGAACGCAAGCCTTCCAAAACCAATTCTTCTCCGGAAATCAATCCCGATGCCCGTTGACACAATCCTAAATTACTTAACCTGCGATCCATTATTTTAAATACCCGAGCAGTTCTTCATAGATCGTATCCGGAACGTCGATTTCCAGTTTTTTATCCAGTATTTTATTTTTCTTGGCGAGCATAATCACAGCGGCATCTTTTTTAAGATATGCCCCGCGACCGTTTTGCTTTCCCTTTAAGTCCACAACCACTTCTTTTTCCGGTGTTCGAACAATACGAAATAAATCTTTTTTCTCGCAAACCTCTTTGGATACGACACACGTTCTTAAAATCAATTTTCTTTCTTTCATGTTAATCCAGTCCCAAAATATTGATTAATCCTTTTTCATAGGCTTCCGAAGTCGGCATGATATCGATTTTCCAACCGCACGATTGTACCGCAAGCCGAACGTTTTGACCCGATTTACCGATGGCAAGTGATAAATGGTCATCCGGAACAACGACCTGCGACGTCTTATTTTTAACATCGACGTTCAAAACCCTCGTAACCGATGCCGGTTGTAACGAGTTGGCAATCAATTCTTCCGGATCGTCGCTCCACTTGTACAAATCCACTTTTTCTCCGTTTAACGCATCGACGATTTCCCTTATCCGACTGCCGCCTTCACCGACACACGAACCGATCGCATCCACTTTCGGATCGTTGGAAAAAAGCGCGATTTTACACCGATCGCCGGGATCTCTGGCGATGCCTTTGATTTCAATAATACCGCTTTTGATTTCCGGAATATAGTTTTCCATTAATCTTGTTACCAAATTGCGTTCGTTTCTGGAAACAATGACTTTCGGTTCTCTGGTCGTCTGTTCTACTTTCTTCACATAAACCCGGACAAAATCGCCGATTTTCAAATGATCGTTGACCAACAGTTCGGCTACCGGCAGCAAACTGGTCACATTATGCCCCAATTTTAAAGTGACGAACCGATCGCCGATATTGGATACTTCGGCACTGATCATTTCGTTTTCGAGTTCTTTGAAGTAAACATAGGCTTTGTCGCGTTCTAATTGACGTACACCTTGTTTATAGACATTTCCGGCCGTTAAGATCGTCGTCCGACTGTACGTTCTTAAATTTTCCTGTTGAAAGACAAGATCGCCGACTTTGTAAGAGGATTTGATTTTTTTCGCTTCCGATAGCCGCATCGGCGCGTAGTCGCATTCCTGTTTTTTTACGGCATTTTCATCTTCACCCTCACCGGTATTTTCTTCTGTTTCAAGCGGTTCGTCTTCGACAACCTGATGAACCGAATAAAGCAGTATTTCGTTTTTTTCCGGTTTGAATTCCACTTTGCAAGACGTATTGCCGTGCTCTTTTTTAAAAGCCCCGATTAAAGCTTTTTCCATACAAGCCAAAACTTCTTCAACGGCAAATCCCCGTTCCTTAGCATCTTCTTCCGCCATTTTGAAAAAATCTTTATTGATCATTTTCTCATTTCTCCTTCAAATTTATATTTTAACCGCAAGTCTGATTAACTTGATTTGATCGTAAGGGATAAGGATTTTTCTGAATTGTCCTTTGGCATTGTAACGAACTTCCAAAGAATCGTTTTCAACTTTTTCCAATGTTCCTTCGTAAATTGCGTTTTCCAGTTCGATATGAATATAATCATGAACATGGCGGCAAACTTCTTCTAACGATTTCAGCGGTTTTTCCGCGCCCGGTGAAGAAACTTCCAGCATATATTCCGGCATATCCCCATCGATTTTTTCAAGTTCCGCAGAAAGGAATTCATTGCAAGCGGCCAGCGTATCCAAATCGATTCCGCCGGGTCGATCGACCGTAAGTCGCAAAATGAGATAACCCGATTCTTTGACGAAACCGATCTCCTCTAAAGATAACTTGTGTTCCTCCAAATAAGGATTGAATAATTGTTTCACGGCTTCTAAATCCATTTTACTCCCCTCCATTCAAATAAATAAGAGAGGTTTTCGCCTCTCTTCCTTTAAACTATCTATAATTATATCATGAGTTAATGCCTAATTCAAGCAAAATTCAAAAATCAATCGAAAAAAGACGCTTGACGATACGGATGATGCTTTTTGTATTCTCCCGTATAAAAATAACGATAAATCCGGCGATAACTTTCCGCATTCATTCCATCCAAATGATAGATTTCTTCAAACCGGATTATGCGGTGGCGAATATTTTCCAACGAAGCGATTTGAATATCGTCTAACTCGGCATACGTTTTAAGATGCTTAAAATCATCGTCCTGAAAGGCCTGAATCATCTGAAATTCGAGATTGGACGGACCTTCCACATCAAAACAAATATAACAATCGATCGGCAGCGGTTTTAAATATTTTTCCATGAGCGGCAAAATATTTACCATTCTCAACCCATCCTCATCACATCCAAGCAGCGGGAAAGCAACTTCATGGATGTGAAATTCTTTGTAATTCTTCACGAAATACTTCAAAGCTTTTTCCACCGTCGTCATGGTCGTAGGAAAGGCATACGAATCATAACAAACCATATTGATAATTTTTTGACCGTCTTCTTCAAACAGATAACTTTGATGCAGTTCCAAACGGTTTTCCCGGTAACGATTTAGATAATCTTGATACATTTTCGGAAAACGAATCGAAAATTCCATTCCGGATTGAAAATCCATATTCCCGGACAGGTTTACCTGATTGACAATGGCCGAACATTTCGAACTGATACAATCGCAGTTTAGATATTTGATCATAAGATCACCCGCCTTACTGTTATTGTATTACAAATTTGCGAAAAATACAATCAATTTAGATATACTTCGTCAAAACACTTAACAATTTGTTCTGTTCGATCGGCTTGGAAATATGATCGTTCATCCCGCATTCCACCATTTTGACGACATCTTCGTTAAACGCATCCGCCGATATGGCGATAATCGGAATCTTCCGATCTTTTTGACGGATGCTTTTGGTAGCCTCGTATCCATCCATATTCGGCATTTGGATATCCATTAAAATCGCATCGTAATGATTTTCTTCAAACTGTTTCAACGCTTCTTTTCCGTCACAGGCAAAATCACAGCGAATCGCCGCCGATTTTAAAAATTCTTCCAAGATCATGCGGTTGATCGGATAATCTTCCGCAACCAAGACATATTTATCTTTTAAGAGTTCTTTATTTAATGGCACAGGATTTTCCACAATGCATTCTTTGGAATGCTTGAGTGGCAAATAAACCGTCATCGTCGTTCCCATTTCTTCTTTGGACTGAACATGAATCGTTCCGTTCATCAGTTCGATCAAACTTTTGCAGATACTCATCCCCAGTCCGAATCCTTGAATCTTGTTGATTCGGCTGTCTACCCCGCGTTCATAAGGGACAAACAATTTCGATAAAATCTCTTTGCTCATCCCCATTCCGTGATCGATGATATCGAAACGGTAGTTTGACGTATCCTGATCGATTTGATGTTCTTTTACGTGAACTTCGATGGGAATCGATTTATCCAAAACGTATTTGCAGGAATTGGACAGCAAATTATTGATGATCTGCTGGATTCGATCTTTATCCGCCAAGACATTGGGATGAATCAAATCACAGGAAACGATGATTTTCTGACCGACATTGGCCGTTTCCATATTCTGGGCGATCTGTTCGATAAAATCGTCCAATTTAAAATTGACATACTTTAAATAAAGTTTTCGACTTTCGATTTTGGATACATCTAGCGCATCGTTGATCAAAGATAGTAAGAATTCCGCCGAATGATTCATCCGCTCGATGTACTCCAACAATTTATCTTCCTGATGAATATTCGTCTTACATAAAGAAAGCAGACCCATAATGACATTCAAAGGATTTCTGATATCATGACTCATCCGCGATAAAAATTCACTCTTGCTGCGATTGGCATCTTCGGCGGCTTGCGTATCTCTTCTAAGTCGAACCAACTCCTCGTTTTCTTTACTTTGAATATCATTGATATCGTTGATATACAAATACAAATATTCCGCACCGGGGCGATAATTTTCCGCCTTGATCAACTGTAAGCAGACAAAACGGTACTGGCTGTTAATCAACTGTCGATACCGAAACGACATTTTCTGATTGGTTTCAAAATATGTCCTTAAGCGCTTTAAATCCAAATGATAACTATACGAATCCATATCTTCCATAAACACGTATTTGCTTCGAATCATTTTCTGTGTCCATTTGGAAAAATGATGTTCGTCGCCGCTTGAGGCGATGTTGTTTGCCAAATGCAGTTCTTTCAAATAATCATTCGTTAAATTCACATAGGCTATTTTGAGCAAATTATCTTTTAATATTTTGGTAGCGTGCTTTAAATTTCCTATTTTTTTCATACTTTTCCCTCCAACATCTCTATTATAAAGCATAATCAGTCAAAATTGTGTAAAAATTAAACAAAAAAACGGACATTTTTTTTATAAAAACAGACTTTTTTCTGTTATAAATGGCTATCCTTCTACATTTTTAACAAATTTGCACTCCGTTGGCAAAGAAAAAAACGTATTTTTCGAAAATCGATTCCCTACAAACAAAAAAAGCATATTGCTATGCTTTTTACCCTTTTAAACCATTGGCCTGCCGCTGCATATTTTCGATGACGATATCATGAATATCACCTAACGTAGAGGCATATTCCAATACTTTCCAAGGTGTATTGGTATGAAAATGGATTTTGATCAATTCATCGTCTCCGACAACCAATAAACAATCGCCCGGAATGGTTTCGGTGATGAACTTGATGATTTCATCTTCGTCTAAATTTTTTCCCGCAATCAATAACTGCGTATCAAAACAATATTCTAACATCGCTTATTTCCTCCCTTTAACAAATTCCTTGGGCCAGCATCGCTTTGCATACTTTTTCGAAACCCGCAATATTGGCCCCCATCATCGTATCGTAGGGATTTCCGTTTTGAAGGGCCGTTTGGTAAACATTCGTAAAAATTTTGATCATGATCGCTTTTAACCGTCGATCCACTTCGTCAAAATCCCAACTCATTCTCGCCGAATTTTGAGCCATTTCAAGACCCGATGTGGCTACTCCGCCGGCATTGGCCGCTTTTCCGGGACCGTAGATGATCTTTTGGTCGATGAAATAACGCGCGGCTTCGTTCGTACACGGCATATTCGCCCCTTCGCAAACCGCCATCACGCCGTTTTGATGCAACCATTGGGCCGCTTCCAAATCCAGTTCGTTTTGGGTGGCACACGGTAAGGCGATATCGCATGGAATCGACCAAATTTCTTTCGGATTTTTACCGAAACGGGACAGTGGATGCGTCAACGTATATTCAAAAATACGTTTACGTTCCACTTCTTTTAAACGCTTGATACAATCTAAATCAATACCATTTGGATCGTAGATGTAGCCACTTGAATCCGACATGGCGACGACGGTTGCCCCCAACTGCCGAGCTTTTTCACAAGCGTAAATCGCCACGTTTCCGCTACCGGAAATAACAACCTTGCTTCCCGCAAAAGACTTACCCAAATAGGTTTTCAACGCTTCTTCCGTAAAATAGCATAAGCCGTAGCCGGTCGCTTCTTTACGAACCAACGAACCGCCGTAAGTCAAACCTTTTCCGGTCAAAACACCGACCGATTCATTGCAAATTCGTTTATACTGACCATATAAATAGCCGATTTCCCGCGCTCCCACACCGATATCTCCGGCAGGAACATCCGTATCCGGACCGATGTGACGATAAAGTTCCGTCATAAAAGACTGACAAAATGCCATGATTTCCCGGTCGCTTTTTCCTTTCGGATCAAAATCGCTGCCGCCTTTTCCGCCGCCCATCGGCAAAGAAGTAAGCGAATTTTTCAAAACCTGTTCCAAACCCAGAAATTTAATGATCGACGGCGTGACGCTCGGATGAAAACGAAGCCCACCCTTATACGGACCAATCGCCGAATTATACTGAACACGGAAACCGCGATTGACTTGAACTTGATTTTGATCGTCCACCCAACAAACACGAAAACTGATCAGTCGTTCCGGTTCCACGAAACGTTCTAAGATTTTTTCTTTTTCGATTTCCGGATGGGTTAAAACATACGGTTCCAAAGAAAATAAAATTTCTTCGGCCGCCTGTAAAAATTCTTTTTCAAACGGATATTTGTTTTTAAGATCGGCATAAACCGCCGAAACATACGTTGATTGAAACATCGTAAATCGTCCTTTCTTTTTACAATTTTACTTTATTATACTCCAAATCCTCATCCAAAATCCATAGGCAAGTCAAATTCGTCTTACGAGGGATACTGATTTTTGATTTCTTCCAACTCAACATACCGTTCGATCAGACGATCGTTGGTCTTTTGTTTCTCATCAAGCGCACTTTGAAGTTCCATAATCTTATGAAAATCCGTCGTTTGAGAAGCGATTTGTTCTTGTAGATCGTTGATTTCCTCTTCTAAGTGCGTGATTTGCTGCTGAATCTGTTGGTATTCATTCCGCAACGATGCCGGCATCTTATTTTTTACAACCGGCTTTTTTGTTTCTTTTTTGAAAAATTCCGTTTTTTCCTTCATCAGAAATTCACTGAAACTTTCGCTGTGCATCGCTATCGTAGCGTTTTCGAAAACCAGCAACTGATTGCAGACTTTATCCAAAAAGTACCGATCGTGGCTGACAAGTAAAATCGGACCCTTGAAATTCAATAAAAAATCTTCCAAAATCTCCATCGTATAAATATCCAAATCATTGGTCGGTTCATCTAAAATCAACACATTCGGTTGTCCGATCAGTACCTTGACCAACTGCAGGCGACGCTTTTCGCCGCCGGATAGCATTTTCACTTTCGAATATTGCAGCGTTTTATCAAACAAAAAGCGTTCCAATAATTCAGAAGCCGATATGCTCCCTTCCAATGTTTCCACCCATTGATCGTCAATATAGTCCATCACGCGGATTTCCGGATCGATCAAGTCAAGATGTTGGGAAAAATAACCGATTTTCAGCGTTTCTCCTAAAATCAATTCTCCGCTATCCAGCGGTTCTTGCTGCATCAAAATCTTAAAAAACGTCGATTTGCCTGCTCCGTTGGCGCCGACAACGCCGATGATGTCGCTTCGCTGCAAAGAAAAAGAAAAATCCCGAAACAAAATTTTATTTCCGTAGCGCTTTTGACCGTTTTTGATTTCAATCAGTTTTTTCCCAAGATAAGTTGTCAAAGAAGAAAAGGCCATCTGTTTTTCTTCTTTAAATTCGATTTTCGAGAGTTGTTCAAAGCGTTCCAACCGTTTTTTGGATTTGGTTCTTCTGGCTTCCACACCGCGGTTGATCCATTCTTTTTCCGCTAAAAGAATCTGTTTTAATTTTTTATTCGCTTTTTCCGTATTTTCCAATCGTCTGGCTTTTTCTTCCAAAAAAGCGTCGAATCCCATTTCATAAAGATACGTCTTTCCGTTTTCCAGTTCCATGATTTTATGACAAACGCGCTGTAAAAAATACCGATCGTGCGTTACCATCAGCAGTCCCTTTTTCCATTTTTGTAAATATTTCTCAAGCCATTCGATCATGCCGTTATCCAAATGGTTGGTCGGCTCATCCAACAGTAAAAAATCGCAGGGAGTGACCAAAACGATCGCCAAAGCCAAGCGTTTGGCTTCTCCGCCGCTTAATACATCGGTCAAAACCGATAAATCCGTCAGTCCTAATTTGGTAAGAATGGATTTGGCTTCATACGGAAGAATCGGGTTTTGGGAAGTAGAATGACGCATGACTTCTTCTAAAATCGTTCGTCCTTTTGAAAAAACAGGTTGTTGCGGTAAAATACCGAACCGAATGCCGCCGCTTTTTATGATTTTACCGGATATCGGTTTTTCTTCTTCCCAAATCAGTTTCAATAACGTCGATTTTCCACAACCGTTTTTTCCGACAACACCGATTTTATCTTGATCCGTAAACGAAAAAGACGCTTCGTTCAATAGTTTTTTTTCGATATAGCGAAACGATACTTTTTCAAAAGTAATCACCATCTTCTTCATCTCCTTTAGGTTGTCATTATACCATTTTTCAGTCGCTTTGAAAAGTAAAGCGTTTGGAAGAATTCCCTTAAAAAGAGTCCATTTAAATAAAATTTGTTTAATTTGACACTTTCTTTTTAAAGTGATAGAATTTAATCAATAAAAACAATCGAGGATATAAAAATGAAAAAGAAAAAGTTTTCGCTTACCAATCTCTTTCTTATCTTCGCCGTTATTGTGTTTCCTTACACACTCTTTCTCGCACTTTACTGTCTTTACAGCGGTTTTTTGATGGACACGGTTTTTCATAACAACGGCTATCTTTTGTTGGCTGCATTGGCAATTATAGCCATCCTATGTAGTTTTCTTACCGTTCTTTTATGCCTCAAACTGTTTTTTTCAAATCGCAGTGGAAAATCTTTACTGACCTTGAATCTCATTATTAAACTTTGTCATATCCCCGCTTATCTGATTATTTTTATCTTAAGTTTGATCTTTCTTATTTCCGTTTGGGGAACCATGGTTGTCTTCGTTTTTATCCTCTATGATTTATGGTGCATTGGCATGAGCGGAAGCATTGCCGCCGTTTCCCTTTACAAAACCATGCGTTCCCATCAGTTGACCATTCGGCAGACGATCCGTTTCGGTATTTTGGAATTCCTTTTTGTTATCGATGTCTTTTGCGCCCTTTATCTGTTTTTTTATGTCAGAAAGAAAACCGTACAACCCGAGTTAAGCATGCCCCAATAAAAAACGTCCGAAAAACAGCGTTTTCTTCCCTGTTCTTCGGACATTTTTTTGTTTTATCGATTGGAATCGAATGTAAATTCTCTCTACTTCTTCCAAAAAGTAAAAAGATCAGCCTGGATGAAAAAACTGTTTTCGTTTCTTCATCCGAATTACCGCAATCCTTTTTTAAACTTAACAAATCAATGTTTTTCTATTGAAGTTGGTTGTAATGTTCGTCACTGACTTCTTCCAACCATTCCGTCGTTCCCTCTACCGCCGGCACTTCTACTGCCAAATGAGAAAACCACGAATCTTTCTTGGCACCGTGCCAATGCTTGACGCCGGACGGAATATGAACGATGTCGCCTGCTTGAAGAGGTTGAGCCGGCTTTCCCCATTCCTGGTAATAGCCTTTTCCAGCTACACAGATCAAAATTTGTCCGCCGCCTTCTTTGGCATGATGAATATGCCAATTGTTCCGACATCGAGGTTCAAACGTCACATTGAAGATCGAAACTTGCCGAACGGAAATCGGGGCTAGATAACTTTGACCGATAAAATACTTTGCAAATTGACAGTTGGCATCTCCGATCGGAAAAACCATTTGAGCGGCATGGGCGGCTTTTTCACTGCTTGAATCGTTCTTATTCCATACCTCGACGGCCATTCGAAACGCGGCCCATGCTTTGGGCCACCCGGCATAAAAAGCGGCATGGGTTAAAATCGCGGCGATTTCTTCTCTGGTAATCCCATTGTTTTTGGCATTTTCCAAATGGTATTTGAAAGAGGCATCGACAAGGCCTTGCGCCATCAAGGCAATTACGGTAATGATCGAACGTTCCCGCAACGAGATTTCATCGCCCGACCAAACCTCACCGAATAAAACATCGTCGTTTAAGGCTGCAAACTGAGGGGCGAATTGCCCCAGTTCTTTTCTACCTGCCGTTTGTTTTACTTTCATTTGTTATCTCCTTCTTTCGAATTCTTTCAAATAATCATCGATGACACTTTGCGTGACGTTACCGGAAAATCGTCTTCCTTCACGCCAATTGGCTCCATCGGTCGAAGATGCCAAATGTTGCGCACTCAAACCGATCCCGCTGCTTCCGGATGTGCAAAACGGGAGAATGGTTTTTCCGGAAAAATCATACGATTCCAAAAAAGTATAGATGATTTTAGGTGCTTCACCCCACCAAATTGGATAGCCGATCAAAACAACATCGTATTCGGCCATATCCAAAAGAGGGCCGTTTATTTCCGGCCGACAGGTCGGATCGTTTTGTTCTTGGCTGGTTCGACTGTTGCTGTTGTTGTAATTTAAATCTTCTGTCGTATAAGGAATCATCGGTACGATTTCATACAACGTAGCTCCTATGGAAAGAGAAATTTTTTCCGCGACGCTTTCGGTCGTGCCGGTTGCGGAAAAATAAGCAACCAAAACCGCATCGCTACTTGAAATCGGATCATTTGAATTCGTTTTACAACCGAACAAAAACAAAGCCAAAACAGAACAAACGACCATTTGAATTTTTCTTTTCATATATACCTTCTCCAATCAGACTTGTTTGGAATAACAAGGGAAAGCCATAAATTCGCCGTAACTGTGGATTTTATCGATTTCACACAACGTTTTCATATCTTCTTCGCAGATTTCAAAATCAACGGAAGCATTGCTTTTCATATGCAAAGGATTGGCTGTTTTCGGTAAAGAAACCAGTCCCAATTGCAGCGTATAACGGATACAAAGTTGCGGGATGGAAACGTTGTATTTTTCCGCCATCGTTTGAATTTCTTTGTTTTCCAACAACACGCCGTGAGCGATCGGCGAATAGGCTTCCACTACAATCTCATTCTGTTTACAGTAGTCGATCAAATCGAAATCGGTATTGGAAATATGGCACAAAATCTGATTGACCATCGGTTTGATATCCGAATTTTTAATTAAATTGTCCAAATCTTCTTTTTCGAAATTGGAAACACCGATGGCTTTGATTTTACCGGCTTTGTAATAGTCGGATAGGGCTTTCCAGGCTGCCAAATTACCGGATTCGTAATGATTCCCGTCTCGGAAGTTCTGCCAAGGCTGCGGAGCATGAATGATCATCAAATCAATATAATCCACACCCAATTTTTCGAAGGAACGCTCGATTTCCGAAACGGCTTCTTCGTACGTTTTCACTTCCGCGTGTAATTTCGTCTGTAAAAAGATCTCTTCTCTTTTAATACCCGACCGACGGATTCCTTCTCCGACTCCACGTTCGTTTCCGTACGCTTCGGCCGTATCGATATGACGATAACCGATTTGAAGGGCATTTAAAACGGCATCGGCGGCATCCTTATCGTCTATAAACCATGTACCCAAACCCAACTGAGGGATTTTCACCCCATTATACAGTGTTAATTTTTGATTGAACATACTTCTTTTCCTTTCGATTCTCAATTTAGATTGATTTGCCGAGCAAATAGGCTTCTTTCATATGAGGACTGGCTTTGGTCATGGCAGGATTTCCGCAACCGGTTCCCAAAACCATCCCTACATTCTCGAAATTCATATACCGACAGATTTTCTTGTAATGTTCGGCCGTATACGGCATGACATCCGGATCGGTATCCCAAGCGGCTGTAATCAAAATTGTTTTCAGCCTCTTTTCCGAAAGGCGCATGGTGTAACTGTAAAAACGATCGATGACCGCTTTTAATTGCGCACTCATACCGAAATAATAAATGGGCGTTACAAAAACCGCCAGATCCGTTTGTAAAAGAGCATCCCGTACGGTAAGATTGTCGTCTTTATGCACGCATCTTCCGTTCATTTTGCATACATCACAGCCCAAACAAGGATGGATTTTCATATGCGCAACATCCAAAACAACGACATCATGCCCGTTTTCTTTGGCTCCTTTGATGAATTCATTGGCTAAAGTATTGGAGGATCCGTTTTTATGCGGACTTCCCAGTAAAACCGTTATTTTCATTGTTCTCACCTCTTTAATAAGTCTACCGTTTTCTTTAAATAAATTAAAACGTTTTGATCTTCTGTTGATAACGACTGAAAAACTTCCGCTTCTTTTTTATAAATTCCATCTAACAACAAATTCGCATAATTTCGCCCGTCTTTCGTCAACAGAATCGTCATTTCTCTTCTTTTTCCTTTGATCGGCCGAAGCACAAGATAGCCGTGTTGTTTCAGTTCCGTTATGATGGTATTGACGGTACTTTTCGGTAATTCCCAGTCCTGACAAATCTCTTTTTGCGTATGCGAACGGCCGTCATTTAACGCATACAAAATCCAAAGAAGCGTCGGGGCAACACCGCTTTGTTTGGCAAAATCATCATACACGGCATCGATATGATAGATTACTTTTCCCAATTCGTAAAAAAACAGTTTGGCATCCATCGGTTGTCTCCCTTCTGTTAAAAGTTCTGTTTCGTACTTTAATTATAGTACGATTTTGAACTTTTTTCAACTATTTTTCTTTTTTACAATAAAAAAGATTGTTCCTTTGTAAGTTGAACAAAGAAACAATCTTTCGAAAAAACGCTATAAATTATTTTGATTCTTTACTTTGATAAAGTGCCCCGACAATTTCATGAGGAGCGTACAATTCTTCCAAATAGGAGGCATCTTCATCCGATAGATTTAAATCCACTGCTTGAACCGCATCTTCAAAATGGTTGATCTTGGTTGCTCCGACGATGGCCGAGGCAATTCCTTTTTTAAATAACCAGGCAAGCGCGATTTGGGCCATGGATACTTGATATTTTTGGGCAAGTTCGCTGACTCTTTCGATAATCAATAGATCATTTTCTTTGGCATGGTCATACTTACTTCTTAACGTTCGGTCGGTTAAAGATCGCTTGGAATCGCTTTGCCAAGCCAAATGGGTCAAGTGTCCTCCGGCAAGCGGCGAATAAGGAATTAGGGAGACGCCGTATTGGTTGCAAATCGGAATCAATTCCCGTTCGTCTTCCCGATAAAGTAGGTTATAGTGATTTTGCATGGTGCTGAATAACGTCCAGCCGTTTTTTAACGCCACTTCCTGCATATTATGAAATTGATAACCGAACATCGCCGAAGCACCGATTGCCCGTACTTTTTTCGATTGAACCAATTCATTTAAGACTTCCATGGTTTCTTCAATCGGTGTATCGTAATCAAACCGATGGATTTGATAAAGATCCAAATAATCGGTTTGAAGTCGTTTCAAAGTCGCATCGATTTCTCTTAGAATGGCTTTTTTCGACAGTTTTCCTTCATTAAAATACACCTTGGAGGCAATGATGATCTGATCTCTTGGGATTCCTAATTCTTTCAACGCATTCCCGATGAAAATCTCACTTGTCCCATGGGCATACGTATTTGCGGTATCTATGAAATTAACACCCAATTCCCATGCCCGTTTGATCATGGCCGTTGTTTGTTCTTGATTTAATATCCATTCATGAAAATCACTGGACGCTTCTCCAAAAGACATTCCGCCGATGCAGATTTTGGAAACCTTTATTCCCGTATTTCCCAATTCAACATACTTCATCTTCTCTCTTCTCCTTCTTTCATTGGTTTTTCTTACTTTCAAAACAATACCGTTTGTTTCAATCGGCTTTTACTGTTTCAGTAAATCTTTCAACAAAACACCCTCTCTTGTTTTCCAAGAAGTATATCCGTTTCGACTGGAGAATGTGGCAAAACAGATGGCCCCGGAAGGACTATCAAATAAGATATCTTCTAACAATTCTCCTTTTTCATCAATTTTATTGGCATATTGATCTCGTTTTTTCTTGATACTTTGAGGGCAGCTTTTGGTCGGCGCCAAGGCCAATAAACTACCTTTTATCAATACAAAACCTTCTGTTGTTCTAATGCAACTAGCAGCAATGTTTCGTTCATGACAAAACAATTCAACACCTTCTTTTTCCGGTCCCGATTGATCAAAACAATCTTTATTTTTTTCGATTAGCGGTTCAAATACCTTATGACCAAAAACAACCATCACCGTCTTAGCATAATCAATAAACTCTTCCAGTTCGCTTTCTTTTTCCTCTGTGATATTTCCGCTTGTCGGATCATTCGCGTTTTTAACTTCGTATCGGTTCGCTTGTCGGGCAAGATTGCAGAATGTATGCTCAAGATAGCTGATTTCGGTGGGACCAAAGGAATCGTTTTGGGTAGTAAATACAACCGCTTCATTCCAATAGTCTTTTTCGATACTGCGATTGTGTTCCAAAAGACGTCCTAGTATACCCTCTCCATTTTTTCTGATGCCTGCTTGTCCGATATAAACGACTTGTTTTTCTGTTTCTTCATCGGTTCCAAAAAGAAAGTAAACACCACTTTGGCTAAGGTCTTTTCGATCGCGGCTTCGTTCGATCTCCGTTCTTGGAATTTTATAAGCAATCCCCGTCCAATTGGCTATGGTACATTTCATTCTGCCGATCGCTTTTCCGTCTATCAAAAATAAATTTATATTTTTACCGCTCACTTTAAACCCTCCAATAAATTTTTTTAGTTTTTTATTCATTATAATAATCCTATTGCAAATTCGTTGAGATTATCATTATAACTCCCAATAGTAAAATCTAAGTATGCAGGGACTTTTGTTTTTTCTCTTAAAATTGAAACAATACTTTTTATCATTTTTAAAAAAACGTGTGTGCCAAAGTTTAGTTTCTTTCCCAACACCACCGATACAATTTTCGGCTTTATATGTATCATCTGCAGCAATAACCACAATTATTTTGTCGTTTTTGGTAATACCATCCACTATCATTGTGTCTAGTTTTCATCCCAACGAATGGGATCACACGTGGCTTCAAAAGCATCTTTTTGAATGCATATCATTGGTTAATTTTGCTACCCACTTTTTATGTTCTTCCTTATCCCAAAAATATGACGTAAATATTTTTTTGGCCATTCGTTTCTCCTTCGGTTTTGATCAAATCCCTTTGATTTTATCCTAAGTATATAGGAGAATTTCCGTCATATTTTTAATTGTTATTTTCTTTAATTCGCCACAATGCCATTGGGTGCGAAAAGATACGGTTTAAAATTTCCTTATCGTCAAATAAAAGTTCGGGGCGATAGTTTTTATTCGCAAACTCTTTGACAAATTCTTTTTCGTTATCGCTAAGCACAAGTAAGGCTTGTAAATATTCTTTTATTGAAGCGATTGCCACGTCTTTTTTGAAACGCTCATTTTTGTTAAGCATGGGTTTTAATTGTCTGTTGATATCCCTATCCGTAACACCGTCTAAAATATCAAGTGAAACGTCGCAAATACTAGCCTCTCCACCGATACAGTTATAAAAAATGGTGCATTTTTTTAGCATTTCTTTGTCTTTGATCATGTCGCTTTCAATTAAACCGTAAACGTCGTAAATATCTCTTGGCTTGCAACGACCTATAAGTGCTGCAAGTTTACTTCCATACAGTTCGCACGCGCTTAAAACTTTTACGTTGACGTCGCTTTCAATGGCGAAAGTTTTAATCGGTTTATCGCTTAACGGAAGGATGTGTTTTCTATCAAGATAGTTTATTTCTATTTTGATATTATCTCGATTGCCCGCATTATTGATATATTGAAAAACGGCGGAATCCAAAGCGAAATATCGTTTACTTTGCGGCGAAAACGAATAATTCTTTTGGAATAATGCCATTTGCAAGAAAGTCCACATTTCTTCCTTGTCTTTTTCCATTTCCTCTTTCGTGTCGCCGATATAGTCCAAATCAATATCTACTGAAAGCCTCGGGAGTTCACGATAAAATAAATTGATAGCCGTTCCGCCCTTAAGCGCAAGCTTGTCTTTCCATTTTGAAGCAAATAGAAATTCCAAAATATCCGCAAGGCGCATAACCTTTTCAAAGTTTTTTTCTAACACAGTATAAATCTTTACTCTTTCCTGCAGTAGTAAGATTATTTAAATTAATTACAGATAATATTTTTTTATAGAATTTAGTTAAGCTATCATTTAAATTCAATGGATATTTATCAATTGATTCTAATTTCTCAAATTTATAATGTTCTTTTAGGAACACTTTCATGCTTATAAGTATCGGTATATATTTTGTCATAAGTGCTTCAGACTGTTTCTATAGCAAATGTTATATGTTCACTACAATCAATATAGGATTACAATAAAAAAAGATTGTTCCTTTGTAAGTCAAACAAAGAAACAATCTTTCGAAAAAACGCATAGGATTCATTTTGATTCTTTACTTTGATAAAGCGCACCAACAATTATAAGTTGTAAAATAAAAATTGACACTTAAAGAAAAAAAGAGAACCTCTTTAAGGATTCCCCTCAATAAACAATAGAAAAGACATACCGTTAGTTGTATCATGTAATTGACTA